>JAOAGV010000045.1 GCA_026415575.1 Candidatus Sumerlaeia bacterium
GCTCTGCATTGTTCGCAGCACGGGGCGGGCGGCTGGCAGCGGCAACACCAAGATCGCTGAGGTGTATCTGACCTTGCCGGCTTCGCTCGACCCGCTACAAGGCGCGCCGGCTGCCATCATGAGCTACGCCAACACGGCCTTTGGAGGCAACCTGAAGGTCCACTGGGGTGAAGTCTGGTCGCGGTCAAACATCCAAATGCCCAATAAATCGCAAATGGGTGACAACCAGACCCAAGACCCCTACAAGAAGTATCGCACGGAAGGACAAATCGAATTCCCGTCCAACTGGCAGGCGACCAAGTGGGGCAAACCCACTGCAGCGGGAACTTATGGCACCATCGTCAATCCCAAAATCACAACCCTGAACATGCCCTGCGATGCCGTGGCCTATGGCGGTATTGGAGCGGATTATGGCCAAATGATGTATCAAAAGGCCACGCTCAAGTGGCCTCGTTATGATTACGAACTGATCAAGAGCATTGCCAAAAGCAAAGGGCGGTATTTCGTGGTGGACGCCAACGGCAATCTTTACCGCGACGGCGTTGTGGCCGCTTCCCATCGCGTCACTCCTGAAGCGCTGAATGTATCGGGTGTCGCACCCAACCGCAGCAATTGGAGCGATATTAAGTATGATGTAGTCATGGTGGATACAATCGCCGGAGTCAAACCGACGCCGTCCACTCCCCTGCCGACCATTAAGGTCAGCGGCAGCGGGATTAATTGGAAAGGGCTGTATTACATTTGCGCCAACCTCGATATGAGCGGTCTGGGCACCGGCAGCATCCCGCCGATTCCGATGGTGCGCGAAGACGGTTTGCGCAACACCACAGACGGGAAAGTCTTCATGGATGGCCTTCTGGTGCTCGAAGGCTCTTTTGCGGGAACCGGTAATGGTATCCTCTACGGAGCATGCTATATCGAGCGCGGGTATTCGGGAACCGGCACGATTGACGTGTGGTATAATTATGGGTTGCGCAATGGGTTCCCTTATTCGCCGATTATGTCGAAGGTGTCGGCGGTCCGTTGGAAGTTCCGACAGTAATGGTCCTACTGCGACGCCATACCCGATAGGCAACAGATAGAAACCCCGTCAAATTGATTCACCAAGAGACAAAGGATCACGCAGATGTCGGACCGTCGCCGGTCCGACATCTGCTTTTAGCCCGCCCGGAGATTTGCCAAAAAACCGAGGCCCCTGTCAACCGCGCGCCTTTGGGTCTTGACTGCACTATCGAGCTGCGGCGAAGTTGTTTTTGCGAAAACCAAACCGCGCGGTGCCAGAATCGGCAGCTAACCCATCGGTATGAAACAACTCAACGCAGTCCTGACCGCATTGGTGGTCTTCGGCTGGATGGCCGCAGCCGGAGTTTTCTTTCTATCCGTCAATCCAGGGGTTTTGGCATCCCCCGATGCTTTCCTTGCCATTCCGCGCTCGATTCAATTCTCTCTAACGGTGCATTCGTTTCACAGCTGGCCGCTGGAGATTGTGGGGGCGCTGGCATTTTCCATTTGGGCGGTTGCAGTGTTTTTCGGAACGGGCCTTTGGATGGCAAAGGCTCTGGGGGCGCGCAACAGCCAAGGCGCATCGCCATGTGTCCTTATGTCAGCATTAGAAAAGTTGGCCGTTGCAACGGCGCTCGGCATGGGGGCATGGGGCCTTGCCGTGCTGGCCATCGGGGCGGCGGGACTGCTGCGACCGGTGGTGTTGGCCGCAGCTCTAATCGTGGCTTCGCTTCTTTCGCTGCCTGTGTTGGGAGATTGGTTTCACGATTTGCGCCAAAAGCCGTTGCGCCGGCCCCGCGGATGGGCGGAATGGGTGGCGGCGGTTCTTTCCGCGTCGGCATTGGTGTTGGGGCTGCTTTACGCACTGACGCCGGCCATTCAGTCCGACGGGTTGCGCTATCATATGGCGGCGCCGCAGGTTTGGCTGCGCGAAGGCCGCATCGTGTATCTGCCCTTTAACGCGTTCACCAACTTTCCGTTTCTGATCGAAATGCTCTTCACTCTGGCGTTGGGCTTGGCCGGCGACATGGCAGCCAAGATGATGCACTTCGCATGTTTCGTTCTCTGCGGGTTGTTTGCAGCCCTGCTGGCCGCGCGGCTTCTGGAGGGAATGAGAGAGGGCGAAAACCATTGCGGGACGGAAGCAATGCACGCCGGTCTCGGCCGCGCTCTGCCGCTTTTGGGTGGATTGGTTTTCTGGACCACGCCGACGGCATTGATCACAGGCGCGTGGGAGTTTATTGATCTTGGCACCGCGCTGTTTTTTCTGGCAATGCTCTACGCTCTGGCGCGCTGGCACCGCACGGCCGAGTGCGCCGGGAAAAGGTTCTGGCGATTGGTCGCCGCCTGTCTCCTCGGATTCCTTCTCGGCACCAAATACACCATGCTGGCCATGCTGGCGGCGGTTCCCGTCGCTCTTTTAATCGAGCTGCCCTCATTTTACTTCAGTCCGCAATCCACAACCCGCAATCTACAACGGGACTTTCGGTTTTGGTTTCGCAGCTGCATTTTCATCGGGTGCGTCGCTCTGGCATTGGCTTCGCCGTGGATGATTAAAAACGTCCTATTTACCGGCAATCCTGTCTATCCATTGGCGTGGGGAGTTTTCGGTGGCGGCGAGTGGAGCAGGGAAAACGCGCAGTTCTACATGGACAAGTCCAGCCTCAAAGGATTTCATCCGCGCCATGACCGGCATTTCGGCGAAACCCTGCGCCATGTTGTTCTTACACCGTTCGAGGCGACGGTGTTCTGGCGGCTGATTCCCGGCAAGCATCCCGGCTACGAAGACCATTTCCTCGGGCCGCTCTACTTGCTCTGGTTACCGCTTCTGCTTCGTGTGTTGATGGACATGAAACACCGCACGCCGCGCACGGGCCCGCTGCGTCTTACGGTGTTTTTTACCTTTGCCTATTGCGCGCTCTGGTATGCGACCTATCAGAGCAACCGCCTGCTGATTCCGGCCTTGGGGGCGTTTTCGGTGCTCATGGTGTATGCCATTGCGCTGGTGGCACAGACATCGCCGGCGGTGGCGCGGGGCGCGACGGTCGTCCTTCTGGCCGGCTGCATGTATAATTGGGAGTGGTCGGCGCGGTTTATTTTTCATAAGACCACGCAAAAGCCGTCGCCTGCGGCGTGGTGGCTGGGCCGGCAGTCGCGCCACGACTATGTCCGACAGGCCTTTCCGCCCTATGCGGTGTTCCAGATGATGCCGGACCACGTGAAAGAGGGCGAGAGCGTGCTGTTTGTCGGTGAATACCGCGGCTGCCACTGTCCGGTGGCGTGGCGCGCCGCCGACTGGTTCGATACGCCGCTGATTCTGCACTACATTCGTCAGACGCGCGATAACGATGAGTTGCTGGACCGCCTGCTGGCGGAGAAGACGCGCTGGGTGTTTTACAACGACGCCGAGTTGATCAAGTATGAGGCGGATTACTTCCTGCCGCGCTTTTCGGCGGCGGAGCGGGCGAGGTTTTTCGATCTATGGAAACCGGGACAAGCCGACCCGGATGGTTTTCGGATGATCACGGCACATCCGCGGCTTCGGCCTGCCGTGTCGCTGTCGGGCATGCATCTGTTCGAGATTCTCCCGCGCCCGCAGATGTGATTCTGCTCTCCGCACATTTTCCATACCGGCTTTTCTCTTTTCGCGTGAGAGATGCCCGTTGACCGCGGCAGCGGTGAAGCTCCACGCAGGGGACGAAAGCGAAAATCTCACGTCGCAAAACGTGGGTATGTTGTGGTCAAAGGCCATGTTAGGTATAGATTCTCGTTGCGGCGGGAAGGTGCGCTATTCTAAGTTTCGGCGTGTTGCCTGTATAGGAGCCCAACCCGCATGAAGGAGGGACAATCATGGCCAAGATTCTGGTGGCATACTATTCACGGACCGGCAGCACGGCCAAAATGGCGGAGCTGGTGGCCGAGGGCGCACGCTCGACCGGCGCCGAGGTGACTCTCAAACCTCTCTCGGAAGTTTCCGCTGCCGACCTCAAGCAATACGACGGACTGATCTTCGGTTCGCCGACTTATTATGGAGGCATGGCCGCCGAAATGAAACAATTGCTCGATGAAAGCGTTGAGTTTCATGGACAGCTGGAAGGCAAAATCGGCGGGGCCTTTACGTCGTCGGGCAACATCGGCGGCGGCAATGAAACCACGCTCCTCGACATCCTTCACGCCTTTCTGATTCACGGCATGATCGTTCAAGGGACGGCGCACGGCGATCACTATGGCCCGGTGGCCATCGGCGGGCCCGACCGGCGCAGCAGCCCGCAGTGCGAGGCGTTGGGCAAGCGCGTCGGCGAACTGGCGAAAAAACTGTTCGGATAGCAGGCCCGCGCAACGGAAGTCCAAGATGAAACGGCTTGCGCTCATTCTGGTGCTTGTTGCCGCAGGGTGTCAGACCGCCACAATGCCGGGAAGCGTGTATCGGCAGACCGGCCGGATTGCCGACCTGCTGGCCGAGCCGACGTTCGATGTTGGCGGCGACCCCAACGAAAGCGTGTTTTACAGCTTCCGCGTGCCGCACTACGACGCCGACGGCCACGGTCTCTATGACATTCCTTTTGTTGCCAGCCAACAGATGTTTTTCGCGCCGGTATGGCTGTGCACGGCAGGCTATCGGCTGGTCGGCGGCGATTCCTATTTCGGCGGACCGCGGCCCGGTATGGGCGGACCGGCCGGCCGCGGCGGGCAGTCCATGGACTGGCTGCGCGGGCTTGGCGCTTATGGCTTTGCCATTCCGGGCGTGGGATTCTACTGGATGGCTACGGGCACGGTCACGGTTTTGGATGCAGGATTTCACGATGTTCCGGTCATCGTGATCGGTCGGCCGCTCCGCTGGGTGGGCGAACAGTTGGCCCGCGCCGGTTTGTGAGCCGCTTAGCCGGAGGGCATCTCCTTTTTCGCCGCGCCACCGTCGCCATGGAAGGAGCGGGCGCGGAGAATGGCATCAAATCCGTAGCGGCCTTTGATGCGGTCAATGGCGGCGGCCAGTGCGGCGCGCGCCTCTTCCGTTTCGCCGGCCCACAAGTCCATCTGCCATTGGGCATCGGTCAGACCGGATGCTGAGATGCCGAGCAGGCGAAGCCATGCGCGGCGGGTCCATGCGCGGTCGAGCAGACAACGCGCGGCAGCGTAAATCTCGCGGTCGTCGCAGGTGGGCTCGGCCAGCGTCATGCGGCGTGTGACGGTTTGGAAATCGCCATAACGGAGTTTGAGCGTGACGCACCGGGCGCGCAGGCGATGGCGGCGCAGGCGCCGGGCGACCCGCTCGGCCAGATAGGACAGCGTGCGTTCCAGTGTCGGGCGATGGCCGGTGTCCTGCTCGAATGTGGTTTCATGGCCGATGGACCGGGCTTCATAGGCGAGTTGAACGGGCGAGTCGTCCATTCCTTGGCACCGATAATATAAATCGCTGCCGCCGGGGCCAAACAGCGTCTGCAGAGTGGATTCGCCAAGAGCAACAATATCGCCGATGGTAGCAATGCCGTAGCGGGACAGCTGCGCTTCGAGCTTGGGGCCGATGCCGGGAAGTTGGCGCATCGGAAGTGAAGCGAGGAAGGCGGCCTCGGTGCCGTGGGGCACGACGCAGAAGCCGGACGGTTTGGCGGTGTCACAGGCGACCTTGGCAACCAGTTTGTTGGCGGCCAGTCCGGCTGAGGCGGGCAGACCGATCTCGCTGCGGATGCGGTGGAGAATGCGCCCGACCGCCTCGGGCGGCGGGCCGTGAAGCCGCTCGGTGCCCGTGAGGTCGAGATAGGCCTCGTCAATGGAGGCCATTTCGACCAGCGGCGTGTAGGATTGAAGCAGCGCGCGAACGCGGCGCGAGTAGTCGGCATAGGCTTGAGGATGGCCGCGCAGAAAGAGTGCGTCGGGACAGAGCTGTTTCGCGCGTCGGAGCGGCATGGCCGAACGCACGCCGAACCGGCGCGTTTCATAGGAACAGGCGGCCACCACGCCCCGGCCGTCGGGATCGCCGCCGACAATAATCGGTTTGCCCGCAAGCGACGGGTCGAGCCGGCGCTCAACCTCCACAAAGAACGCGTCCATATCTATATGGGCAATCCAGCGAAGCATGGGCAAGGACGGCCAATAGAAAACCCGTCATAGTTTTCGGAAGGCGGTTTCGAGCACTGCGATTGCGCGCTGGTATTCGTCCAAGTCAATATGCTCGCTCGGCGTATGGTCGAGGGCCGAATCGCCCGGTCCATAGGCAAGCATGGGGCACTGCCAGACGGGCGCAACAACATTCATGTCGGACGTGCCGGTTTTGCGGACAAAGCGGGGATGGCCGCCGCATTGCCGGATTGCCGCCACCATTGTCCGGACCAAATGTGAATTCTTGTCGCAGACCGCCGCGGGCAGTTTCTCGGCGACTGCAATTTCGGCATCGCCCGCCTCGGCGCGGATGATCCGTTCCAATTCCTCGGGATTCATCGAGGGCGGAAGCCGCATGTCCACCGTCATGGCGACGGTTTCCTCGAATTCCCCTGCGACGGTGTTGAACGAGCGGATGTTGGCGCGCAAGGCGTCGAAGGCCGATCCGGTCTCGGCCTCGCTGTCGCCGTGGGCATGCAACCGCACGAAAAAGAAAGCGGCGCGGGTGGCGGCGGACAGTTCCTCGGCGGCCCCGTGAACGCGCGGGGCCCGGTGCGTATAGGTGAAGTGCAGATTGCCCTTGTAGGCGATGGTAATGCGGTCCCAGCGGCTGGGTTCGCCGATGATGGCAAAATCGGGCTTTAGGCAATGGACGAAAAAACTGGCGCCGGGAGAGCCGGCGGCTTCTTCGCCCGCCGCCCCGACAATGACAATTCGCTTGCCCGGTTGGCGTGGTAATCGCGCGGCTGCGCAGGCTGCTGCGGCCAGAGGCCCTTTGGCGTCCACGCTGCCGCGGCCGTAGAGGATGTTGTTTTCGCGACGGACAGGGATTTCGCCCGCGACGGTATCTATATGGCCGAGGAAGCAAATGGTCGGCGCGCCGTTACCCACTTCGCCGACCACGTTTCCCGCCTGATCCATGTGCGCCTTCCAGCCCCAGTGCCGAAAGGTGTCGAGAAGGAATTCTGCGGCGGGCCGCTCGTTGCCCGAAGGCGAATAGCGCGCCACAAGGTCGTGCAACAACTGGTTTTCCTGTTCCGTGCGATGGGCGGTCATGGGCGGTCTCTTTGAGCAGGGTGGCAAGGACTGGCGCGAAGGGTGCGGCCGCAGCAATAAAATCCCGCACTCACGGGAGGCGATAGAAGCGGACGCCGTAAATAAACACATTTCGGTCGCCCGTGGCATCCATGGCGTCCGACAGGTTTTCGATCCGGAACGTGTGGCGTCCGGCCTCGACGTTCGGCAGCCGAATATCATATCCCACCACATCGCGGCTGTCCATATACACGGTCTGAACGTGCCGGCCGTCGAGCACGAACTCGATCCATCCATACAGGCCCTGACACGGTGTGCTGCGGGCCAGAATGCTGCAAAGAACGTTGCCCGGCTCGGCTAGTGTGAAGGATTGCTCATAGACGGAGCCCACGCCGAACAGCGACACCACCGGTTCGTAGGGGTCCAGAGAGTTGACAAACTGCGCCAGCGCCCGATTCCGCATGGTGTTGCGATCGGTCACGGGCCAAGCCGGGTCCTGTTTAAGGGTTTCGCAGACGGCAATCCAGCGGCTGTAGGCGTTTTCAGAGAAAGGGTGGTTGGCCAGTTCGGCGCGATAGTCGGCAATGGCCGCTTCGTGCAGACCCTGTTCCTCGTTGAAGCGGCCGAGCCAGTAATGGCTCTCAGGGATCCGGGGGTCGCGGATAAGGCTCTGGCGCAGCCGGGCGATTGCCGAGGCCGTCTGGCCCAGTTTGGCTTCGAGCAATCCGAGGTCGCGCATAATGCGGGGGTCTTCCATGACGTGCAGCGTGTGGGCCTTGATAAACTGCTGCTTCATGGGCGGATACATGTCCATGGCGCTTCGGGCTTCGTGATAGGCGCCGGCGAAGTTGCCGACCTCGAAATAGGCGTCAATGATCTCGCGGATTAGCCGCGGCGGCGGCAGATAGCCCTGCAATTCGATCTTACGGAAGAAGTGGGCTTGGGCCGTGAGAAAAGCATCGAGGCTTTCGGCCAGTCGGCCCTGGTCTTTGCGAATGCGCCCGATGCGTTCATACATGAATTCGGGCCGCTCGAAATAAATATCGCGGGGAATTTCGCGCGCCGCACGCTCGATGACCGCCACGGCCTCGTCATAGTTGCCTTCGGCCGCAGCCGCCGCGGACAGCTCGCGGTAATTATACAGACTACGGGCCGCCAGACTGCGGACAAACACGGGCAGAACAAGTACACCGGCATAGAACAAAAGAAGCAGCGCAGCCGTCGGCAACAAGGCAAACCGCACCTTCTGTGCTACTGCAACCCAGTCTATGGCGCCTTTGGACTGCATAGACCCTCGTATTCTCCGGTTTGGGCCTGCCCCGTGCGGCTAGGGGATCGTAAAAGCCGGTTGTTTGGGCAGTGGCGCTGCCGGGACGCCGGGACGCGCGGGCGGGAAACCGGGTGTCATCATGCGCGGCGACAACGTGCCGGTGGTCGGCAAAGCCGTCGTCGGCGCCAGAACATACTGCACAACCAAACCGCCCGTGGAAGGCGCGGCACCTGTGCGCGGCAGGATTTCGGGCAGACTGACCGGCGGCGGGGTGACCTTCGGTTGCGGAACCTGCACCAGATAGGTTGGGATGGTGCCGGCAACTTCGGGGGCGCGCACGAGAACCGTTCCCGGCTCGATCTCGCCCGAATACGGCGGAACCACAATCACACTGCCGGAAAGAGGCCGCGGCCCAAACCACCCCCAGCCGCGCCGGGTGGTCGTCCCGTCGGGATTCAGAATCAGCGTGCTGCTGCGCAGGGCGTCGCGACGGTACCCGCCGCAGCGCTTGATGTAATAGTCCACCGTTCGCCCCTCTTCGTATTGCAATGTGGCGGGTACATGGACAGCACCCCTGACCTCGACGGTCATCGGATTCATGGGGATATGCAGTTCATCCCCGTTGCGCAGGATCAGATCGGCCGTGCTGCCGGGTTTTGCCAGCGCCTGCTTTAGGTCCACGGCGACACGAACGCGCATGGGCGGTGTGGTCTCGGCGTCGAGAAGGCGCGTGAAGACGGCGCCGGGCAGCCAAGCGGTATCCTTCAGTTTGGCGCGACGGCCCACGAGACTGGACAGGCGTTCGTCTGCGCCGGCCAAGACATAGTCGCCGGGGAATTGCACTTGGCCCCGTATGCTGACGGTACGCGGTTTCTCCCAGCCGGGAACGGTACGAATAAAGATTTGGTCGTCTTTCATCAACCGGAAGCCGGTTGCGCGGGGCGCTGTGGCATAATCTTCGCGGATTGGCTGGGTGAAGATCTTGGCCGGTTCCTGCAGGGTCACGCTGGCCGGCGAGGTGCGGATAATCTCGGCCTCGTATTTGTAGGCCTCATCGAGCAAACCCTTGGCCAGCACGATGGCATCGTCGAGTGTGGCATTGGTGGCAAGTTTGTAGCGGCCAGGTGCGCGCACCGCGCCGTTGATGGTGAAATAAGCATCGGGGTAGAAATCCTTGTATTCATATACAACCAACCGGTCGAGGCTTTGGAGCGGAATATTTGCCGTTGGGTCGCCGTCCAGAAGACGCCCCAAATGGACGGGGATGACCTGAATGGAAAGATCGTTGGGGTTGGTTCGGAACAAATCTGCGCGCTCCAGATACGTCGCCTTGCGCCAGTCCGGGTCGTCGAACCCCGCCTCGGCAATGCGCAGCAAGGCGGACAGGAGCATGCCTTCGGCGAGGGTATATTCTCCCGGTTTTTTGACATGACCTTCGAGGGTCACTTTCTTGTCGCGGCCGATAATGTCATAATAGGAGTAGATGATGACCTTGTCCTGGCGCTGGAGCCGGAAATTCTGCGGATGATCCGGCTTGGCCGAGTAGACCATTTTGCCGGTGGCCGGGTCCCATTTATACAGCTGGGTCAGCGAGAAACTGGTCAGCTCTTTGGTTTTGTCGGGCCGTGTGCGAATGAGGTCGGCTTTGGCCAGATAGGCTTCGCCGCGCAGCCCTTCGCCTTTTTCGATCAGGTCGGCCAGAGTCATCTTGTCGCGATACTCATAAATGCCTTGGCGATAGACACCGCCGCCTTCGAGTGTGACGATGTATTCGTCCTCGACGGATTGCAGGATTTGCACCACATCGCCGTCCATGAGCGGGAAGGTGGTTCCGGCGTCGTTAAGCGTAGTGTAGTCCACATCGAGGGCACGGGTGCTTTCGTTGATGGCGCGGCGGATGATCTGCACCCGGCGCAGATAGGCGCCGGGAAGCGGCCCGCCAGCGTAGTAAATAAGGTCGCGCAGCGATTCCTTGTCGGTCATTTCATAGATGCCCGGGCGCTTGACATAGCCGCGAATGGCGCAGCTTTTGCGCTTGATGTCCACAAAGACGGTTTCGCCGTATTTCAGGCGGGTTTTCACCGGCCGCGTCTCTCCGCGAATCAGAAAATCATACAAGTCGTAGATTTCCGACGTCCCGTCGGCCCGGCTCACGCGTACGTTGCGCAGCGAGCCGGTTGGCAAGATTCCGCCCGCATTGGTCAGCACATTAATCAGCGATGCGGCGGTGGACTGGATGGGATATGTTCCCGGTTTGAAAACTTCGCCTGTCACATAGACCAACAGCGGGCGGACACGCATCGCGCGGACTTCGACCCATGCTTTCGACTCGCTGGGTTTTTCCCAATTGAAAAGCGTGGCGTGCGTTTCCGACAGCTTGCGTGTCACGTCGTCCTTGACCTGCAGAAGCGTGCGTCCGTTGACAAACACACGCTGTTCCTCATCTTCCAGATCAATAAAGCCGTCCTCGCTGACGCGGACAGGCCAGCGCTTCTTGTATTCGCCCCAAGTTTCGATCAAAAGCTCGTCGCGCGGCCCCACAAGGTATTCTTCATCCACCGGCCCTTCGGTGATGGCGATCTGGCCTTGGAAGACATCATAGCCGTAGGGCTTGAGAACATCGGTTGTCACATGAAGTTCCGGGAGCATGACGGCAAGGGATTCCTCGACTTTGGGCGACGGAGGAGCGGCCGTGGGCGTGGGAGCGGGCGGTCCCGGAGCGGAGGGCGGTGGTGCTGCAGGGGGTTGCGTTACGGGCGGTTGCTGAGCGGCTGTTGGAGCAATCCAACATCCCACCAGAGCGAGTATCAGACAAGCGTGCAGAGCTTTTTTCATTCCACTTCTCTCACAAGATAAACTTTCAAATAGATGTCTTCGAGGTTGTGGTCAATGTTTCGCGTGTAAGAATATCGAACAAACCAACATCATTTGGATAAGATGCGGCGGCCGATCGCCGTTTGTCAAGCCAAAGTCGCACTTTCGTCGAGTCTGTTCAGATTTCCACGACGGAATCGTCGCCGACCATAAGGCGAAAAGCGGCCGGTCGCCGATGCCCTTTCGCCACCACCACCCCGCGCCCGATCAGGCTGTCCTCCAACCGGTCTACTTCGCGCACTTCGCTATTGTCCAAGATGACGCTGTGCTCAACTACCGAGCGGAGGATTCGGACGCCGCGGCCGATGCTCGTATAAGGGCCGATGAAGGAGTTCTCGATGACCGCACCGGAGCCAACCACGACCGGCCCGCGAATGGTGGAAGCGGTCACGCGCGCACCGGCCTCGATTGCCACACGGCCGCTGATGCGGCTTTCCTTGTCCACCTCGCCGGCAATGTCGTGCTGAATCCATTCGTCGAGCACCACGGTGTTGGCCGAAAGCAGGTCGTCCTTCTTGCCAGTGTCGAGCCACCAATGGTTGAGAATCTGGCTGTCCACATGCTCGCCCCACTCGACCAGTTTCTGGATGGCGTCGGTGATTTCGAGTTCGCCGCGCCGCGACGGCTTGATTGCTTCGACGGCCTTGTGGATGGCCGGCGAAAACACATAGACGCCGACCAGCGCAAGGTCGGACGGGGGATTGGGGGGTTTTTCGACGAGGCGGAGGATTTTTCCCGTCGGGCTAATCTCGGCAATGCCGAAGTCGGACGGATTGTTAACCTGTTTGAGCAGGATGGCGGCCTTGGCGTTCGAGGCGTGAAACCGCTGAATCAGACCGGTTACGCCGCCGCCGATGAGATTGTCGCCGAGATAGAGGACAAAGTCCTCGTCGCCCAAATACTCGCGCGCGATCTTAACACAATGGGCAAGACCCGCCGGCTCCATCTGCAGGATGTAGTGAATGGCAAGGCCCCAGCGGGAGCCGTCGCCGCACGTGCGTTTGACTTCCTCGCCGGTTTCGGGACTGATGATCATGCCGACGTCGTGAATGCCGGCGCGGGCGATGTTTTCCAACACATAAAACAGAATCGGCTTGTTGGCCACGGGCACCAACTGCTTGGCCCCTGTGTGGGTGATGGGCCGAAGCCGGGTTCCTTTTCCGCCGCTGAGAACGAGCGCTTTCATGAGGCTGGCCTCATTGGAACAATGATGGATTGAAGGAGCGAGACGAATGGACGGGGCGGACGACATGGATTATGTGGACAAGATGGTCGGAGGGCAAAAAGCCCTTTCTCTTCACCCTATCCGCCCCGCCCAGCTTGTCCATTTTGTCCATGCTGCCCGCTCCGTTCTTGCCTGCTTATCTCCCCCCATACCATTCATCATAATACTTCTGATATTCGCCGGTCATCACCGCTTCCCACCACACGCGGTGCTCGACATACCACCGAATGGTCGCTTCGAGGGCCGCGCCAAAATCGTGGCGCGGTGCCCATCCCAGTTCGGTGCGGGCCTTGCTGGAGTTCAGCGCATACCGCCGGTCGTGTCCCGGCCGGTCTTTGACATGCTGGATGAGCGAGCGGGGTTTGTGCAGAACCTCGAGGATTCGCTCGACAATTTCGAGATTCATGCGTTCGTTGGACGCGCCGAAATTGTAGATCTCACCCGGCCGGCCCTTTTGCAGGGCCAAGTCAATCCCTTCGCAGTGATCCACGACATAGATCCAGTCGCGCACATAGCGGCCGTCGCCATAGACGGGCAGCGGTTTGTCGTTCAAGGCGTTGATAATCATCAGGGGGATGAGCTTTTCCGGAAACTGACAGGGGCCGTAATTGTTCGTGCAGCGCGTGATAACCGCCGGCACGCCATAGGTGACAGAATAGGCGCGGACCATAAGGTCGGCGGCGGCCTTGCTGGCGGCATAGGGGCTGTTGGGGGCCAAGGGGGCGTGTTCGTCGCTCGGCGGGTCGTCGGCGGTCAGAGCACCATAGACCTCGTCGGTCGAAACCTGCACATAGCGCGGGATTTGCAGCGCCCGCACGACGTCGAGAAGTGTCAGCGTTCCGCCGACGTTGGTTTCGACAAAGGGCGAGGCGTCGAGAATGCTTCGGTCCACGTGGGTGTGGGCGGCAAAATTGACAATGGCTTCGATGTGCTCTTCCTTGCAGAGGTTCTCCACCAAAGCGCGATCGCAGATCGAGCCGCGCACAAAGCGGTAGTCCGGACGGCCGGCGATGTCCTCCACATTGGCCAAATTGCCGCTGTAGGTCAGGGCGTCGAGGTTCACCACGCGGTCGCCGGGGTGATGGGTCAGACGATAGCGCACATAATGGCTGCCGATAAAGCCGCAGCCGCCGGTGACAAGCAAGTTCATTGGCGCTCAGCCGTCCTTTCGCCCCCACGAATAGGGAATATGGCTCTGGTGCGGATCGAGACGATACTCGTCGGGGGCGTCGTAGCGATACACTTCCGTCGGGATATTCATTACAAGCGTCTCGCCGGGCGAAATGCCTTTGAACCCGTGGTATACGCCGCGGGGAATGCGCAGCAGAATGGGATTGCGCTCGCCCATAAAGAACTCGTTGATTTCGCCGCGCGTGGGAGAACCTTCGCGATCATCGTAGAGCACAACCTTGGCCATGCCGTGAAGCACCACAAAATGATCGTCCTGCAGTTTGTGGTAGTGCCACGCCTTGACCACCCCCGAATAGACTGCGGTGACATAGACTTGGCCGAACTTTTCGAACATTTCCGCGTCGTCCGAGCGCAGACATTCCATCAACCAGCCCCGCTCGTCGGGAATGACCCGGAGTGGTTTGACTTTGACTCCGTCAATCATAACTTTTGCTCCGCGCGCGGGGATTCGCTAGAACACCTTGTAGTTCATCACCGCAAGGCGGCGTTCCATATCGCGCAACAGTTCCAGCCACGCCAAATTGTAGTAAATCGGATTGTTGTAGTCCACGCCCTCTTCGAGCGCATCCCACATTTCTTCGATGGCGGCGGCCATGCTGGTGTCAAATTTGATGCCGAAGGTCTTTTCAAACAGCGAACCGTCCACTCGGTAGCTTCGGACCGGGCCGATTTCCTGAATTTGCAAATCCACCCGAACGCCTTTCTTGCTTTCGAGTGTGTGGCGCACCTGATAGGCAATCTGAATGACGGGGTAGTTGTCGTTGAGGACATTGAAAATGCGGCCGCGAACCAAATCTTCGGGCGCTTCGAGCACGGCAAGGTAGGCCCGCACGGCATCGTCAATATTCAACAGCGGCCGCCACATCCTCCCTTTGTTGTGAAGGATGAGTTGGCGGTTCTTAAATGCATCGCGGGTGAACACGTTCACCACGAGGTCATAGCGCATTCGCGGGGATTGACCAAAAACCGTTCCTTTGCGCAGCATGACGGGACAAAAATCGGCGTCCACCAGTTGGAGTAATCCGCGCTCGGCCATATATTTGGAATGCGAGTAGGGCGCCTTGGGGTCCACCGGATAATCTTCGGTGCGCAGCGTGTCGTCGGGCGTGAGGCTGTAGTAAATCGAACACGAAGAGGCGTAGATATAGCGGCGGATTTTCATTTTTTTACACAGCCGCGCCAGATGGATCGCCGAGTCGGTGTTCATGACCTTGTTGGCTTCCGGGTTGTATTCGGCGGTGGGATCGTTCGACAGGCCGGCGAGGTTGATCACAGCGTCAATACCTTCGAGGGATTTCTCTTGAATATCAATGAGGGCGCCGACTTCGAGTTCGATTTGGTCCCGCACAGCGGCGAGGCCTTCGTCGCCGAAGTAGAGTTTGTCGAAGACTTTCACATCATATCCGGCTTTGAGGAGCGCAGGCACGAGCTTGCACCCGATATAGCCCGCCCCGCCGGCTACGAGAATCTTTTTGGCCATCCTTGTCCTTCCTTCTCCGGAAAAATGATTACAGGCCCGGCCTCTCATGAACCGCGGGCCGTCTTACTTGCCTTTGATTTCCCACGGGTCGCCGCCCAACAGCGCATTGAAGTGGTTGGGCGGAACCCGATATTCGTCAGGTTTTTCGCGGTTGTATTCGTGGCTGGCTGTCGAAATCATGATGGTATCCGGTTCCAGACTCATCCAGCCGTGATAGACTCCCGGCGGGACGACCAACACCTTGGGCGAACGCTCCGACAGAACAACCTGATCGCATTTTTGGAACGACGGACTGTCCTTGCGGTCGTCCACCAACACAAATTTTGCCGCGCCTTTGACGATGCAGAACCAATCGTGCAAATGGTCGTGCTTGTGAAAAGCGCGGATAATCTTTTCGATGCGGTCGCCGACGCAATAGACCTGGCGGATTTCCGCACCCGCCCCCGACACAAACGGATCGGACTTGTGGATCATCTCGAACAAATACCCCCGGTCGTCCTCATGGACCGTCAAGGGCACCACATACACACCTTCGATGTTCATTGCAGCCATCCTTTCTCCTGAAGATACTGTTTCAGCGCCTCTTTCCAATGCGGCAAAGGCGCAATGCCCAGCGGTTTCATCCGCTCCGAACTTAACACCGAATAAGCCGGTCGAAGGGCCGGCGAGGGAAAAGCGTCGGACGTGCATTCCGCAATCGGATAATCCATATTCAACAGGGCAAGTGTTTCCGCGGCAAACTGGTGCCAGGAACATTCACCGGCATTGGACACATGGATGGTCCCGGTTATGTTTTTCTCCAGAAGTTCCAGCACTTTTTCCACCAGATGATACGTGTAGGTCGGCGCCATGACTTGATCGGTTACCACTTTGAGGGGCTGGCCGGCACGGGCCCGATTGACAATCATCTCCGGAAACGTCCATCCCTTTTTGCTGGTCACCACACCGAACAAGCTGCTGGTGCGGACAATCAGATGGTTGGGGTTCATCGCCCGCACCAAATGCTCGCCCGCCACTTTTGATGCTCCGTAGATATTGAGCGGGCCGACAGGGTCGCTTTCCACATAGGGCGTTCTTCGAGTTCTGTCCTGCCCGAACACGTAGTCCGAGGCGAAGAAGACGACTTTGAGACCCAGCCGGGCGGCGGCTTTCGCCACATTATACGCGCCGGTGGCATTGACTGCGTAGGCCAGCGCCGGCTGTTCCTCGCATTGATTGACGTTGTGGAATGCGGCCAGATTGACCACGGCATTCAAGTCCGGCCGGCTGCGCAGCGCTTTCTCCACTGCCTCATACTGTGTGATGTCAAAATCTTCGATGTCCCACAGTACGAGATTGTCGGGCGGGCAATGTTTGAGAAATTCCTGCCCGACCTGCCCTGCTGCGCCGATAATGGCTATTTTCATCGTTGCCCCCTCAACGAGAAGATGGGTGGATGGTGTGCTCTTCAGAATGATTCGCGGTAGTTGCGCGTGCCTTTGAGAAACTCCTCGAAACAATAGGCATGATCGGCCGCAACTTTGTCCCACGAGTAGTAGTCTTGAACCCGCTTGCGAGCGGCTTGGCGCAGGTGTTGCAACTCGCCGTAGTGTTCGAGGACGTATTGAATCTTTTCGCGGATGGACTCGATGTTTTTCTCGAACAGAATGCCGGTGCCGCCGAGCACTTCGGCATTGAACGGTACACCGTGTGCCACGATGAGATTGCCGCAGCCCATGGCTTTGAGAAGCGACGGATTGGTTCCCCCGACCTCATGGCCGTGCAAATACGCGAAGCAATGAAGATGGAGTTCCTCGATGTGGCCGGGGGTATAAACGGGGCCAAGGAAACGGATGCGCGGGTCCTTGGTTTTGCGCAATTCTTCCACATAGGCACTGCGGTAGTTGGCTCCGCCGGCAATGAGAAGCTGTTTATCGGTTTTGACCTGTTCAAAGGCTTTGACGATCAGGTCAATGTTGTTTTCCGGTTCGATACGGCAGGCCATAAAGAAGTATTCGCCCGGGCGGACGCCGTATTCGTTCAGGATTTCCGGCTTTGTGGATTCCAGCACATAGGCCCCGTTGGTCAGAAAAATGCTGTTCATCCCATAGTGATCGAGATAGTATTTTTTAATTTCCTTGGAGTCGGAAACCAATTCGTCGGCAATCCGCCGCGCCAGCCAGTAGGAGAAACGCAACCAAGTCTTGCCAATCACCCCCCACTTTCTGCGGGCAAAATCCAGACCGTCGGTGTTGATAATCAAATTCCGGCGCAGCAGCCAGTGGGGAAGATAGACCACCGTGCTGCGGCATCCCAAAATATAGTAAATGTCGTATGGCCGCCGAAACAGTGCATACAGACTGCTGAAAAACTCGTGAAACAGCGTCTCGGTGACCTTGGTGTGCAGCGTCGGCAGATACACCAACTGCACGCCCTTGTACCGC
Organism: Candidatus Sumerlaeia bacterium; assembly: GCA_026415575.1. GTDB lineage: Bacteria > Sumerlaeota > Sumerlaeia > JADFCW01 > JADFCW01 > JADFCW01. The sequence continues at coordinate 17,598 of JAOAGV010000045.1, forward strand.
GACGGGGTATCCGGGTCGCTGTATTTTTTCTGACAGAAGACCGTGACCTCATGGCCCATGGCTACCAACCGGGGACACAGCTCCGACGCGAACGTATCGAAACCGCCCCATTTGGCCGGTAGTCCGCGCACTCCAAACACAGCAATTCGCACTGGTGCCCTCCTTGGCGCGCAACCGAATTTCGGTTACCGCGTCTCCGCCAGTTTCAAATTGGAAACCATCTGTTCCAGCACGCTGGCATCAAAGAAAATCTGCCCCGTCTTCTGACGGTACATCAAATAGGCCTGCCGGGCATTGATATACAGCTCGTTCCGGTTGGTTTCCGGGTCGCCCTGGTTTTCCTTCAACCGTTCCTGCGCCATGAAGGCTTTGTAGTAATACGCATTGGCACTGTACGGATGTTTCTGCAAAATGTGGTCGCACAGGGCTTCGAGCTCATCCCATTTGCGCAGGGTGAGTTTCAGAAGCCCGAGCCGCTCGACCGCCTCGATGTCGTCGGGTTTGATGCGCGAGACAATTTGCAGATACGGCTCGGCGCGCTCCGGGCGGTTCTGCCGCAGATAGATCGAAGCCAGCTGTTTGTAACAGCCGACGGAGTTGAAGAACCGCTCGCCGCGATGGGCCAGTTCGGCGGCCTTGTCGAGCAATTCGGCGCGCCGCTGCAAAAGCTGCTCGCGCGTTCCCTTGGCCAGGTCGGCGATCGCCAAAGCCTGCCCCAGATACTCGTTGGACAGAAGCCAGCAGGCCAGTCCGTTAACCGGGTCGGCATCCAAAGCACGCGTGAGCCGTTTTTCGATTTGCTCGAAAAGCCCTGCGCGTACCGTGCGCAGTCGCGCGGCCTCTGCGGGATTGCCCGCCGCCGTTTCCAATCGAGCGTCCACCTGCTTGCGCTGCGCAATCAACACTTCGGCCTGTTTGACATGATAAATTCCGGCGATGCGGGAGTAAAGAAGCACTGCAGCGGCCAGGATGAGGACCGCGATTGCAGCGGCGACAATCCGCGACGCCGTTGCGCCGAGGGGAATGTCATAAGTTCGATTCACCCGCGCTTCCCTCCGCAAGGCTCGATGGGGCAGGGTGTGCAGCACTCCGCGGTTTTCGCCGCGACCCGCGCGGCAGAAGCAAAACCACACCCGGCAGATAATGATTCATGGCGCGAATGTGCGCTGCGAATTCTTCATACCCCGGCGCTCCTGCGACCGACATTTTCCAAATGCCGTGTCGAACAAACGCCAGCGTTACACCCAGCACGAAACCGAAAAGCGCGGCGCCGACGGCCGCGGCGGCGGTCGGCGGCCACGACTTGCGCAGCGGCGGCTCGGCCGGCTGGATAATGTCAATCAGGTTTTGCTGCGCACGCTCGCTGAGCCGCAAAAGATCGGCCGACGTCTTCAGCTTGATGAACGTCTCTTCCTGCAACTTCACCTCGCGCTGCAATTGCTCCAGTTGCGTTTGCAGCTCGGCCGAGATGACCGTTTTGTTCCGGCGGCGAAACTCTTCGAGGTTTTTGTCCGCACGGGCCAAGGCCATGGCCGCCTCGCTCGTGCGCGAGTCCGCGTCTTTGATCAACTCGCTTGTGCCCTCGGAGCGTCGAGCGACCAGAAACGCCTGAAGCTCGTTGACGAGGCAGTTGGCAATTTCGGCGGCGACCATCGGATCGGGCAGGGTGCACTCGACCGACAGCATGCCGGTCTGCTTGTTCTGCCGGATTTTCAAGACCGACCGGCGCAGCGCCAAGAGCGCCTTCTTTCGTAACTCGGCCTCATCCGCCGCTTTCAACTCCAGCATCTCGGCCAGCGTCTTGCCGTTGCTCCATCTGCGGTCCACCAGCTTCTGCATCAGGGGGTCGCTTTGGAGCAGTTCCATATAGTAGCTGGACAAGAACAGGGTCGAGAACACGTCGGCCATTTCGTCGGGGCTGCGTCCAAAGTTCAGGCCGAGCAACCGGGACAGCGACCGCGTCTCGGCGTAGCGGTTGGCGATGACTGTGGCCCGCGCCGTGTAAAGGGGCCGCAGCATCTTGCAGCAGCCATACGCCACGCCACCGAACAGCAGACCAAGAAAGACAATGAGCCAGCGATGGCTCAAGAGGACATTGATCCATTCGAGCAGTCGCAATTCATCCGGGGCAACTTCGGGTTTCTGCATGAATCGAGCCCTATCGCTTGCGTTTCGTTTGCGTGTCCGTGCGAGCCGTTTTCCCGGCTTGAGTTTCGCGGGCCAATCCCATATCATGACGCGGGCCCGCCGGCACATTCTCCTCGCAGGCATATCGGCTGCCTATGCCCAAGAGCAGCCAGAACACCAAACTGCTTCCGGCCAGCCGGAGCGGGAAACTGAAAAGAGAATCCACGAGCAGGTAGGCGACTCCTGCGCCAATGCCGGCCAGAATGAGTCGTTCATCGGCCAGTTCGGGATGGCGAAAATCATTGCGCAACCGGCCATAGAACACAATCAGGAGAAAGAAAAAGGCCGCCAGACCCAGCAGGCCGGTTTCCGCAGCCATTTGCAAATACTCGTTGTGCGTTTGGTCGGCGCGGATTCCTCCCACATCCTCGAGGATGAAATTGAACACCTTGTTTTTCGGGTCACTCTGCAGGGCGTCGGCGTATTCCCAAAACCTCACCCCATATTGACCGTAGCCGATTCCGATCACGGGATGATCCACAATCATGCGCGTGGCCACCAGATAGAAATACAACCGGCCTTGAATGGGGCGTGCGTCCGACAGCCGTTGGCTGAAACTATACCGGTGGGGCAGAACTGGATTCGGAATGACAAACAGGCCGATCACGCAAGCGGCCAACGCGACACCGGCGGCACTTCGGCGCGTCAAGCGAAACGCCGGCCGCTGTCTCCACAACGCCAAGGCCATTCCTCCGCCGACCAGTAGCGTTGCCAGATAAGCGCTTCGGGAACCGGCCACGAAAATTCCCAACACAAGGATAAGGGCCAAAACGCCCAATGTCACCCGTTGCCTTCGGCTGGAACTGCGGACAATCAGGCCCGGGCACAACAGCAAGGCCGGACCGATGAACGCCGTCAGATAGTTGGGATGTCCTTGAAGCCCCAGCACGCGGAAGCGTCCTTCGGCAATGTCCTGCGAATAGCCGATTTCGCCGACCCGAATTTCCAAACCCAAATACTGCAATATTGCATAAAAAGCCGATATGCCGGCGATACCGATATAGGAAACCAGCAGGCGGCGGCATTGCGCGCGGGTCAGCTTAAGATGGGCAAGCAGAGCCGCCAGCAACACACAGCACCAGACAAAAACCGACTCTTTCAGAACCAGCACAGTGCTCAGTGCGGCAAGACCGCTCAGTGTAACAAACATCCCGTAGGCCGCCGCTGCAGCCAGCACAGGATTGCGCGGCACACGAATCATTCCCGCCGCCCCGCCGGCAAGGACATACAAAAGTCCGATAGTCAAGACCGCCGTCTGGAAGTACAGACGCTGTCCCACCGACGGCTGCTCAAACAGGCAATAGATCGAGGGCGACAGGCCGGGAAAGAGAATCCGCGACGCGACAATGGCAAACAGCCCGATCGGTAATGTCCAGATCAGGGCATGGAGGGCAAGAATACCAAAGCGATTCACAAAGCGTTCCACGAATCCTCCGGCGGGCAGGGCCACTGTGGATTGCATCCCGTTATCCCGCTGAAACAACCAGACAAGGAAGGCGAAACAAACATCAACCGGACTTCGTGTCCCTGCTCGAAGCCGGTATGAAATGGAGATAGCCAAGGGCTTTTCTCTTTGTCAAGTCCCTTTGGAGGCATGGGCAGGTTATCCAGATTTGAAATTGGGTCGGCGTGGAATTCAACCCTCATAGAGACGGGGCCTCGCAATGATGGGCCAAACATTAGCAAACGGATTGTCTGTCAACCATTATGCTCAGGGTAGTACGACGTTCGGCGCGCTCGGTGGGTAGTTCCACCCGATGTTGGTGTGCTAGGAAAAACTACATACCAAACAAAGCTCAAGGAAGATACGTTTAGGCCGACGGTCGGCGAAACGACCGAGGGCTGCTTCGAGCGGCTTGAAGATGACTGACGGGCGCGGTTGGGCGTCCGTTTGGAAAAGAAATGTAATGTATTGATAATACATAACATAGAACCGAAAACGCACGGATTCCTGCTTTTCCTCCCCGCGTCGCAATCACTCACTGGCCCGCGAATTTTGTTGCATCCGCACCTTTTCCCAGAGGAGTATATGTTCTGGATCTTTTGCCGTGCGTCGCGCGGCGTCTCTGGCTTCAATTTTGCTTATCCTCCGTTCAGCGCTATGTGCACGAAGCCGGAAGGAGGAAGGTGCCATGATCAAAGATAAAAAAATTCAAATCATCGCAACGACTGTTTTGCTGTCGGCGATTATGTTTTCGGCATGGGCCGACTCCCGCGGGTCGAGCTCGAGCCGGGGGAGTTCCACTGGAGGCAGCATCAGGTCGGGAGGGTCATCCGGTGCGACATTGTCGCGGCCGTCATCGCCCGCACCGTCGGTTTCGATGCCTTCGGCGCCCAGTTTGTCCTTTGCGCAACCGCGGATTGGTTCATCAGGTTCCGTGGGTTCGTTTTCGCCTTCTCGCAGTTCACCGGCTGTATCGGCTCCGTCATTGCCGCAAAGCAGTGTTCCTTCGGTTTCTGGCAGCCGCAGCAGCAGGGGCTCGTTCTCGGGTTCCACGGTTCTGCCTTCGATTCCGCGCCCGACGCAAATCTCGCCGTCCCGTCCGTCGCCGGGTTTGACATTGTCGCCCGGTCTCAGCGGCCCCATGGCTGCCTCGGCACCGGATCGCGGGACTCTCTCCAGCCGCGGAAGTTCGTCAAGGCCTTCGCTGCCGGAAGCGCCGGCTGTTCGGCCGCCGTCGGGTCCGAGTGTTTCCAGCCGCAGCGGCAGTATCAGTGCGCGACCCGAACCCGGCAGGTTTTCCGCCCCGCCTTCAATCTCGCTGCCAAGACCCGATTCGGGAACACGCAGCGGTCCACCTTCTGCAAGCGATCCGGGCTTGTTGTCGCGACGTGGCACGGGGCCGTCGGCGCCCAGTATTCCGGGAGCCAGACCGGACACGCCTCGGGTGGAGCCCGGACGGTCGCCGGACATTGGCAACGTGACGCCCGGCATTTCCGGTCGCAGCTATCGTCCGCCTGCGGCCGGCGGCACGGGCACGTCGCCGCGCGTACCCGACATTTCCAACCGTGGCACAATCTCGCGTCCGTCACCGACGATTCCGGATGTGGGCACGGGCCGTTCGGGTGATGTGATTCGACAGGCCCGGCCCGATCTGCCGCGCGTCGCCGGCACGTTGTCGAACCGCGGGAGTTTAGACCCGCACCTGCCGCGTTCGATGACACCGAACGTGCCGGACGTGGACAGCGTGCGGCGGGCCGCGGGCGACCCCGACCATCATCGCCGCCATCTTCCGCCGCTGCCGCCTCCTCCGCCATTTCCGGGCTTTTTGGGCGACGACTACCGCGATCACTGGCGGCGGCACTATCATGACTACGCTGATATCTGGTTCGGGGGCCATGTCGGTTGGAGGACGTTCATTCACACCTGTGTTGCGGCCCCATGGTTCTGGCCGGCCTATCCAAGACTCTATGTTCATCCGTGGGTATACGGCTTCTACGACCCGATTGTGTATGTCCGCTACGGCTGGACGGCACCGGTCTGGTGCGGCTACGTGTATGAACCATGGTGGGATTGGTGCGACGCCCCGTTTGTGTATTATTACTTCCGCTATCCGGCGCGGTTCAGCTTCCACATCACGCTGACGGATACATACAGCGACTATGGCGACTACAGCGTGAGCTACAGCGACTATGTGGATCCGAGCGATGTCACACTGGTGGCCGACGACCGGCCGCTGGGTTTGTGGGTTCCGGGGCATTATGACCAGACCCTCGACGGCGAGTGGGTGTGGATGCCGGGATACTATGCGTATTAAGGAGCAGGCTGAAACGGTTCGAGCGTAACATGGGCGTTTTGCCCGCGAGCAATGGCCGCAGGGCCATGGCCGGTTTGAGTTGACGCAAAGGCGGCGAACGGACTTCGCCGCCTTTTTCTTGACGCGCCGGCCCCCCGGCCTTACGCTTTTTTTCTCGATCCTGTACGAAAAGGAAAACTTCATGTTGGCAAAGCGGCAACACAACGGACAGCGGGGACAAACCCGCCAAGAAGCCCTTCTCATTCTGCTGGTCTGCGCCATCGCGCTTACAGCGGCCCTGTCGGTTTTTGTTCCGGCCATCCGGCGGCTGTGGGTGGCGCTGGGCCGCAGCGTGCTGGGCTATGAGGGTTCGAGCACGGCCCGCGATCTGCCCGCCGCGAGTTCAACGGGTGAAAACGTTCAGGGGCAAAAATGACCGGCCAGGTCGTTGACGGCAAATTTGAAATCCTCGACGAAATCGGCCACGGCGGGATGGGCATTGTCTATCGGGCGCGCCAAATCTCACTGGATCGGATTGTCGCCCTGAAAATGCTCTCCGCCTCGCTGGTGGACGACCCGGAATTCCGCAACCGGTTCTGTCAGGAAGCCAAGATTATTGCCCGCCTGAGTCATCCCAACATTCTCCATGTCTATGACATTCTCGACCACGGCACGGATTTTTGGATTGTCATGGAGTATCTCGAAGGGCAGTCGCTTCGCGATGTTTTGCGCGAGGCCGGACGCCTGCCCATTGCCAAAGCTGTTCACATTGCCGCACAAGTGGCCAACGGTCTGGCCTACGCGCACAGCAAGGGCATCATCCATCGCGACATCAAACCCGACAACATCATGATGCTTCCCGACGATCAGGTGAAGATCATGGATTTCGGGATCGCCCACTTGCGCGGCTCGTCCATTCACACGCAAACCGGCGTGGCCATGGGCACCCCGCAGTTCATGTCGCCCGAACAGGCCGCCGGCAAACCCGTGGATGCGCGCAGCGATCTCTACTCGCTGACCGTCGTCCTCTACCGCATGCTCACGGGCGAGTTGCCGTTCACGGCCGACAGCCCGGTCGCTGTGGCACTCAAGCACGTGCAGGAGCCGCCGCCGCGGCCGAGCCGGATCAATCCGGCGATTTCTCCGGGCCTCGATGCGCTGGTTCTAAAGGGCTTGGCCAAAAAACCCGAAGAGCGGTTCCAGAGCGCCGAGGAGATGCGCGAAGCGTTGCTGCATCCGGATTATCGCCACGAGGCCGCTGCCGCCCCTTCCGCGCCCCCCGAAGAAACCTATGTGGCCACACCCGCCCAGCCGATGGCCTTTTCGCCGCCGCCGGCACCGGCCCAATCCATCCATACGGCCTCAACGCCTGTGCTCGTTCCCGTCCGCCGTGTAAGGTTCCGCCCGCTTTTGGCGGCGGCGGCTGCCGTCGGGTTATTGGCCGTCGTCTGGGTGCTTCACGTGCTCTATGGAAATCATCCGCAGCCTGACACGACTCTGCCCGGCAATCCGGCCGCGGTTTTGCCGGATGCCAAGAGCGAGGGCGATCCCAAGCTCCCCCGACGCAAGGCAGGTGAGCGGGCCAGTGCGCTCGAACTCCTTCTGAATAGTCTGAACGAACCGAAACCGCGCAATCCGGCGGAAGCGGAGAAACGGTTCAAAGAGGCGCTCCGTCTGAAACGCGATTGGGAAAATTCACCGCAGCTGCTTCGCAATCCCAATCTCTTGCTCTGTCTCGAACCGTTTGTGGACTGCATCAATTTCGACAGCAGCCATACGCTCCATAGCGTGGAGTTCATCCGGTTTCTGGCCGCAGCGACCGAGCAGCAGACGGTCGGCTCGGCCTTTCGCGCCCAGTTGAAAGAAACGGCTCTCAGCCAAATTGCAAAAGTTCGCCGATTGCCCGATTCAGGCGAATACCGCGCGGAACTGGACAAGATCGAAGCGCGGTTGCTGCTGGAGCCGCCGGCCACCACATCCCCGCTGTCGGCCGTGCGGCCCGGCATGCCGGCCGACGCGCGCAGTGACGATCCCGACATGCCATAGCAGCCTGTCGGAGACCGCTTGTGGTTCCGAGTTTGCACAAGATGTTGTCCATAAAGATTGGGTATGGGAAAAGAGCGCAGAAAATCGGCGACAAACAGCCCCATCCTCGAACCGCGCGAGCACGTCTTCGAGACCATTCTCGGCCATGACCACGTGAAGCGGCTGCTGCGCACAATGATCGCCGGCAACCGCCTTCCCAAGGCCCTGCTGTTTCATGGCCGGCCGGGTGTCGGCAAAAAGAGTCTCGCCTTCGCTTTGGCCAAGCTGGTCAATTGCTTTCCCGAAGGCGAGCGGGCCGATTGCACCCTGCCGCCGTGCCGCAAGATTGCCCGCGGCGTTTTTCTCGATTTGATTGAAATCGCCCCCAGCGGTCCGGGCGGGCAAATCCGCGTGGAGTCGGCCCATGAGGCCGAAGCACGTCTGGCCACATCGCCATCGGAAGGCCGACGGAAAATTCTCCTCATTTCCGATGCCCACCGTATGAACGTCGCCACGGCCAACACGCTTCTCAAGACCATCGAAGAACCGCCGCGCCATGCGTTGATCCTTCTCGTCACCGACCGGCCGGGAATGATTGTCCCCACCATTCGCTCGCGCTGCTCGCCGATCCGCTGCGGTGTCATTGAAAGCGAATTGCTGGCCGACTGGCTTGTCGCCCGCGTGGGCGAACTGGACGGCGACCGCCAGCGCGCCCGCTTTGTGGCCATGCTCGCCGAGGGACGTCCCGGCCAGGCTCTGGCGCTGATCGCTGCCGGCCTGCTCAACCATCGAACGCAAACACTCGAATCCCTAGTTGCATTTCACCGCGAAGGCTATCGCATGTTCATGCGGACAGCCTGGCAGCTGGCCGAAGGCCAGGGCAGCCTCGCTGGTGCGTTGTCGCTTCTGTTCGCATGGTATCGCGACCTTCTGGTCTCACAGATTGCACCAGAGGCCGCGGAGTTGCTGCTCAACAAAGATCAGGCGGAAACCTTGCGGCGTCTCGGCGCCTCGATCCCGCTGCCCGGATTGGTCCGTGCGCTCGAACAAATCGCCCGCCGCTTTGATCTTGCCGACCGCATCGCCATGCCACAATTGGTGCTCGAAAGCCTTCTGGTGGACGTGGGCATGGCAGCAAGAAGCCAGAGCTCCCGCGCTTGAGCGCGTAAGCGAATCTCCGCGGGGGCATGCGCCCATGTTTTTGGGATTGGGCAATTCGGGATATGTGCAAGAAACGTTTGGGCGTCAGATTTAAAAGCCCTGAAAAGCCTCTGATCTTTGACCATTTCGGACTTGGTAAATCACAGCGGCGGCCCTTTCAGAACCGGAAAACACTGCCCGCGGACTGAAATTCCAATTCCCCTGTCCATCTCGCCCTGTGCGCATTGTCTTGTCCATACGCCCCTGTCCGCACTGCTTTGGTTGCGGCCAAAGGCCACGTTAGAACAAAAAAAGCAAGCGGCCTGTTTTTTCAGTTTAAACTCAAAGGTTTTATGGGTGCGCGCTCTGCAGCGCCGAAAGTACTATGAGCTGAATCGCGGGCTGGTCAATGGCGACGGCTTCGTTGAGGCGTTCGATCAGCGAGCGTCCGAACAGGTTGAGAAAAGGGAAGAAAACGGTAAGGGCGCGTTCCTGCATCAGGCCGTCGGGCCAGAGCGCCGTGCGGGCAGTTTCGACGGCACGACGCAGGTCCTGGTCGCGCGCGGCGGCGGCATGACGCTGGCGCTCGGCCAGTTTGTCCACGCCAAGGGCGACGGAATCGCGCAGCCGTTCGAGCGCGCGGGCGACGGCGGGGTCGGAGCGGTCCACGCCCGCGGCGGCGAATTCGACCGCCTCGCTCATCTGTTTGCGAATGTCGCGAAGTGCTTGCTCGACATCCCACGGTTCGACGGCACCTTGCGCGAGGGCGTCGAATGCAGCGGGCGACTCTCCGAGCGTCAGTGCGAGGGCTTCGAGGGCGATGTGCAACCGGCCGAGCGCCCGCTCGACGCGCGGCTCGATCAGGCACAGCTGCGGCCGCGGCAGGATCACCGGCATGGGAACGTCAAAGAAGCTATAGACCTCGCGCAGCTGGGCGAAATAGGCGATCTCGCCCGGTCCCGCGACCGTGGCCAGAGTCGGCAACAGGGCATCCTGCACGATGGGCCGCGTAGCTACATTGAGGCCAAAACAAGCGGGGTCGCATTCGAGTTCGGCGCGCAACCGGGCAGGTTCGATACGCTCGCGGGTGCCGCAGGGCGCAATGATCTCGAAAGCCCCATCGCGGAAAAGAATTTTGTGCCGCAGCCCATTGCGCAGAACAAAAGCGTTCACGTGTTCGGGCCGGCGATGGAGCGAGGGCGCAAGGCCGCGCGAAGCCAGCTGTTCGCCGGCGGCGACGATGCGGCGGCTCGATTCGCCCGGCTCGGCCAGTTCGCGCGCCAGAAGACGCGCTGCACCCCGGCGAACCCACGCCATGCGGGGGGAGACAAACACGGGCGTGCGGTCGCCCAAAAGCCACGCGAGCGTTCGGACAAAAAGCGTTTCGAGCGTGTCGCTACTCGTGATTAGGGCGCAAGTTTGTTCGCGCAGTTCCGCGGTGAAAGCGGTTTGCCGCGTGTGGCCAAAAACATCGGCCACGTCGGTGGCCAGATGGGGTTCAACGGGAATGTCGTGAACCGGCATCCCCGATCGGTGACCCGAGGCGTGATATTCGTAGCGCTGCCAGCGGCCATCGGTGTCCGGCCAGCGGAACGAGCGCACTTCGTCGAAGTCGGCATCCTCCGAAGCCACCCAGAAGACCGGCACAACGGGGACGCGGCGCTCGCGTTCGAGACGCTCGGCCCAGCGTACGGCGGCAAGGGCTTTGTAAAGGGTAAAAAGCGGGCCGCCAAGCAAGCCGGCCTGCTGACCTGTGGCAATGACGCGGGCCGCGGGGTCGGCCAGACGGTCAATGCGTTGGGAGGCGTGCGACGAAACACCCCACGCTGCATGGGCGGCGCGCAGCTGATCGAGGGCCGACGGGTCGAGCGGATATGCCGGCCGGGTTTGGCGCAGCGCTTCGGCGGAATCCCAATCGCCCGGCAAATGGAGAAAAAAGTCGCCGAGGCGTTCATCGCGGGCAAGGTAAGCGGTCCATATTCGCTCGCTCATTGTGTCGCGAAATCCCGTCTGCCTTTGGTAGGGCCGCGCAACCGGCACGCTCATCCTTGCGGCGGCGCGAGCGGCTGCCGGCCGCTCATAAACCGGCGAACGCCTCCGATCATCACCAGCGCAAAGATCAAATAAATGACTGAGACGGTGCTGATCATGACGCTCATGCTGAACCACTTCGTGCAATAGCCGATGAGGTAGGCCGCCAGCCCGCCACCGAACCAGCTGATCGAGTTGATGACGCCGACGGCCGTGGCGCGGCGTTCGGCGGGCACCACATCGTGCAGTGAGGCCCAGATGTTCGAGTCGTAGATGCCCTTGCAGAACCCGAACACAGCGAGAGCCAGCAGCGTTACCTTTATCTGGTCAGACCAGCCGACCATGAAGATAAACGGCATGCCGCAGCACAAGCCTAGAGCTTGCGTCATCGGCCGGCCACCGAGGAAGCGCCGCACCAGACGGTCGGCCAGCCAACCGCCAAACAGGACGCCGAGAATCGAAAACGTCTGCAAATAGGCCGAGGCATAGACCGACGCCCGCGAGACGCTGATGGTGAACTTGTCGTGAAGAAATGTCGGCGTCCAAGCCAGAAAGATCGAGGCAACCGAGTTGGCGCCGATGAATACGAGCGCGAGGACGATGACCATGGGGAAGTTGAACCGCCGGGCCGGCTGGGCCGCCGCGGCCTCCTGTTGCGCGGCCGCCAGTTGTTCCGCACTGGGCTCTTCGAGAAACACCCAAAGGAGCAAGGCGACCACAATACCCAGCCCGCCAAACAAAAAGAACGACGACCGCCAGCCCAAATGCTCGCCCATAATCCCCGCGATTGCGCCGCCGGCAATCGTGCCGACATAGACGCTGGACTGGTGGATGCCCATGGCTTTCGAGCGCGTGGTCTTGCCGTGATAGGCGCTGATCATGGCCATGGCCGCGGGGAAATAGAAAGCCTCGCCGAGTCCTTCGATGGCACGCAAGGCCACCAGATGCCAGTATTTTGTGGCAAAGCCAAAGGCCAGCGTAATTACCGACCAAAACAGGAAGCCGCCAAGAATGACGGTCTTGCGCCGCATGAGGTCGCCTATGATGCCGGCCAGCCAGCCCGATCCGGCATAGACCCACATGAAGGCTGAGCCAATGAGGGCCAGCTGTTGTTTGGTCAGACCCAGCCCTTTGTCCGGCTGTTCGAGAAGCGGGAAAACGGAGAAGATGCCCTGACGGTCGGCGTAATTGAAAAAGCATACAAACCAGAGCATTCCCACTACAGCCCATTTATACCAAACGGTGGAGGCATAATCGCGGGGCATCTTTCGATTCCTACCCTATTGGGTCTGAGAATTCCGGACAGAATCAAAACGCCCGATGCAAACCCGCCCGGATCCTTTTCGCAACGATTTCTTTCGCGGAAAATGGGAGCGATTGCAGTTTTCCGTGGAGTTCAGTTGACAGAGAAATGGCCGTGTTATACATTCTTTTGTGTGTCTGGCCAACGGACACGTTTTTGGTTGACGCCGCAGGAAGGTTGGAGGCACAATTTCCCTTTGATAGGACGCGTACAGCAAAGGGAATTGCGTTTCCTTTGTGAAGGATGGCATGACCATGGCACCGGATAAACCCACCACGCCAATCCCCATGGACCCTCGCCGGGTGGTCCCGCGCGGCGAGGAGGCGAATCCATTGAAAAAGGGCAATGAGGTCGCGCCCCCCTTGGAAAAGGCCCAAAAGGCTGTCGCACGCATCGGCGGCGACGGCCGCGGCCTTCCCGACAACTCGGCCCTGATCGGCCGCGTTCTCGAACAAGCCGGCTTGGTCTCGTCGTCCATGCTCCGCGACATTCAGGAGTCGCTTCAGAACGAGGCCGGTATGACCTTGCGCAAGGCCGTGGTCAACACCGGCTTGGTCCGCGAGGAAGAGATTCTCGACGCCATCGCCCAAGAAATGGGCATGGAGAAGGTGTCGCTCCACGAGATCAAAGTCACGCCCGAACTTCTCGCCGCCATTGATCCCAAGGTCGCCCGCAACTATCGCGTTTTTCCCGTCCGCGTCACACCGGACACGATCTACGTGGCTCTGGCCGACCCGCTCAACATTCAGACGACCGACGACCTCGAACGGATTTTGCAGAAAAAAGTGGTGGGCCTCATTGCGCCGGAAGATGAAATCATCCATGCCCTGCGCCGCTACTATGAGGCCGACGAGGTCAATCAGCTTTACGAGGATTTTACGACGGAAGTTACCAAGGAAGAGGCAAAAGACTACTATTCGAACATCAATCTCGACGAGGTGCAGGAGATCAACCAAGCACCGGTCGTAAAGTTTGTGGATTTGATTTTCAAACAAGCCATCCATGACCGCGCGAGCGACATTCACATCGAGCCGGCCAAGAACAGTCTCGTCGTGCGGTTCCGCATTGACGGCGTTCTGCAGGAGATCCCATCGCCGCCCAAGAAATGGCAGAAGGCCATCATCTCGCGGCTCAAAGTGCTTTCCGGCATGGACCTGGCCGAAAAACGCCTGCCGCAGGACGGCCGCATCAAGCTGAACCTGCAGGGCGGAAAGAAACTCATTGACGTCCGTGTCTCGGCCCTGCCGGCCATCTACGGCGAAAGCATCGTCATGCGTCTGCTCGACCAGAGCAGCGTGCTTCTCGGTCTGTCCGACGTCGGGTTCCTTCCGGACAACATCCGGCTGTTCGAGCAGCTCATCCGCGCCCCCAACGGCGTCATCCTGATGACGGGCCCAACCGGTTCGGGCAAAACCACGACGCTGTATTCGGCGCTTTCGACACTGAACACCCCCGACCGAAAAATCATCACCATCGAAAACCCCGTCGAATATATGCTCGAAGGCATCTGTCAAGTGCAGGTGGACGAGAGCATTGATTTGACGTTCGCGGCATGTTTGCGATCGGCGCTGCGCCAAGCCCCGGAAATCCTGATGGTCGGCGAAATCCGCGACATGGAGACCGCCGAGATCGGCATCCGCGCCGCCCTGACCGGCCACTTGGTCTTCAGCACGCTCCACACCAACGACGCGCCGGGCGCTACGACCCGTTTGATTGACATCGGCGTCAAGCCGTTTCTCGTGTCTTCGTCCATTCAAGCGGTGATTGCCCAGCGGCTCGTGCGGCGCATCTGCCACCAGTGTGCGGAAAGCTATCGGCCGCGCGAAGAAGAAATCCGCGAACTGGGCTATGACCCCGCCAAGTATCGCGACTACGAGTTCCGCCGCGGCAAAGGATGCGACCGCTGCGGCTTCAGCGGCTATCGCGGCCGAACGGCCATTCACGAAATCTTTGTTCCCGACTCGACCGCCCGCCAGATGATCATCCGGTCGGAGTCCGCCGCCCGCATCAAACGCTATGCGGTCAGCAAAGGCATGCGCACTCTGCGAATGGACGGCTGGGAAAAAGTCCTCCTCGGCCAAACCACTACGACCGAAGTCATGCGCATCACGCAAAGCGACGTGAGCTGAAGCACCCGCCGGCCGACAACTGAACCCGTCAAACAGCCGCAGACACTGCGCGATTGGCTCTTTCGCGAGCGAAAGCAAGACCCGCCGCGTGACGCCGGAAAAATCCCCCGCACAGTGCCAAGGCCTTTGGACTGCGGCAGCCATGCTGCCGCTTTGCTGGAGGCGTCCCTCGTCAGACAGAGCGTCGGCGCTGGGGGAGAACTCTCGCTTGGCAGGGTTTAACTTGGCGCAAAACAAAGCGGCAGCATGGCTGCCGCACTCCAAAGCGCACGCAGATTTTTGCATAATGACAAGGGCGCTGCCTCAAGCCTTATCCTTTTCGCCCTTCCTGCCCCAAAAGCCACAGCATGATCAAATGACCGTCTCGCGGTTTCGGGGGATGGCGTTGGTTGCCGGCCTGCATTCCGAATCCGGTTGACAAAAAGCGCAGCGGGATTGGAAAAGCTGGCCCGTTGTATGACGAAAACGTCCAATTCGCAGGGGGAGCCAAAGTCATGGGCAGGCGGAAAAAAACAGGGCTGGGAGAGACGCCCCGCCCTTCGGTGTATTGCTATAACACGGTGATTGTCGGCAGCGGCGCCGCCGCATTGAACTGCGCAGAACATCTCTATCGCGGCTTTCAGGAACGCGGCGTCGAGAAGCCCGAACGCCTGATCGCCATCGTGACCGAGGGGATCGGCAAGGGTACGTCGCACAATTCCGGGTCGGACAAGCAGACCTACTATCGCGTCGGCGTGCAGGACGGTGTGGCCGACTCGCCTCTGGATTTTGCGCACTCGCTGACAGCGGGCGGCTGCTGCCATGGCGATCTGGCGCTTCTGGAGGGCGAAAATTCGCAACGGGAGTTTTACCATTTGGTGGAAAACGGCGTTCCGTTTCCGCACAACGAGCGGGGCGGGTTTGTAGGCTACAAGACCGACCACGACCCGCGCCAGCGCGCCACGTCGGCCGGCCCGTGGACGTCGCGCTTCATGGTGAGGAAATCTTTGGCGCAATTGCAACGCTACGGCGTCCGCTTTTTTAACGAGTATTATATGACGGACCTTCTGACCGTAGGCACGGGCGATGAACGGCGGGCGGTCGGGATTCTGGCTGTGGACGCCGCACGGCTGGATCAACCTGACCGCGGTCTGGCCATCTTCTTTGCCCTCAACGTGGTGGTGGCCACGGGCGGACCGGGCGATATGTATGAGGTGACGGTGTATCCGCCCGGACAAATGGGCAGTCATGGCGCGCTGTTCGAGGCCGGCGCCATTGCCTGCAATCTCACGGAATCGCAGTTCGGCTTGGCCTCGATCGAACCGCGCTGGAACTTGTCGGGCACGTATCAGCAAGTCATTCCGCGCTATTACAGCACGGAAGCCGACGGAAGCGACCCTCAGGATTTTCTGAATGCGTATTTCCCCGACATGGCCACCATGGCCAGCAACATCTTTCTCAAGGGCTATCAGTGGCCGTTTGATCCGCAGCGGGCCAGCGGTTCTTCACTGATAGACCTTGCCGTGTTTAATGAATCGGTGTTTCGCGGCCGGCGGGTTTTCATGGACTTCCGCGAAAACCCGCGTCCTTCGCCCGGCTGGAAACCGTTTGCCATCGCCGACCTTGCCGACGAGGCCCGCGTGTATCTGGAACGCTCGGGTGCCCTGCAGGAAACACCGATTGAGCGGCTGCGCAAGATGAACCAGCCCAGCATTGAGCTGTATCGAGAGAAGAACAAGGACCTTGCGCGCGAGCCGCTCGAAATTGCCGTCTGCGCCCAGCACAACAACGGTGGCTTCGCCGTGAATCTCTGGTGGGAGTCCAACATTTCCGGTCTGTTTGTCATCGGCGAGTTGGCGGGCACGCACGGGGTCAAGCGGCCGGGCGGGTCGGCCCTCAACAGCGGGCAGGTCGGTGGCTTGCGGGCGGCACAAGTCATTGTGCATCGGGGCAATGCGAAGGC
>JAOAGV010000046.1 GCA_026415575.1 Candidatus Sumerlaeia bacterium
AGTTAAAGGGGTACGTGAGCTGGGTTCAGAACGTCGCAAGACAGTTCGGTCCCTATCTGCTGTGGGCGTAGGAAACTTGAGGGGAGCCGTCTCTAGTACGAGAGGACCGAGACGGAGCGACCGCTGGTGTTCCTGTTGTGCCGCCAGGTGCAGCGCAGGGTAGCTATGTCGCGATCGGATAACCGCTGAAGGCATCTAAGCGGGAAGCCGGCCCCAAGATAAGGTTTCCCGTGGCCGAAGCGAACCTGCCGCAAGGCGGGTTCGCCTCAGCCCCTGAAGACCCCCGGGAGACTACCGGGCAATAGGCGGGAGGTGGAAGCGCAGCAATGCGTGCAGCTGACCCGTACTAATCGGTCGTGAGACTTCGCACTTTCCCATGAGATAACCCGGATTGCGTGTCCGCGAGGCTTTCGGCCAGCCAGTCCAACCGACGCGTTCCTTGAATTGGTCAAAGACGTTCTCTTTGAAAAAACGATGACCGCTGAAGGGTGCCCAATTCATCATTCAGTATTCATCGTTCAACATCGAACAGAACTTCCCGGTGATCATAACGTGGGGGCCATACCCGTTCCCATTCCGAACACGGCCGTCAAGCCCCACAGTGCCGATGGTACTGCGCGGGAGAACTGCGCGGGAGAGTAGGTCGTCGCCGGGAGTTTTTTTTGCCGAAGCCTAAACACTATTCCTCAATATCCGACACAAGGGAATCTCCATTGTTACTGTTCTCTCGATTACCGAAAAGCCAAATCATGATCCCCGCGAAAACCCGCCGCAAATTCTGTTCAATAGAAAAAACAAAGCGTAACATCACGGAAAAGGTCGGCCGGCTTATTTTTGAACTCCTGTTGAAAGACCCTGTCGGCGAGGGCCGCAGCATTTTTGCCGGCAAGCCGGCCGAAACCTACATACCACACTACGGCCTGCACGGCTTTTATTACAAACGTCCCAGTATTCCTGAAACCAAGGAGGCACCCGTCGGGCCGTGGCGCTCTTCAAGCAGTGCTTCGCAGAACAAGCCGGGCCCTGATCCGGCCAAATAACAAGGAGGGGATCCCCATGCAATCGGTGCAAGTTGTCTCTCTGGCAATCGCCTTTCTACTTGGATTTCAAGTGATGGCACTCGGACAAAGGGGCGGAGCATCCGATGCGCCCGCCGGATCCGCTGAAGCCCTGCCGAAGGGCGTAAAAGCAATCTGCGACATGTCGGCCGGTGACCGCTACAAAGGCGAAGATGGGGGGCTTTATGGCGGCGGCAACAACCAACCGCCGGACACCCATTGGCAGGCGGCCCTTGCGGAAAGCCGAAAAATTATGCCGCTGGACAAGGCCGGCCAGCCGTCGCCGGACGGTAAGATCGGTTTCATCTCCATCGGCTTTTCCAATACAACGCAGGAGTTCCAAAAGTTCCTCCAACTCCTGAAAACCATCCCGCTTCCGCCGGCCCTCGTTGTCGTGGACGGAGCGCAAGGCGGACGGGACGCCCCGATGTGGGCCAACAACACAGCGCCAAACGGGCCGGGACCTTGGGATATTCTGATGAAACGTCTTGACGCCGCAGGGATTACGCCGGCCCAAGTTCAGGTCGTGTGGCTGAAGATGGTCCTCGCCGGTCCCAACGCCTACGGCGAGTTCCCAAAGCACGCCCAAGTCTATAAAGACAACATGGTGCTCATCGTGCAGCGGATCAAGAAGACATTCCCCAACACGCGAATCGTCTACCTCTCGACCCGCATCTACGGCGGATACGCGAACCGCGGCAATCCGGAGCCGTATGCCTATGAAACCGGATTCGGCGTGCGGTGGCTCATCCTCGATCAGATCAAAGGTAATCCTGAACTGAACTATGACGCCACGAAAGGCGAAGTGAAGGCGCCTATTCTGCTCTGGGGGCCGTATCTGTGGGCGAACGGGACCACCCCGCGACGCGACGGTCTTGTTTGGGATGTTTCGGATTATCAACCCGACCGGCTGCATCCAAGTGTTACATCCGGACGCGAAAAGGTGGCGCGCATGCTGTTGGAGTTTTTGCAAACCAATCCGACGGCCAGACCGTGGTTTGTCGGAAAAAAATAATGGAAGCCTTAGGGCCGGCCCTCACCGGAGCGTGCCTTGCACGGGCAGGAAAACATGAAAGTCCCAACAGAATCGCTGCTTGAAATAGGGTTGACAAATCCCATCTTACGCAAGTTTTTCATAATCGCGCTCGTTTTTCAACCCCTTATGCCGGCGGCAAATTCCGTCCGAAAAGTGCTCAAGTTCAGGAAGTGCCTCCCATGAGACAGCTTGCTACGGCGCTAAACTAACAGCAGAGTAGAAGGGCAGGGAGACGCGGTTCATTTCGATGAGACGCAAGCGAGTGCAGAAAGCCATTTTGCGGACGGTGGGCCCGCACCTGATCACCGGCGCGCTGCGGCTGCTGCGTCTGTTTGTTCGCATGGAGTACCGGAACGACGCGCCGTGGATTGAATTGCACCGCGCGGGCCGGCCGTTGCTTTACGCCTTCTGGCATTGCGACATGATTCCTGTTCTTTACACCACGTGCGATTACAT
The DNA here is from genome assembly GCA_026415575.1 of Candidatus Sumerlaeia bacterium. Classification (GTDB taxonomy): domain Bacteria; phylum Sumerlaeota; class Sumerlaeia; order JADFCW01; family JADFCW01; genus JADFCW01. The sequence goes on from JAOAGV010000046.1 coordinate 2,551, forward strand.
CAAGCGGGGAATTGGCCGCTATGGACAGCTGGTCAGTCTCAGCGAGGACGGCGAGCTTCTGGCGCAGACGGTCAGCCGGTTCAACATTGAACCGGTTCGCGGTTCCTCGTCGCGGGGGGCGCGGGCCGGTCTCAAAGGCGTCGAGCAGGCTTTGCTGGGCGGCCGCCACATGGGCGTTGCGGTGGACGGACCGCTCGGGCCACGCCACAAGGCCAAGCTGGGTGCCGTTGTCATTGCCAAGGATATTGCCTGCCCGATTATTCCCATGTCCTTCGAGTATGAGGCCGCGTGGCAGTTTCGATCGTGGGACCGCACGGTCGTGCCGAAGTTCTTTTCACAAGTTACTTGCACTTTTCATGATCCGCTAAGCATTCGGCCCGATGCCGACCGCGAGGAAATCGAGGCCCTGCGTGATCGGCTCGAACAAATCTTGCTTGATCACACCGATCCAAAGCTGCGATGAATCCCAAAAGTAAGCACGCGGTATCCGTAAAGAACTGCAATTTGGAGTGAGGAGCACCAGCGGTGAGAGTGGATGGCCGGGCAGCTGACCAACTGCGTCCGATTCGGATCACACTGGACTATCTGCGGCATGCCGAGGGCTCGGTCCTGATTGAACTGGGCGAGACGCGGGTGATCTGCACGGTCACGGTCGAAAACCGCGTTCCACCCCACGCCAAGGAGCAGAACCAAGGCTGGCTGACCGCAGAATACGCCATGCTGCCGCGTTCGGTGAGCACGCGCGTGCCGCGTGATTCGGCGCGCGGCCACGTCAGTGGACGCAGCGCGGAAATCCAGCGGCTAATCGGGCGCGCCCTCCGATCGGTCGTGCGGCTGGACAAACTCGGCGAGCGCACGTTCATTATAGACTGCGATGTCATCCAGGGCGACGGCGGAACGCGCACCGCAGCCATCACCGGGGCGTTTGTCGCGCTGGCCAGCGCTGTCCGCAAGTTGCGCGCGGAAAATCAGATTGGCAAGGACATTCTCACGGACTTTCTGGCCGCCGTCAGCGTCGGCATTGTCGAAGGCGAGCCGGTGCTCGATCTCTGCTATCTTGAGGACGCCGCCGCCGAGGTGGATATGAACGTGGTAATGACAGGCAGCGGCAAATTTGTTGAGATTCAAGGCACCGCCGAATCGAAGCCGTTTGACCTCCAGCAGATGGAACAGCTTCTGGCACTGGCCCGCGTCGGCGTAGCCCAATTGATCGCCAAACAAAAAGAGGTACTGGGTCTGGATGCGGTTCCATGAACGCGCATCTTCCGTGAAGTCTGACATGCCTGCATGGCCGGCGACGGGAGGGCGCGGCGCGTGTTTTCGCAGATGGATGATCTTCGGTTCCCATTTCGTTGCGGACGTTTTTTAGTGCATGCATGACAGATGAGCCCGTCTGACTTCGCCGAACGCCTCAAACAACTCACTCCGATCATCGAATCGGCCATTGTGAAGTATGCCCTGCCGCGGACCAAGCCTGTCCCCAACCTCGACGAGGGCGTGCGCTATGCACTCGGCCTCGATCTCGACCAGTCGGAGCGGCGCGGCAAGCGCCTGCGGCCCGCGTTGGCGGTGATGACATGCGAGCAACTGGGCGGAAAAGTGGAACATGCGCTTCCCTTCGCCGCCGCCGTTGAATTGATGCACAACTACTTTCTCATCCACGACGACATCGAGGACGGCGACACGATGCGTCACGAGCGGCCGGCGGTCTGGCAGAAATTCGGCCTGGCGCACGGCATTAATATCGGCGACTACATGCACGGGCGGGTTCTGGCCATTGTGCTCGAATCGCTGAACATCGGCGTTCCGCAAGCCCGCGTGCTCCATCTGCTCCAGCTCCTCGCCGATGCGCTGGATCACACATCGCGCGGGCAGGCCATGGACATGAACGCGCGGCGCGAAGCCAACATGACCGTCGAGGACTACTTGCAGACAGTGATTGAGAAGACGGGCGTCTATCTGGCTGCGCCGATGCTCGGCGGAGCAATTGTGGCCGGCGCTGACGAGGGCCTGCTCGACCTGATCCGCGGTTTCGGCGAAGCCATCGGGCCGATGTTTCAAATCATGGACGACCTGATAGACCTGACCGAGGGCAAAGGGCGCGGCGAAATCGGCGCTGACATTCGCGAGGGTAAACGCAGCTTCATGGTTGCCTACTCGCTGGGCAGGCTGGAGCCGGCTGCACGGGCGGAGTTGCTGGCCATCCTCGATCGCCCGCGCGCGCAGACCTCGCCGGACGACGTCGCCCGCGCCATCGAGTTGATGGCCTCCTGCGGCGCGATGGATGCGGCGCGGGAGAAAGTGGCCGACTTCGCGCGGGCCGCACGCTACCTCGCCGCCCAAATGCCGCTTCACCTCACGCGCTTTTTCTGCGATGTGACCGACTACCTCGAAAACCGGACGCGATAAGACCTGACCGGCAATGGCTTCCAGCGACAACGAACGTCTGCGGGTCCTAATTACCAACAGCAGCCGCAAGTGGATTAGCGAGGCGGCGCACTGCTTTCTGCTGTATGAAAACCTCGAAGCGCGCGGCCATCATCCGATTTTGGCTGTCCGTGAAGGCCGCGAACTGGAAGGACGCGCCCGGGACGCCGGCATGCGGGTGGTCCCGCTTCACTTCCGAAGCCAGTTGGCCCCCGTCAGCGACAGTAAAGATATTCTGCAACTGCGGCGTCTGATTGCTGAAGAAGGCATTGACATTGTCCATTGCCACCGGGGCAAAGACCACTGGATCGCGGCGTTGGCGATGCAGCGGCTGCGGCCGCGTCCGCCGCTCATCCGTACCCGCCATGTGGTGACGCCTGTGGCGGCGCATGTATTCAACCGGTGGCTGTTTGAACGCGCCACATCGCGCCTGATTGCGGTGTCGAAAGCCGCTCAAGCCAGTCTGGCTGCGCGCAACCCGCGCTGGTTCCAGCGCGCACTGGCCGGCAAGACGCATCTGATCTATCCCGGCGTGGACCTCGAACAGTTTTCGCCCGACCGGCGGTCGGAGGCCTTGCGGCGCAAGATGGGACTCGATGAAGACGACGTGCTGATCGGTCTGATCGGGCGCTTCCAGCGCATCAAGGGGCAGTATGAGTTTCTGCGGTCGGCGGGCATTGTCGCACGCGACTATCCGCGGGTGTGGTTCCTGCTGGCCGGCCGCGGCACCGACGAAAAACGCCAGCGCTACCGCTACATGGCCGAATCGCTCGGCATCGAGAGCCGGCTAATCTTGCTGGGCGAAGTGGACGACATTGCGCCGGTCATTGCCTCGCTCGACCTCGGCGTTGTGGCCTCGTTGGGCTCCGAGGGCTCAAGCCGGATCGTGATGGAATACATGGCGTCGGCGCGCCCGATTGTTGCTACGCGCGTCGGCGGCATCCCCGACTTGATCGAGGACGGCGTGACCGGTCGTCTGGTGCCGCCGGGCGATGTCGCCGCCATGCGCGACGCGATCTGCGAGATGTTGAACTCGCCGGAGCTGCGGCGCCGGCTGGGCGAGGCGGCACGCTCGCAGGCCGAGGCCCGCTTTCGCTTTGACCGCTGGCTCAACGAAACCGAACAAGTCTATCGCGAAGCCCTCAACGCGGCGCAGGCATAACAGACGTGCGTGGCCGCTGTCTGCAATCCTCTTGCAGCGCGGCCCACGATGCGAGTTGTCTTTCTTTCATGACCCCGGAAGCATCACCAAGAAAAGAGCGAAAGTAGATAGGTTATGATGTGACAGTTCGCTTTTTCTGTCCTCTTGCCTTCAACAGCTGAATCCTGTCAATCCTGTTCAAAGTTCCCTTTTTCCCCTCAGAACTGTTCCCCGCCCGCAGCAGGACGCTGATACTACGCCCTATCGCAACCGGATCAAAAAAGAATCCGCTTGATCATTGCTTTTGTCCCTGTTCGAATTGAACCGAAACAGAACACCAATTGCCGCCATTCCCAACTCCGAATGTGCGACAATACATTCATCTGATCAACATGGAGGCCCGATCATGAAAGAAACAATAACCCGTCCCGAACTCACTTCGCGACGCGGATTTCTCGCCCGCGCCGCAGCCCTTGCTGCCTCGACTGCCCTGCCCGAGCGTCTGCTTTGTGCCGCCGGACAGGCGTCGCCGTCCGGCAAACCCAATTCGGTTTTCAACGGCGTCCGAATCGGCTGCATCACCTACAGCTTCCGCGGCGAAGTCAAGGACACCGCCGAAGATACCCTCAGCGCCCTCCTGCAATGCAACCTCAGCGAAGTTGAACTGATGGGCGGCCCCATTCAAAACTATGCCGGACTGGGCGGCGGAGCGGCGCGGCCCCGCAAAGGCGCTCCGAAGGAAGCGGCGGCCCAACCCCCCGCCAAACCCACCGACGCCCAGCGCGAAGCCCAACTGGCCAAGTGTCGCGACCTGCGCAAAATGTATAACGACGCAGGCGTCACCATTCACCTCCACAAAATTCCCTTCGGCCAGTCGGACGAAGAAATTGATTTCAACTTCCTCGTCGCGAAGGCACTCGGCTGCGTCGGCATCACGCTTGAACGCTCCGAGGTTATGGCCAAGCGCCTCGCCCCCTTTGCCGACAAACATAAAATCTGGGTCGCTTTCCACAACCACACCAACAACTATCCCGTGATGGACAAGCCCGACCCCATCCTCGAATTCGGCCAGTATATCGGCTTCAATTTCGACGTCGGCCACTACTTCGCCGGCTCCAAGGGCCTTTCGCCCATCCCGGTGATCGAAAAATACCACGACCGCATCGTGAGCCTCCATCTCAAAGACCGCACCGCCGAAGGCGGCAATCTCCCGTGGGGTCAGGGCAAAACGCCCCTCAAGGAAATCCTCCAACTGATGCGCAAGGAGAAGTGGACGTTCCCGGCCGACATCGAACTGGAATACAAAATTCCCGACGGCTCGACCGCTGTTGCCGAGGTCGCCAAGTGCGTCCAGTTCTGCCGCGAAGCGCTGATGTGAAACGGCCACACCGCGAGGAAGGCAGGGCTTTGCAAGCGCAAAACCCCAAGGGAACCAACATCATATCGTGAAAAAGTAGTTTCGCTGCGGTTCAGCGGAAACATGCTCCGCATGCGGAGCACAGCATATTTCCCCCAAGTGAAGATCTTCAGTGCAGCGGAGGGGAAAAAGAATTGTCCTTTGCCGCCCATCAGGACAATTCTCCTGTTTTCGAGTATAAGTTCATGTAACAAACGCCTCACTATGGTCTATGGTCCGAAATGAAAATCCGGGGCTATTATGGTAATCAGAGTGCCGAAGCAATTGGTCGCAAGAATTTTTGAGCATGATCGCAATCTCGACACGCAAGAGCGGGAAAGCAAGGTATAAAACCGGAATCCCGTGACTGGACCGCTTCAAACGTCTAACTATCGCAGCCGGTCAATGGGGCATCGGTGCCACAACACTCCTTCTTCCGCGGAGTAGATTTTGAATTTCGTATTGAAAGCTACTCCCCATCGTTCTCGTTTTAGTGTGTTGGGGGGAAAGATTTTTGGGTGAAGGTTCTGGGAAAAATAAGACATGCCGAAGGTGGGCCGTAAGTGTTCCGTGTAAGGTGAGAAAAGAAAAAACATGATGACCGGTAATTGAAAGGTGGGGAAAGGAACAGTGAGGATACCAAGGAAAGCGTGCAGATACAGTCTTGGCTTTTCGGCCTTGATCATCGGGCTTCTGCCGGCGCGGGTGAAATGTGAGGAAGGCCTCCCGTATGCAGTCTGCAAAACGTTCGCCGAGGTAATGGCGGCCGAAAACCCCGCTCCCGCGCGATTGATCCGCGTCTCCGATCCGGGCACCCGCGCTTCGCCCAACTATACCGGCTTCTTTTTTTACCAATGCCAACAGTTCGATCCGACCGACCGCTATATTCTTGCCATGCGGGTCCACATTCAAAATCGCGAGGTGCAACCGACCGACCGTGCCGAGATCGGATACATTGATCTGCAGAAGAACTATCAATGGACCCAGATCGGTGAGACTACGGCTTGGAACTGGCAGCAGGGCGCACGGCTGCAATGGCGGCCGCGCTCGGACGAAATCCTCTGGAACGACCGCTCGGACGACGGCTCCTGCTATGTCTGCCGCGCCTATCACTTCAAGACCGGCGCACGGCGCACTCTGCCACGGCCCATCTATATGCCTTCACCCGACGGCAAAACGGCCCTGACTCATGACTTCGAGCGAATGAAACACGGCGGCACCATGTACGTGGGCCTCAAAGACCCGTGGGCCGACGAATATGCTCCGAAAGAGACCGGTATCTGGAAGATGGACCTCGACACGGGCGAGGCCTCGCTGATCATGCCGCTGGACCGCATGGCACGGCTGGCATTTCCGCAGGGTCCGCCCGCCGCGGGCTGTCTCTACATTTTCCGCGAGGGCTGGAATCCGTCCGGTACCCGCTTCATAACATTTCTGAAAGAACCGAAGAGCCAATATACCGGAGCCTTTACGATGGCACCTGACGGCACGGATGTACGCTTTTTCTACAACCAGCCCAGCCACCACGAATGGCGCGACGACCGGTGTGTGCTTGAAGGCAGCGGCTACTGGTTCTACAAGGACGACGGCAGCGGTCAGCGAAAAGGCCGCCTGTTCGAGTGCAACCTCAACGGTCACGTCAGCTATATCCCGCGTCCGGGCGGCGACTGGATTGTCTCCGACACGTACGCGGTGGACGGCTACCAATACCTGTTCTTGTATCACATCCCCTCGAAGCGCTTTGTGCCGCTGGCCAAGCTGAAATCCACTGCCCCGACCGGCGTTTTTCGCGTTGACCTGCACCCGCGCGTCAGCCACAACGGAAACTTTCTCTGCATTGACGCCACCCATGAAGGCCTTGGACGGCAGATGTATATCCTCGATATCAGCACCATCTTGGCCCGGCCCCCAACCGGAGCATCCGGCGCGCAAACACCTTAATTTGCCCCGCATACTTCTTCGAGAACGGAGCGCACCATGAAAACTCTGACACTGTCCGCTCTGGTTCTTTTCACAACGGGAGCCTTTGCAGCCCCTGCGCAAAAGGACGACGACCTCAACCGTATCAAACCTTGGTCGAAGAATCCCCGCTACTGGCAATACAAAGGCAGGCCCGTCCTGTTGCTCGGCGGCAGCAAGGACGACAACCTCTTTCAGATTCCCGACCTCAAAGAGCATCTGGACGAAATGGCGGCCGTCGGCGCCAACTACATCCGCAACACCATGAGCGACCGCCCCGACAAAGGCTTCGAGGTCTATCCGTTCAAGCGCCTGCCCAATGGCAAGTATGATCTCGAGCAGTGGAACGACGAGTTCTGGCAGCGCTTCGAGAACATGCTTCGCTGGACGGCCGAACGCGACATCATCGTCCAGATCGAGGTCTGGGACCGCTTCGACTATTCGCAGAACAACTGGGAGCTGCATCCCTATAATCCCAAAAACAACGTCAATTACACCTACGCGCAAAGCGGATTTGCCGAGCACTATCCGAATCACGCCGGCCGCAACGAACAGCCGTTCTTTTTCACCACGCCCAAACAGCGTAACAACACGGTCGTTCTGAAATACCAGCAGCGCTTCGTCGAAAAGATGCTCTCCTACAGCCTGCAGTATAATCACGTTCTGTATTGCATGGACAACGAAACCTCGGCCGACGAGGAATGGGGCGCCTACTGGGCTGAGTTCATCCGCGACCATGCCCGCAAGGCCGGCAAGCAGGTCTGTTTGACCGAAATGTGGGATGCGTGGGACCTCAAACACCAGCAGCATCGCCGCACGCTCGACCATCCGGAACGCTACGATTTTTGCGATGTTTCGCAAAACAACCAACAGAAGGGTCAGACACACTGGGACAACTTCCAGTGGGTCTATCAGTATGTTGCCAAGCAGCCCCGCCCGCTGACTACGGTGAAAACTTACGGAGCTGACGGCGGCCGGTTCGGCAACAACCGCGACGGCATCGAGCGCTGCTGGCGCCATGTGATCGGCGGTGCAGCTTCGGCGCGATTCCACCGCCCCGACAGCGGTCTCGGTCTGTCGGATCTGGCGAAGGCCTCGCTGCAAGCGGCGCGCAAGCTCGAATCTCTCATCCGGCTGTGGGACGTCGAGCCGGCCAATCATCTGCTGAACGACCGGGCGGTCAACGAGGCCTATGTGGCCGCGCGTCCGGGCGAGGCGTACGCGCTGTATTTTACCGACGGCGGGACGGTTGGGCTGGACTTGAAAGACGCTGCCGGCCGCTACGACGTGCGCTGGATTGACATCCAGACCGGCCAGTGGGGCAAGAGCGAGACGCTCGACGGCGGCCGCATTGCCGCGGTCGCGGCGCCGGGCAAAGGCCATTGGGTCGCGGCGATTACGAAGGCCAAGGCAGCGAAAAAGTAAAGCCGTGCAGGGAGAATAGTCCTTACGCTGCCCATGCCGGAACTGTGCTCGCTGCGTTTGCCAGTAGGGAGGAGCTAACGTGGCCTTTGGCCACAACCAAAGCAATACGCACAGGGGTATGTGGATAGGGGAATTGGGATTTCCGTCTGCGAGCAGTGTTTTCCGGCCCTTTCGGGGGTGAAGAAAGGCCCGGACGTCGCGAAGCGAGCGCTGCGTCCGCGCGTGCATTGGGGTTAGAGCAGCTTTAGCCACGATCTACGAAAAAGGGATAGATCTGCAGACGAAAGAATTTAAAGTCTTTGATGGGCTTGAAGAGTTCAGGCGCCACGGACTCATTGCGCGCGGGACGGAATACTCGACGGCTTACTGGTGAAGCCAAATTCAGTTTTGTCTGCCGGAATTTCATGGTCGAGGCCAAACGAAATTTGGAAAGAGCCGTTCGCCCAGCGGCGAATAGGTCTTGCATTCCGATTGTGGCTTGCGCGACAGTTGTGGCGGCAGGTAATTTGGCGGCATAAACGCAACGGTTTCCTGCCGAAAGGGAAACGTGGGGCGGGCGCGTGCGAGGATTTGCGCATTCGCCGCCGCGCTGACAAACGCAAGGAGAATACAACCATGACAGATGGACTGAACCGCCGGCAATTCATCGGAGCGTCCTCGGGCGCTCTGGCGTTGGGTGCACTCAGCCGCCCGCGCGGAGTCGGAAAGGCCGACCCGAAAATACCTGTGGAATTGATTCGCGGCACGAAGACCCGAATCGGCAAGGTGTATGTCGGGCGAAAACCGGGTTCTTGGCCCACGCCCGCGCAGAATCTCGAAGAAGAGGTCAAAGAATACGAAAAGGCCTTCGCCGCGTTGGCCCCCCAAATGGCCGACATCGAGTTTGTCGGCGGCGACCTTGCCATTTCGACCGAGACCGTGAATGCCGCCAAGGCCAAACTCACCAATGTGGACGGCATTCTGATCCTCCACCTGACGCTCGGAACCGGACCGCTGATCAACAGTCTGCTCGAACTCGGCGTGCCGGTGGTTGTCTTTGCCCGTCCTTATGCCGGCCATGAATGGCATATCATCGCCTCGATGCAGCGGCAGGGCAAAAAGATTGAGATGTATCCGAGCAGCGACTACGGCGATCTTGTCCGCGCCGTGCGGCCCATCTGTGCCCTTCATCGCTTGAAGGAGGCCAAGGTCCTCTGGCTGCCGGGAACCATGAAAGTGGACGAGGCCTACGCGCCGGCTATTAAGAAGAAATTCGGCACAACCATTGAGATCATCTCGCTTGACGACCTCACGCGCTGCTACGAGGCCGCCGACAAGGGTGAAGTAGCCGAAGAAGCAGACCGTTGGAAGAAAAACGCCAAAGATAGGGTCGAACCCAGCGATGAAGAAATCGCCCGCTCCGCCCGGATGTATCTGGCCATGCGCGACCTGATGATCGCCCGAAAGGCCCATGCCATTACGCTCAACTGTTTGGGCAGCGGACTGATTCAGAAAGGGCAGGGCTATCCGTGTCTGGGCTTTGCGCGCCTGTGCAGCATGGGGCTGCCCGGCGTCTGCGAGGCCGACATCAAGTCCACCATGACCTCGCTGATCTTCCAGTATCTGGTCAACAAGCCCGGTTTTGTCACCGATCCCGTCATTGATCTGTCGAACAACACAATAATCCACGCCCACTGCGTCGCGCCGCTCAGAATGGACGGCCCCGACGGCCCCGAATGCGAATACATCATGCGCAGCCACCTCGAAGACCTCAAAGGCTGTTCGCTCTATGTCAAGATGCGCAAGGGCCAGCCCATCAGCATGGCGCGCCTGATCGGCGACAGTATCATGCTGTTTTCGACCGGTAAGATCATTGACACCCCCTATGTGGAGCGGGGTTGCCGCACCAAGATTACCACGACAGTTGTCAATGCGCGCAAGATGATGGAAGACTGGTCGTGCGGATTGCACCGCGTGATTTTCTACGGCGATCATAGCACGGACATTCGCCGCTTCGCACGGTTCACCGGCATCAAGGTTCTCGAGGAAGGCGTGGACGACATTCACTCCGTTCCCGGCCTCGAATGGAATCCGGTTGTCCATGCGTAGCCGGCTGCGGGAAGCAGCGCCAACACAACTCAGAGAACGCACGGAGTGCTCGCTTTCGCGGGCGATTGAAGCGAATAGGCCCCGGTAAAGTGGTGGAAATACCACAAGCCAAGGTTCGACCTGCGAGCGGTGTTCATCAAGTGGGTGCAGAAAAACTGCTACACTGGGGGTGAATCTCCTGCGCTTCTTGCGTTTGGCAAACCTTCGGGTTGCATCTGTTTCTGCATCCAGAGCAGCGCTTTGTCGCGTTTCATCTTCGGCAGAACGCGATACGGCTCGCGATGACCGTCAAAGCGGCACACGGAATAAAACTCGCACCATCCGCATGGAATGTCAACGCGCAACCGATATGGCGACACGGCCACGTTGCCGTCGAGGATTGCGCAGCCCAGTTCGGCCATCTTCCGCTCGGTCCAGCGCAGCAACTGATCGAGCACGCCGGATTCGAGATGATCACACCCGGGGTTTTTGTAGGGGGCGCCTTCTTTGGTGACGCCGAACGAAATGACCGGTGACCAGCCTTTGTCGTGCATTACTTCGGCGTCGAACAGCGCGGCATATTTCAGATCAAACAATCCGCGCGCCTTCCATGCTTTGAGGTCGAGTTCCTCGGCCTCCGCATCCTTAAATCCTTCCTCCGGTTCGCACGTCTGCATGCGCCGCAAAATCGGCATGTAGAGCGCACCGGCAATCTGCGGCTGTTTTCCGCGCTCCGCACTTCCGCGCGCGACCGCCAGAAGATAAGCAGGCAATTGCAGGGTCAGGCCGTGCACCAACTCGGCGAGGTCGAAAATTTTGGGGCGCGACTTGTAGTCCACGATCCGAATTGCATCCCGTTTCTCGCAACCCACGTCAATGCGGTCAATCCGTCCCCGCAACCACAGGCGTTCGCTCCCGCGCAATATCACTTCCAGCGGGCCGTAGCGCGCGCCTTGAGCCGAACTGAACTCAATTTCCGCCGCGGCCTGACAAAACCGGTCGCGCATCCCGGCGGCAATAAGCACCTCGACGAATGTCCGTAGTGCTGCCTTTGCCGCTTCCAGCAAGTATCGAAGCCGCCCCGACGTCAGCAGCACCTCTTCGTGCAGCAAACGCGCCTGCCGTTCGACCGCCGCCTCGACCGCTTTCGCGGCCCGCCCAACCTCGACCGCGCCCCACCGCAGCGGCCGGCCTCCCGACAATTGCCGAAATACGTCGTGCAGCACCGCATGATACAGCAGGCCCAAGTCGTAACTTTCCAACCGGAACCGAAGCCGCTCCTTCAACCCAAGCCCGTATCGCGCAAAATGTTTGAACGGACAGGCGGCAAAGCATTCGAGGCGCGACACGCTCGACTCGCTGCGCAACCCGTAAAGCTGCCGCGCGGTCTCGAGACCGAGCGACGCCCGGTTCTCATACACCAACCCGCCCAGCCGCCGCACCATCGCCGCGCGCCACCGTTCCTGCCGCCGCATCTCTCCATACAGCGCCATCCATGTTGTGCGTGCGCGCGATTCTCTGTCGCCGCCCCGGCGCAAACCCGCCGCCAGACCGCTCATCGCCCCGCGCCAATGCGCCAAATCGCCGACCGTTTCTTCACGCCCGACACACCGTTCGCGCAGTCCGCAGCCCGCAGACGCCAATGGTTCCACAGCCCGCCGCAATGCCTCGATAAACACTGACGGATGCAGCGGCTTGCCCATCGGGTCGGCTTCGGCATGGCTGACGTAGAGCCGTTCTGATGGTCGCGTGAACGCCACGTAAGCCAGAAACTGCTCATGCAGCAGCCGCTTGTCGCTGACCGGCCCGAGAACGATTCCCTCGCGCGCCAGACGATCGCGGTCGCGGTCGCCAAAAATAATGTCCGGCAGCTGCGGACGCGGAAACACCCGTTCGTTGACCCCGAGCACAAACGCCGCGCGCACCGCCGGATGCCGCGACCGCTCGATCGAGCCGACCAACACTTCATCCAGTGAGGGCGGCACCAGCCGCAGCCGCAGACCTTCCAGTCCCGATTCGAGAATTTCCCGAAATTCTTCCAGCGTAACCGGTGTGTCCCGCATCACCGAGACCGCTTGATCCAGAACGCTGATCACGGCTTCCCAGACCTGCCGGTGTTCGTCCGCTTCGGTCAGACGGCCTGCCGCTTCGGCCTCGGCAGCCCATTGTTCGAGCCGTTGGGCGGTTTTGATTTCTTCGAGCAATGTGTAAAGCGCGCGGCAGAGTTCGGCAACAGGAAGCCTGTTTTCGCTTCCGGAGTGTAAATTGCCGATTGCGGAGTTTTCCGCCGGATAAAGCGACTGTTCGAAGCGGCGCAGCGGTGCGGCCAGCGTGCGCCGCCAGTCGTCTATCTCCTTGTCTTCGGCCGAGCCGGCCGGCTCGACGCGTGCCTCGTCATCCTCCACGTGCGGGCGGCTCAGGTAGCCCCAAGGGTTGGGATCATACCATGCGTCGCCTTCGATGCCGTGTTCGAGCACGTAGTTTTCGATCTTGTCTACGGCGGCTCTTTCGAGCGGCGCAAGGTCGGTTTTGGCAAACCGGATGACCTCCTCCGACGCCCAGCGCCGCACAACCACACCGAGGGCCGCACGCACGAGCTCAACCAGCGGGTGGTGGGCCACGTCGCGCCGTATGTCTATAAAATGCGGGATTTCGTAATCGCTGAAAATGGTCTCAATCAGCGCCTGATAGGGCACCAGATCGCGCACGATGACCGCTATCTCCCGGAACCGGAACCCTTCCTCGCGGCACAGCCGCAGAATCTCCGCCGCCACATCGCGCACCTCGCACCGCTGGTCGGCCGCGGCGGTGAGAGTGATCCAATGTGGATTTTCAATTTTGGGTTTTAGATTTTGGATTACAGACTGCGGATTGGGTGAAGAAAAAGCGAACAGGCGCCGTTCGAGCAAAGCCAATGCAGGGCTATTGGTGAAGCGGGTGGGTTGGCCCGGTTCGGGCAACCACCGCGGCGGCAGAACTAAAAGCCCCTCGCGGCGCGCCAGCTCGGTCAGGCGGTCGCGCGTTTCTTCCAGAAGCGCGAACATTGAAAGCGAACCAGACCCTTGCGGATTGTGGATTGTGGATTGCGGATTGTCAGAAACCAAACGCTCCGCGGCGCCTGCTTTGGCCGGCCTGTTTTCGTCTCTGCCCGTGTCTGCTGCGCCGCATTCGTGTCCGTCGAGGCAGAGGGCGATTTTGACCTCGGCGGCCACGCGCATCAGAGCCAGAAGCACCCGCTCTTCCTGGCCGGTGAAAGACGCGAAGCCGTCCACCCACACGTGCGCGCCATGAAACGTGTTCGGCAGGGCCAGACGTTCGGCCGCGATGTCCAGATGCCCGTCGGGGTCCACATAGCGCCCGGCCAGAAATGCCTCGTAATCCTCGATCACAAGCGCAAGGTCGTGCAGTTTGGCCGCCAGAAGCGAGTCGCCTTCGCCGCGGGATTCCAACTGCGCCAGAGTTGCCCGCAGGCGCCCCGCCCAGAATCCGTAGTTGCGAAACTCGCTCAATGTCGCCGTCAACCGCTCGACAAAGCCCCGCTGCCGCGCCGATTGTCCGAACAGCCGCAACTGCCCGCTTCGCCGACGCACAATCGCGCGCAGCACCATTTGCTTGCCGGCCGCTTCGATCGGCGGCAAGGCGGCGCCACCGACTTCGAGCAGCACCTCGTAGGCCAGCCGGCGAAACGACAGCACGCGCGCCCGACTGTAGCCGCCCAGTCCGGGCGTGGCCACCAGTGCCCGCTCCGTTTGATACGTGGCCTGTTCGGGTACCAGCAAAACCAGCGCCGGCCCGCGCTGCGTCAGCCGCAGCTGCTCGCGCACGGCTTCGAGGCACAGATGCGTCTTGCCGCTTCCCGCCCGCCCGAAAATAAACTGAAGTGCCATGTGCGAGTGGAAGGTGGTCGAACTTTACAGGATCAACAACCCACGGCGGTTGTGCTTCAGAAAAGCGGGTGCGCTGTCAATCGGCGAATCACCCCGCCGCTTTATTTCGCGAACCGCAGCTGCGCCACGTGCAACTGGCGCGTCCAGTCCCGCGTGTCCAGCGCATCGAAACAAATCGCGTCGCCCGTGCGATTCCAGCGCGGATGCAGATCGCACCGCAAATCGCCGCTGAGATATTCCTTCATGGGAAAGGAACCCAGCACCATTCCCGTGCCGCGCCCCAGATGAAACAACATCAGCGACTTGGTTCCCGCCTTCGAGTTGTTCCGGTCGTTGGCAATCCACTGTTCGTCGGGAGAGAAAGTCGGGTGTCCGTCGCCCGAGAGGAATCCCTCGCCAATCACCTGATAGTCCTTCCGGCCGTCGGTGAAAAGAACATGCTGTTTGCCGCCGGTGCCGGCCAGATCGAACGTGGCAAGGATTTGGCGGCTGTTTTTCCACTCGAAGTGTGAGACGCTTTTTCCGAAGGCGATGACCTCGCGCAAGTCCGATCCGTCCAGATTGCACGTGAACATGGCCGACTGCAATTGCGGCTTGTCTTTTCCCTCCCAGCAGCGCGCCAGAAAGAAAAAGCGCGTGTCGTCCTTGTTGAACACGGTGTGGTTGAACCACATGTGCCGCTCGCGCAACTCCGGATGGGCACCAACCAAACGCCGGTACACTTCGCCGATCGAGACGACCAGTTTCGCCTCGCCGGTTTGCAGGTCCATCAGGAACACGCCGTCGTTGTCCGGGTGCGCCACGTCGGGATTGGGGTCCTTCGTGCCAACGTAGCCGACCACCGGACGCAGCCGCGTTAGGCGGCCGTAGGTTAGACTGAGCGCATAGCGGCCGTTGTGGCTGACTGCGCTGACAGCGCGCGCGAGCCACCGCCGCTGTCCGCTGTTGACATCCAGAACCACCCCGACCACGTCGCCGTCTTTGCGGTCATTGAAAATGATTTCGCGGTCGGGGGCAAGCGGATTCCAGTGCAGCATGGCGCCCTGCTGGAAATTCCACGCGCGCGTTTCGCCCACCTTCGTGAACGCGCCGGTTTTGGCATCCACAAGGCCGATGGCCGCCGCTTCGTCCGGCCGCGGCAGATGATCTTGAAATTCGCTTTCGAGACAAACCAGATGCGTCTGCGACTGATTCCATGGCGTGATGCCGTAGTAGCCGAAGAAATGATGCCGGGGCCCGGACGTCAAACACCGGATGGTGACAGCGGGGTTTTCATTCGGCGCGGCAAAGGCCCACACGCCGCTGCCGCTGAGCAATGTGACAAAGACCGTGCCAATCAAAGCCCATACCCGACTCTTGCGGAATCTGGTTCGCATCTCCATCCCGCAGCTCCACGCGAGGCGCGTTATCCTCTATGTTGGTTTTGATGAAGACTGCTTGCAGGCAAAACTATGGTCTGCCGTATGCTCATCCCGCTTCGGCGGGGGGACCATGCGGCACGCAAAAAAACTCTTGCTCGTAGAACTAACTGGAACATCCGGCAACCTGAAGGTTGCACAACGTGCGGAAAAATTTCCGCACTCCTGCGAAAATCGGGCTCAAGGCTTTTTTCTCGTTGTCGGACGGATCGGTCGGATTCGACCGATCCGTCCGATTTCCCATCCCTCAACCCTGTGATTTATTTCCCCTAACGTTTTGCCTCACTTCGCTGCGCCTATTTTTTCAGCCACGACATCATCTTGCGCAGCTCTTTGCCGACCTGCTCGATTTTGTGTTCGGCGGCGCGGCGGCGCAGGGCTTTGAAAACGGGCGTTCCGGCCTGGTTTTCCAGAATCCACTCGCGGGCGAAGCGGCCCGTCTGAATTTCTTCGAGAATGCGCTTCATTTCCGCGCGAACCTGCTCGTTGATCAGGCGCGGGCCGCGGGTCAAGTCGCCGTATTCGGCGGTGTTGCTGACGGAAGCCCGCATGCCCGACAGCCCACCTTCGATCATCAGGTCCACGATGAGTTTCAGCTCATGCATGCATTCGAAATAGGCGATTTCCGGCTGGTAGCCGGCGTTGACCAGAGTCTCGAAACCGGCAACAACCAGTTCGGTCACGCCGCCGCACAACACACACTGCTCGCCGAACAGATCGGTTTCGGTCTCTTCGCGGAAGGTCGTTTCGATGACGCCGGCGCGTGTGGCGCCGATGGCTTTTGCATGAGCGAGTGCCAGTTGTTTGGCCTGCTCGGTGGCATCCTGATAGACGGCAATCAGCGCGGGCACGCCGCCGCCCTCGGTGAAGACGCGCCTCACCAGACGACCGGGGCCTTTGGGAGCCACCATATACACGTCCACGTCGGCGGGCGGGACGATCTGGCCGAAATGAATGTTGAAGCCGTGCGAGAAGACGAGCGCCTTGCCCTTGGTCATGAACCGTTCGATCTCGCTCTTATAGACGCGCGGCTGAAGTTCGTCGGGAACAAGAATCTGGATAATGTCGGCCTGTTCCGCTGCGGCGGCCGCCGACACGGGCTCGAACTTGGCCTGCTTGGCCGCGTCGTAGTTGGGCGTGCCGGGCAGCTCGGCCACAAGAACCTTGATGCCGCTGTCGCGCATGTTTTGCGCCTGCGCATGGCCCTGGCTGCCGAAGCCCACGATGGCCACCGTGCGGTTCTTCAACACCGAGAGATCGGCGTTTTGATCGTAATACACTTTCGCTGGCATAAGCGAGGCTCCTTTCAAATTAAGTCGGACATATCGGACTGGTTGGAATGTTTCAACGGGTCTGACCCGTCTGAAATTCTTTTCGGTTTCAACCCCTTAAGATCGCCACACGGCCCGTGCGCACCAGTTCGCGGATGCCGAACGACCGCATCAGTTCGATCAGCGCCTCGACCTTGCGCGCGTCGCCGACCACCTCGACCGTGAGTGTCTTGAGGTCCACGTCAATGATACGGGCGCGGAATACATTCACCAGCTGAATGATGTCCGCCCGCGTTGCCGCCGTGCACGCCACCTTGATCAGCACCAGTTCGCGCTCGACGTGTTCTTCGGCGGTCATATCAATGACTTTGATCACGTCAATCAGTTTGTTCAACTGCTTGGTGATCTGCTCGATGATGCGGTCGTCGCCGCGGCAGACAATGGTCATCCGCGAAACGTTGGCGTCCTGAGTCGGCGCCACGCACAGCGTGTCAATGTTGTATCCCCGGCCGCTGAACAGGCCGGCAACGCGCGACAGCACGCCGGACTTGTTTTCCACCAGACACGAGATGACATGCTCCATCTCAGGTCAGACCTCCAATCATTTGCTTGACGCTGGCGCCGGCCGGAATCATCGGGAAAACGTTTTCCTCGCGTGTGACGAGGAATTCGAGAAACACCGGCCGCCGCGCCTTGATTGCCCACTCGATGGCCGGCACCACATCTTCCTTCCGGGTGATGCGGCGGCCCAAAGCGCCGTAGGCCTCCGCCAGCTTGACAAAATCCGGCACATACGGCGGCACGTCGTCGGGAAGCCCGTCGGTCGGCCGGCCCTTCTCGTCCATCGGCCGTCCCAAGTCCACCGCCGAGTAGTTGCGCCCGTAGAACATCTCCTGCCACTGCCGCACCATCCCCAGATAGCGGTTGTTGAGGATGCAGACAATGACCGGCAGATTGTTGAGGACCGCCGTGGCGGTCTCCTGAATATTCATCTGAATGCTGCCGTCGCCGGCTATGTCTATGACAATTTTGTCGGGATGGGCCACCTGCGCGCCGATTGCTGCCGGGAACCCATAGCCCATGGTTCCCAACCCGCCCGACGAGACAAACGTGCGCGGCTTGGTGTATAAGTAGTAGTGCGCCGCCCACATCTGATTCTGCCCGACCTCGGTCGTGATGATCGCCTCGCCCTTGGTCACCTCGTAGATTTTCTCGACGACAAACTGCGGCCGCAGCTCGTCGTCCTTCTTATACCGCAGCGGATACTGTTTTTTCCACTCCGCAACCTGCGCCAGCCACTCCGAATGTTTCTTCGGCTTGATGACCTCCAGCAATTGCGTCAGCACGCGCTTGCAATCGCCGACGATCGGAACGGTGACCGGCACGTTCTTCGAGATCGAGGTCGGATCAATGTCAATATGGATGATGTTGGCGCGGCAGTTCGGCGCGAACTCGGCCAGCTTGCCCGTGACGCGGTCGTCGAATCGCGCACCCACCGCAATCAGACAGTCGCATTCGTGCATGGCATGGTTGGCATACTGCGTGCCGTGCATGCCGAGCATGTGCAGCGAAAGCGGATGCGTTTCGGGAAAGCTGCCCAGTCCCAGAAGCGTGGTCGTTACGGGGATTTCGCAGCGCTCGGCCAGAGCCAGCACTTCCTCGTGGGCCAGCGCGCGCACCACACCGCCGCCGCAATACAGAAGCGGGCGCGTGGCTTTCTCGATGACCTCGGCCGCCCGCTTGATCTGCCGCGGATTGCCCTCATAGGTCGGCTTGTAGGTGGTCATCTCGATTTTCTTCGGATAGGAGTAATCTTTGAGGACCGCCTGCTGAACGTCTTTGGGCAGATCAATGAGCACCGGGCCGGGACGTCCGCTGTTGGCAATGTAAAACGCCTCTTTGAGCACGCGCGGCAATTCCGCCACCGTCTTGACCAGATAATTGTGCTTGGTCACCGGACGGCTGATCCCCGACGTATCCGCCTCCTGAAAGGCGTCGTTGCCGATCACTGCCGTCGGCACCTGGCCGGAAATGCACACCATCGGCACCGAATCCATGTAGGCCGTGGCCAAACCGGTGATCGTGTTGGTGGCTCCGGGGCCGGAGGTCACCAGCACGACGCCGGGTTTGCCGGTTGTGCGGGCATAGCCGTCGGCCATGTGAGTTGCGCCTTGTTCGTGGCGCGTGAGAATGAAGCGGACCTTTTTGCTCCGGTTGATCTGGTCGAAGATGTCGAGAACGGCCCCGCCCGGATAGCCGAAGACCACCTCGACGCCCTCGCGTTCCAACGCATCTACAACGATTTGAGCACCACGCATAAGAGTTTTTATTTCACCTGCCTTCCCAATGTATGAAATTCTATATTTATGGGCGCATTGGCCCGATAGCAAGCAGTTTTTTGATCCAACCGCCCCGCGCGAGGGGTAGGAATTTTGTTTGACAGACCTGGCCTGTGAAGCTAGAAGCCCGACTGTTTGGGCTGTTTCAAGCCTCAAAAGGTATCTGTTTTCCCATAACGGATACCGAAGCGATCACCAATCCAGAATCCGGCGCAATCCTGGGGAGACGGGAAAGACAGATTCTTTTCTTGGCCGGAGAGGCAGGTTCGGTGGAATGATCCGAGAGGTTGGTGTAGTAGGTGCCGGCGAAACCGGACGCGGCATCGTGCAAAGTGCAGCCAGCGCAGGCATCAATGTCGTGTTTTGCGAAACGTCCGAGGAGCGGGTGGCCGAGGCCATCGCCGCCATCACCGCGGTCCTCGACCAGGAAATCGAGCGGTGGGGATTGACCAAGACAGAAAAGACGGTGATCCTGTCGCGCATTCGCGGGGTAACCAGTTTCGAGGACCTCAAGAGCGCGCTGATGGTCATCGAGGCGGTCCATGACGACTGGCCGCTAAAGAGCAAGGTGTTCACAGCGCTGGACCGTGTCCTGCCGCCGGAAACCATCCTCGTAACGAACACCTCGTCGCTTTCGATCACGCAGCTGGCCGCACAAACCCACCGGCCCGACCGCGTTGTGGGTATGCACTTTTTGCTGCCGGTGCCGAAGCGACCGCTGGTCGAGGTGGTGCGGGGGTTGCGTACGTCCGACGAAACGGTGCGGCGCGCCAAAGAGTTTGCCGCCGACATCAGCAAAACGGCCATCGAGGTGTTCGAGTATCCGGGATTTGTCACCACGCGCTTGATCCTGCCGCTGCTCAACGAGGCGATGCATGTGGTCATGGAAGGCGTGGCGTCGGCGGCCGATGTGGACACAGCCATGACGCTGGGGTATAATTTTCCGACCGGACCGCTGGAACTGGCCGACCGGATCGGGCTGGACGAGGTTCTGTTGTGGATGGAGCAGTTGTTCCGCGAGTTGGGCGACTTGAAATACCGGCCGTGTCCGCTGCTGCGCAAGATGGTGCGGGCCGGACACTTGGGCGTGAAAACAGGGCGCGGGTTTTTTGCCTATGACGAACGGGGAAAGAAAAAGAAGGAATCGTGAGCGGCTGCGACCGACGACTTTCCCGCTTCCCACAGACCATCGCGTCCATGTCGCCCCCCCGTTCACATTGTGCGCGTCGCCGGCCGCCCTGACTAATCGAAACGGAGTCTTTGCATTATGCTGGTCCTCGTGCTGAATTGCGGAAGCTCTTCGGTAAAGTTTCAATTGATCCAGACCTCGCCCGAAGACATCGAAGCCGGGACGGAAAAGAAACTGGCCCGTGGCAACATCGAGAAGATCGGAATGACCACGGCCATCGTGTCCTTTCAGGCTGAGGGAAAACCGGCGGTCAAGGAAACACCGGTCATCCTCGAACACCGTGTGGCCATCGAACGCGTCCTGACGCTGCTGACCGACCCGCAAGTGGGAATTTTGAAAAGCCGCAGCGAGATTGGCGCCGTGGGCCACCGCGTGGTGCACGGCGGCGAGAAATTCTCGAAATCGCAGGTGATTACCGGGGAAGTCTATCGCCAGATTGTCGAGTGCTGCGAACTGGCGCCCCTGCATAATCCCCACAATGTCCGCGGCTATGAAATCGCCCATGAGCTCCTGCCCGACGTCCCCCATGTGGCCGTGTTCGACACGGCGTTTCACCAAACCATGCCTGAGTATGCCTATATTTACGGTCTGCCGATGGTGGTCTATCGTCGGCACGGCATCCGGCGCTATGGGTTCCATGGCACTTCGCACCGTTATCTGACGTGGCGGATGCAGAAGTTGCTCAACAAACCGGCCTCTGAGTTCAACCTGATTACCTGCCATCTGGGCAACGGTTGCAGCATCACCGCCGTCGAGCGGGGAAAATCGGTGGACACCTCGATGGGCTTCACGCCCCTCGAAGGCCTGATCATGGGCACGCGGTCGGGCGACCTCGATCCGGCGGTGGTCCTCCATATCATGGCCAAAGAGGAACTGACGCTGCACGAAGCCAACACGATGCTGAACAAGCACAGCGGCCTGATTGGCGTGTCGGGCATTTCGAACGACATGCGGGAACTGGTCAAGGAATATGAGAAAGGCAACAAGGCCGCCCGTCTGGCCATAGACCTGTTTTGCTACCGGCTGAAAAAATACATCGCGGCCTATTTTGGCGTGCTGAACGGCGCCGATGCGCTGGCGTTCACAGGCGGGATCGGCGAAAACTCTCCGCTCATCCGCACTCTCTCGTGCGCGGGCCTTGAATGTCTCGGTATCAAAATAGACCCCGAACGAAACGAAGAACTCAACCGGCGCGAAGGCTGCATCTCATCTGATGACGCGAAAGTCGGCGTCTATATTGTTCCGACCGACGAAGAAATGATGATTGCCCGCGATACCGTTCACGCCGTGGCAGGAAAGCTGTAAAAGAATATCGAATGCTGAATGATGAACGATGAATGTTGAAGGCTGAACAGAGCACAGAACGGATTAGGTTGATCTGGATTGTGTTAGTTGCAGAGAACTCTTTTTAGCAACCTCCGGAATCTGCACAATTTATAGATGCTCTTGACTACAGATGGTCGTGAAGTGACTTTTCCACACCCTACAACTTCAGTTCTTACTCCCCATGTCTTCGATCCTTGTTCTTGCCACCCGCAATGCCGGGAAAATTGCTGAGTTTCGGCAGCTGCTGTCCGGACTGGATTTGACGTTTCGCACACTGGCCGATTACCCAGACATCGGCGATATCGAAGAAGACGGCCGGACGTTTGCCGAGAACGCAGTCAAAAAAGCTGTCTCCGTCGCGCTGGCCACAGGTAAACTGGCACTGGCCGACGACTCCGGCCTCGAAGTGGATGCCTTGGGCGGACGGCCCGGCATTTACTCCAGCCGCTATGCCCCCACGACGGCCGAACGCAACGCCAAGTTGCTGGAAGAACTAAAAGATGTGGCCGTTCCGCTTCGCACGGCGCGGTTTGTCTGCGTGGCCGCCTTGGCCGACCCTCACGGGCACGCTGTGGTGCGGACGGGAGTGTGCGAGGGCCGGATTGCCTTCGAGCCTTCGGGCACCGGCGGCTTCGGCTACGACCCTTTGTTCTTCCTTCCCGAACACAACAAGACGATGGCCTCACTGAGCGACGAGGAAAAAAACCGCATTAGCCATCGGGGGAAAGCCATTCGCGCCCTGCGCCCCGTGTTGGAAACCGTGCTGCGGGAGTATGGCGGGCGTATCCCGATCCCGTGAATGGACTTTTTCCCCGCTCGGCAGAGTCATTTTCCGGCGGGCGGCGGGGGATTCCAAGGCCCGTATTCCTGTTTGACAAACTCCAGCCACCACAAAATCCCGGCGTCCGGACGGAGCGTCTTGACATCCTCGTCCACGTTCGCATTTTCTGCCCGTCCTCCGGGAGTCATAAACGGCCCGCCGATGCCTTCGCCCTGCCCGCATTGCAGCCATGTCGAAGCCAGCATGTAGCCATTGTCGCGGGCAATGGCGTTTCGCGTCGCCTCGATTTGCGAAACTTTCATTTCAGGTGTATAGCGGCCGATGCGGATGTAGTTATAGTAGCCCGGTTCCTTGCTGTAGGCGCCCCAATAGCCTTGCGGAGTTTTTGACGGCGAGCCTTCGCTCTCAAACCACGGCCGAACGCCGTCCTTTGCGCTATAGTGCATGAGAACATCGGCGTTGGGTGGGATCGGTCCCGCGCAATTGTTGCCGATCACACAGCGGGGGTCGGCGGCATGGCCGGCGTCTATCATTTCGGCGGTGCTCCATTTCTTGGCCGCGACGGCCATGCCCTCATTGTCGGGGTCCACGATCACGTTGCGGAACTCATGCTCGCGGAGCCAGCGGACCGTGTTGGCCACGGCGCGGTTGGCGTCGGCTTGCGTCCAGAGACGGTCGAGATCTTCCTTGGCGCGCGAGTCGCTCCAGTATAGACAGCCGACAAGGACAATCATGCCGCGACGGTCGGCCGCCTCGATGATGCGTGCCATGCGGGCGGCATAGACGGGGTCGAGCGAGGCGTCCGGGCGGTAGCCCTTCACATCGCCGAAGCGCGAGCCCATGAAATAGACACTGACGGTGTTGACGCCGCAGGATTTGAACACGTCGAGGTTGTCGAGCAGCATCTGGGTTTTGGCATCCGAGATCAGGGCATTCGAGCAGCGCAGACCGATGATCTTGACGGGAGTATTATTGAGCAGGATCTGATTGCCGCGCACGGATACGCGGTAGTTGCCGCCCTCGAGCGGAACGGCTGCGGCGAAAACAAGAAGGAAAACGGGGATACGTCGGCTCATGGGAAAAACCCTTTCTTGGCGATTTTTTCGCCCGCTGTGGCAGGCAACATATTTTGGGGAGATAGCCTGCGGCGGACGCAGGCGCAAGAAATTCCCGACAGGAATAACAACCTTATCGCGGAGTGGCGGGAGCGTCGAGATCACCAAGAACAAACTGCAAAGCGTCGAGATAAAAACGCAGAATGACGGGGTTCCACCAGATTTCTGTGCGATGCCCGATGCCGCAATAGAAAACACGCCCCTTGCCGTAAAGTTTCACCCATGCCTGCGCGAAATCGCCGTCCTTGCGGTTGATCCACGGCACGCCCATGTTGGTGGTCTTGGTGTCGAGGGAGAGAAGCACGCGGAGTTTGGCGCGATCATAGGGGGCGGCAAATTGAAAAATCTCGTCGGCAATCCGGAAATCCTTGCCCCCGAACGCAGCCAGCAACGGGTGGTCGGGTTCTTCGTTCCGGATGCCCACTTCTTCGTTCCAGGGGTGGCCGTCGAATTTTGCGCCGATCAGTTCAAGGAACTCCGGCCAGTGGGTGTTGCCGCCTAGGGCGTGGTGATAGGCAAACAGTCCGCCGCCGTCGCGCACAAAGTCCAAAAAACTCTTGCGCAGCACCATTTCTACCGCCTCGACCGTGGTGCCGTACGGTTTCATCCGCTCGAGGTCTTTTTCAGTCGGGCGGATCCACGGGCCGTTGGCGTTGTTGAGCAGGATGGCATCGAACTGTCGAATCTTGTCAGGGGCGAGGAGCGCGATGTCGTCGCTTGCGGTGGTCTCGTAAGCGCCGGTTTTCTTGCCCATGGCCATAAATGCATATTCTGCTTGGGGGATGGTATAACCCTTGTGGGGCGATTTGTCCATGAAGGGAGTGTTCCAGAGCAGAAGGCGGCGGGGTTTTTTGGGAGCAACGCGGGCTTTTTCCGGCAGCGCGGCCTCGATGCGTTGGATTTGCTGTTTGTTGATCTGGGCGAAGGCAAGAGCGCCCAAAAAGGCGAAAACGGCACAGAGGCCAATGTGTTTGGAGAGCGTGCTGTGACTCATGGCGGAATCCTTTTTACCGGGCGGGAGATTTTGCGGATACATTTCTGCCTTTTCACCGCAGGGCCAGACCTCCCTCCCACGGCGGGCTTCTCACGGTTTGGCTTTCTTCGATTGCGGGATGGTGATTTTTTCTTTGCCGACCGTGACGCGCTGAACAACCGGCTCGATGATCGGTTGGCGGAACAGGACGGGCAGGAATGCGCGGTTGGCGATGGCATCGTTGATTTCGATGTCGAACATCTTGTCGCGCAGGGCACCGCTGGCCTCCGAGCGGACAAACGACCAGCGGCGCGCGACCATGACGTCGCGCACGCGGCCGTGATTCTGCCAGAAAATCCACACATAATTCGGCGGCGGGCCAAACGACGAATGCGGCGCCGTTGAAACCCAGAAGCAGCGGTCCAGCAAATACGTCGGACGCTTGAACCACAGCATCATTACGTCGTCGGGATAGGGATAGTCGCCGCCGTGAAAAATGACCGTGGCAATATCAAACGTATCGCCGGCGTAGGTCCGCGTTGTCACGTCGCGGATGACCACGCCGGGGTCTTTGAGATTGAACGGCAGCGAGAGAAAGAAGGCCATCATCGCGGCGGTGAATTGCGCGCGGCCGACAAACTCCGGGCTCTTGTCGCCTTTTCCTCCCATCATCACCCATGGTCCCTGATCCCCCGCGGCAAACACCTGATCCACTTTGGTAAAGTGAATGCGAATCCGCATGGGCGGGCCGACCACCATCTGGATGAGGGCGGGGTCTTCGGCCACGCGGTCGGCTTCGGGCGTTTTCCACACGGCCTCGATTTCGAGCCCTTCGCGGAGCGCAGCCGCGGCCTTGCTGCCCCCATAGGCTTCAATGGACTGGCGGATCAGCGCGCCGCCTTTGGAAAAATGGAGCCAGCCGGGCAAAAGCGGCATCTTCACATAGGCGGTCGGGCTTGTTTCTTCTGCCGTTTGCGCAGAATCCGGCGCCGCCTGTCGCGCTCCCAGAAAGCCTGCCAGCCGGCCTTGGGGCAGACGGCAGGCCAAAAGACCGCACAGGGCAACTGCCAGAACGCCGGCAGCAAGACGCAATCCCACAGTGCGGCAAGGACACATTGTCGGCTTGAAAGGCATGAGAGAAATCCTTTCTCCAAAACAATCGCGGACACGCCTGGTCGCAGCCGTGGGCAGGGGCGGGTTTTGGCTTGGGCAGACTGCGGGGCGCTATTGTGCGTTGCGCCCCGCGCCTGCGCACGGCCCCGGTCAGGTGGGCATCGAGATGGCTTGGCTGGGACAGGCCTCGACGCATGTCCCGCAATCCGTGCACTCGTCTTCGTTGATGACGGCCTTCGGTTCGTCGTCCAGCGAAATGGCGTTCAGGGGACATTGGTCCACGCAGTCGCCGCAGCCGGTGCACTTTTCCGCATCAATAATTGCGGCCATTCGGAAACAACCTCCTCGAAAAAGACGTTTGCCCTTTGGTGCAATCGAGCAACCCGCGCATGGTCGGCAGGCCCCGCGCCACAATCAAGAGAAAATCGCGTCCGTCGGCCGCGTCCGGGTGCATCTCCCGAAAAAACATCCCGCACCTCGCCAAGGGCTTTGGAGTGCGGCAGCCATGCTGCCGCTTTGCTGAAGTCGTCCGTTGTCAGACAAAGCGTTGGCGCTGCGGGGGAAAACCCACGCTTGGCGGGTCTGGGTTTGTCACAAAAGAAAGCGGCAGCATGGCTCCCACAGTCCACAGCGTCGGCCGATTTTGTGCATAATGACAAGCGGGCTGCATGAGGCCGTTTCCTTTTCATCCTTCCAGCCAAAGATACCAAAGCGTGATCGAATGACCTTCTCCCGATTCCGGGAGACGCCCCAATTGCTTGGCCTTGGGCGAAGCGCGACTTGACAGTGCTGCAATCGCGGCATATACAACACTTGGTTTGTCGGTTGGGTCGGGGATGCGCAATTTTTAAAACGAGGACAGTATGACCAACACGCATCGCAAGCGCATCGTCGCCCTTGGAGAAGTGGTCTGGGATATTATCGGTGCGGACAAACACGTCGGCGGCGCGCCGTTCAACTTCGCCTTCCACGCCTCGCAATTTGGCCATGAGGCCACGATTGTCAGCCGCGTCGGCAACGATCCTCTCGGCCGCGAACTGCTCCAGTCCATTCAAGCCATGGGCTTGACATGCGATCATATACAAGTGGACCTCAGCCGGCCGACCGGAACGGCTCAGATCGAGGTGAACCTATTCGGCGAGCCGGCCTTTGTCATTCCGGAACCGGCAGCATGGGATTACCTCGCGGCCACGCAAGCCCAGCACGAGCTGGTGCGCAAGGCTGACGTGTTGTGGTTTGGCACTCTGGCGCAACGGAATAAAGTCGCGCGCGAGGCCATCCGGCAGCTGCTCGAAACCGCCCGCAAAGCGCGAAAGGATGTGTTGATTCTCTGCGATCTGAACCTTCGCCGGCCTTATTATTCGGTCGAGATCATCCGGCAGTCGTTGGAATTCAGCCGCGTCATGCGCGCCAACGAAGATGAGTGGCGGCTGGTAAAAACCATGTTTCAACGCGGCGGTGCATCGGACCGCGACTTTGCGCGCGAACTCATGGACTCATTCGGCATTTTGCTGATCGCCGTCACGCGCGCCAGCCGCGGCTGCACCCTCTATACTCCGGATGCCGAGGTCTGCTCGCCCGGCTTTCTTGTGGACGTGGTGGATACGGTGGGTGCGGGGCGGGCCTTTACGGCAGCCATGGTGACCAAGTTGCTCGAAGGGGCGCCGTTTGCCGAGGTGGCGCGTTACGGCAATCTGGCGGGAGCTTATGTCGCCTCGCAGGCGGGACCGACCCCGCGCTGCTCTCCCTATATCCTCCATCGGTTTGAGTTGGAAATGGAAGAAAAGTCCGCCGCTTCTTGATGTTTTGTTTTTTTTTGATTTTCGATTTTGGATTGAGGGCTGGGCCGATCGGCCTGTGTTCCGCTATTTTAATAGGATTCAAACAGCTATAAGCCAGATTTTCTCTTGACCGCTGCCTCGATTCTGTCCACCTAATGCGCCAGACCGGTTGCAAACGGCGGACATCTGGCCCAGTGTCCAACAATCGGATTCAATGGTTTGTGTCCTTGACCCGTTTCCACGACGGGCAGCGGCGGCTTCTACCGCAAAACATTTGCCATCGAAGGAGATGTCCATGACGGCCTTCTTTGCCTCGCTGACTGAAGAGCAAACACCTCTGGTCGTTCTTCTGGTGCTGCGTCTTAGCCTCGGTGGTTTGTTGGTCTGGGAGGGATATCAGAAAGTGCAGCAAGGCTATATACCCAGCCGAAAACAGGAAACTCAAAGCAAAACTGTTCCGCTGGACCTAATCCTGCGTGTGTGGATGGACGAGCAGCGCAAGGTCTATGGCACAGGGGATCAGGAACCGCGCACCGTGCAGATGTTCCCTTGGTATCGCGCCTTTCTTGAACATGCGGTATTACCGAACGTGGCTTTGTATGCCACGCTGGTCGCGGTGGGCGAGTTGGCTTTGGGGGCGGTATTGATTCTGGGCGTCTTGGTGCCGTGGGTGTCGGGCCTCGGAATTCTGTTGGGCATCAACTATCTGATTGCTACGTGGCATCTGGGCTTCCCCTATACGATGCTAAATATCTTGTTTATTACATCGCTGCTGGTTCTGGCGCTCAGCCGCGCCGGACGTTGTCTGGGCTTTGACGGCTGGATACACAAGTTCTATCCAGAAATCCCTATTTTTTAAAGCAGAAGCCGAGACAGCAAATGCGGAATGGCAACGGCGTTTGAATTTTTGCATACGGTTTCTTGCCGGATTGCACCGGCTTTGTTCACCTTTCATCACCCAATGGCCCTCTTTCCCTTGTCGTGACCGCGATTCTCACCTACCATCATGTGGCCCCGGTTCCGCCGGTGGGCAATGAACGCAGAGGGCTCTATGTTGCCCCCGATTTTTTTGCAGCGCAAATGGCTTGGCTGGCCCGCCGCGGTTACCATGTTGCCACGCTCGACGAGGTAAGGGCGGACCTGTTGGGCAGCGAACGACTGCCACGCAAGTCCGTGGCCATCACGTTTGACGACGGCTGGGCGGACAACTACGCCCACGCCTTCCCTGTCCTGCAGCAGTACGGCTTTCCGGCGACCATTTTTATTACCGCAGGCAAGATTGGCGACAGTCCAGCCGACGCCGGCGCGTCGCCTTCGACGCAGCGCCATTTGAATCCGGCCGAAATCGCCGAAATGGCCGCTGCGGGAATCGAATTCGGGTCGCACACGCGCGAACATGTCCGACTGGCTGAAGTTGCGCCCGAGCAATGCGAGCGCGAACTGGTCGAGTCGAAGCGCATTCTTGAGCAAGTGGTCGGCGGCCCGATCGGTTGGCTGAGCTATCCCCACGGCAGTTTTTCGCGGGAGGTCATTCAGGCGGCGATTCGGGCGCGCTACGTCGGGGCGGTCTCTACAATCCGCGACAACCGCGCCACCTACGCCCAACTGTATTTTCTTCCCCGCGTGATGATTATGCCCGATACCACGCTCCTGCGCTTTCGATACTATCTCTCGCCATGGTATCACTGGATTCACGCATTCAAGAACCGGCGAAGGTGGGGAATGTATAGGAAGTGAGTTGGAAGTCGTGGGTGGGGCGTTGTGCGTTGCGTGTCGTACACTGTGTCCAGTCGTCCGTTCTGTTCTTGAGTTCTTTTCTGCCTTATCGGTCTTCATTCTCCGGCAGCGTTACCACGGCCCGCTCTGGAAGGATTTTTTGCTGTTTGACCAGCGCCGTGTGACAGCGGTATTCGCACAAGCCGCAGCCGACGCATTTTTCGCGGTCAACAAACGGCGCGCGGATTCGGCTCATCCGGTCGAGTTCCTCCTCTGAGAAAATCCCCGCCGGAATTTTACCGGTATCTATTGTAATCTCGCGCATTTCGATGGCGTGATAGCCGGCCGCCTTGCACTCATCGTAGCACAATTGACAGTCGCGTTCGCCGCGATGGGGCAAACACAACCCCGGCTTGATCACGGCCAGACCCATGCGGGTTTTGCGTTTGACCTCGATCGGCAGCGGGCGGATCGCCCGCGTCGGACAGACCAGCGTGCAGAAGTTGCAATCCTGATGGCAGCCGGCATGGGTGGGCACCACGACCGGCGTCCATAGCGCCTCGATGCCGCCCTCCAGTCCGGCCGGATGCAGCACGGGGCCGGGACAGACCTTGAAACATTCACCGCAGCGGATGCATAGATCGAGAAATTGATCTTCGGGCACACTGCCGGGCGGACGCAGCAGCTTGGCCCGGGGGTGAAATCCATCGGCCAGTCCGGAACGCACGGCGAGGGCAAACGCTGCACCGCCGGCGGCCGATAGAACAAATCCGCGCCGGGAAAGAAGCGGGGGCGCCCCCACCCTGCGCGTCATGGTCGCGCGTTCTGCTACAATCGGCCTCATCGGAAAGCGAATCGCTGCGGACAGACAGGCGCGGGCGCAGGTCTGGCAGAATGCGCACTCCGTTGGGCGTGTGGAAAAGTCCGGCTCGATGGCTCCGAATGAACACACCTCAACACATCGGCCGCATTGACTGCACCGGCCCTCGACCTTTCGCTCGGTCAACCGCAGCAGGCTTGCCGCCGAAAACATCGCACCGGTCGGGCACAGATGCCGGCACCAGAACCGCCGCCCAAAGACCGTCAGCAGAAAAACCGCCGCAAACAAAGCCACCGACAGATGGAACGTCCAGCTTTCCGGCCTCAATTGGGCCCAATTTTTCATCAAGCCCAGCTGCAGCCGCCCCGCCGTGAACATCATCCCCCGCGTCAGTACCGGAATGGCCGAAAAAAATCCCGACAGAAGCACACCGAAGATCGAGGACACAAGGACGGCGACAAGGATGCCGTAGCGGAGGGATTTTAGATTTTGACTCTTGGATTTTGGAGTGGAAACGGGAGATTCCAACGACTTCTGCAGATGGTTTTTCCGGGAAGTGTTTTCTGCTATTTTGCGGAGCCGGTGAATTGGGCGGGCCAGCCAGTCGGCGGCGTCTATCAAAGTCCCCAGAGGGCAAATCCATCCGCAAAAAACCGCTCCGCCGACAAAAGCCGCCCCCACGGCCACCATCGTCATGCTCATCCAGTAAAAGGCGCTCAGGTCGTCCTGCTCGCTGAGAAGCCGGAGACCAAGAAAAGCGTTGCGGATCAGTCCGAAAACACCTAGGCAGGAACTGACAACCAGAAAGAAAACAATCAAACTGACCGCTTGGATGACGAACCGCCAGACTTGGCGTCGCCGGCGAACCAACATGGCCGCCGTGGCCAGAATGCACAAACCGAGAAAAGCGGCCAGTTCGACATAGCTTTGCTCGAACGGGGCTAGAACGCGGTCGAAGAGTTTCCAGACGTAGAATTGCTGCATGCGGCAAAATCCCACGTGCGAAGCGGACCTTCGCAACCGAAAAAAAGTATGGGAAAGACAGGCTGCGGCAATCAAGCCAAGAATAAGAACTATTCTCGATTTTTTATCCGTTGCAATACCCCGTGGAGCATTGTCAGCAGCGTATGTAGCTTCACCTTAGCGGGAGTTTTTCCCGCGATTCCCCACACCAAATCAGGGACTACATATTAGCCAAAGCATGAAACGGTTGACTGGCCATCCACCTTCGGCGGTTAGGCAGCAAATCTCTGGCCGCTGACGAGGGATATCTCCGTCTTTGCGACCGAAGGTGTTGTGAGAAATGCGGGCTATCACCTTT
>JAOAGV010000047.1:0-28348 GCA_026415575.1 Candidatus Sumerlaeia bacterium
ACCCAATACTGCGCGTGGCGCGCCACAACGGCTGCGTCAAGAACCGCCTGCGGCTGCGGGCCTTTGACCAATGCTTCGACCAGCCGGCAAAACTCTGTATCCGATGTTTGATTCACCGCGTCAATCAGCAGGGGGATGGTGGCCGAAACCCCGCGCAGAAGAATTGCCTTCGGGGCGGTGAACTCCAACACTGGATAGTCCAGCCGGTTGACGGCGCCGCGCGCCGCTATCTTCTCGATTTGTAACGGCCCGCCCACCAGCCAGCCCAGAACATCTGACGGCTCGGCGGCGCCCAGACTGATAAGGTCCGCCCTCATCGTCTCGTCGCGCATGTGAGCGGCCATCCGATCAAGGTCTATCCGGCGCTCGCCTTTAATGCCGATCAGGATTACGTCAATGCCCGAATACCAAACGGTCGCATTGGGGAAAGCCTCGGCAAACGTTCGGATCACCGTGGCGAAATCCTCGGCCGACAACTGATACATCGGCAGCCATTGCACCAGCACGCCGCCCTCGCGCAAACGGTCGCGGCAGGCCTGCCAATGTTCGACGGAATAGAGCGTGCCATTGCCCAGCAAGAAGGGATGAATCGGATCGGAACCGATCAGATCGAACTGCTTGCGCACGGCTTTGACGTAGTTGGCGCCGTCGTTGATGACAATCCGCAGTTTCGGATTGTTCAGCACGTCATAATTCCACCCGGCAAATTGCGCAGCCCCGCCCGGCACTTCTTCCGACAGCTCGACCACGGTTACCTCGCGCAGCGATGCATAGCCGGCCATGACGCCGGCAGCCACGCCCGCCCCCATGCCGATGACGAGGGCGTCCTGCGGATTGTCATGGAGCAGCACCGGCAGATGGCCGATCATTTTCAGCAGGCGCAAATCCCAAAGGTAGGTCGTCGCGACCGGCTGGGCATTGATCGAAAGAATCCGGTCGCCCCACGCTGTCTCGATGGCATCCACCGACGCGGAAACGCCTTCCTTGTGGTAGAGTAGTCGCGACATGTGGCGGTCGGTTACATCCACCGTAGTGCCGGTGGTGCGGCCGGCATTGTAGCCGCCGGCAAACGGCCCCCATCCGCCGAATAATAACTTCGTGTCAAAGCGCGGGTGAAATACGCCGAGGGCGACAACCAGCATCAGCATTGCGGCGGCAACCCCCGTACGTGCAACCCCACTGCCCCGTCCGCGCGCCAGAGCCACGGCCGGCACGCCCCCCAGAGCCATGAGCGTCAATGCGGCGACCGTCAGCGCCGGCTGCAATCCCAGAGAGCGGACGAGAACAAATCCGCCCAAGAGCGACCCGACAATGCCGCCGACGGTGTTCATGGCATACACGTCGGCCACGGTTCGGCCCACGCGCGATTCGCCCCGCGAATGCAGCCGCACCAGAAGCGGGAAACTGCCGCCCGAAAAAAATGTCGGAATAAACACCAGAAGGAAGCAAACCGCAAATTGTGCGACAAGAATCAGCGTCCATCGTCCCTCCGCCCAGTCGTACAGCCGCAGAAAAACAAACGGCAGACGGTTCATCACCGCCGGCCCGAACACCGCGCAGGCACCGCCCAGAAACAACAGCATGCCCGCCCACACCGCACGCTGCTTGACGCGGTCGGCAACGTGTGCAAACACGGCGCTGCCGAGTGCAATTCCCACCAGCACCGCCGTCAACATGATGGAAAACGCATAGGTCGTCGAGCCGAGAATAAGAATCAGACTGCGCGTCCACACCACTTCAAGGGCAAGAATGGTCAGCCCGGAAATAAAAGCGAGAAACAGCGCAAGGGGGCGGTCGGTGGAGTCGGACGTCTCGAACCGCTCAGACTTGAAAGCAGCCGTTCGCTCTGGGACAGCGCGAAACGCCGGCACGCGGCTAAGCAACACGGCTCCCGCAGCCAGCACAAAGTTTCCGCCCGCCGTGATCAAGGTAGTTTCCGGCACGCCAAATGTCGGCAGCAGAAAAAAACCCGCGCCTGCCGTTCCCGCAACCGCCCCGAAGGTATTGACCGCATACAGCCGGCCGACATTGACGCCCAGTTGCGTCTCGCGCGAAACGAGCAGTTTGCTCAGCACGGGCAATGTCGCGCCCATCAACGTGGTGGGCACGGCAAGCAGCGCAAAACACACAGCAAAGCGAAACAAAGTGAACAGGCCGAAACTTTCTGAAAGGCTTTCATAGACAACCGGATAGAGGTTTTCGACCCAATCCAAAAAATGCGGCAGCATCAGCGCATACAGACCAATCACCGCCTCCATGCCGCCATAGACGCAAAGCGGGTGGACACGGGTGCGGTCAATTAGCCGTCCGGCCAGAAAGCTGCCGACGGCCAGCCCGGCAAAAAACGCCGCCAGCACCGTGCTGACGGCATAGGTCGTGACGCCAAAGACCAGCCCGAATTTCCGCACCCACAGAACCTCGTAAATCAGGCTGGTCATGCCGGAGAGAAAGAACAGGCCATAGACGGCCACAACCCAGACGGCGGAGAGGCGTGCACTCGGCAGCGCGGGCAGAGGTTGCGGGTCATGCAGTCGGGTGCTGTCGGTCATGATGTGTGTTTCCTGTCATGAAGGCATGTATGATTCTATTATCCTAATTTCATCTTGGACACCGTGGAGGGTCGGGTTCCACCCCGACCGTTTGATTCCGGATTTCAGTTTTCCCCCTCATTTCGCCTCGGACACCGTGGAGGGTCGGGTTCCACCCCGACCGGACTTGGTTTTCCGACGCCGTCGAAATCTTCCGGCGATGGATTCCTTCACACCAAATTTGTCCCTTGCGTATATCGCGCCTTCTCGTCCTTTATATCCGTCCGAGGCCGTGCACGCGATACCCACAGCGGATATTGTGAATGACCAAACGCCGAAAACAAGCGCAAAAGGCAAAAAAGACCGACGAGCCGGCGCCGCACCCGATGGCCGCGCCTAAACCCCGTTTCCGCATCCTGCGCAACCACCCGCCGCTCGCCGCGGCTGCGCTCATCGTCATGGCCATCTGCATTGCCTACAGCAACAGTCTGTCGGGGGAGTTCATCTTTGATGACTTGCATTCCATTCCCTATAATCCGACCATCCGGCGGCTCAGCCGGCTGGATCTTGTTTTTTCCCCGCCGGGCGAAGGCGTTGCCGTCCAGAACCGCCCTGTCGTCAATTTGACGCTGGCCATCAATTATGCATTGGGCGGTTTGCGGCCGAGCGGCTACCACTTGTTCAATCTGGGCATACACATCGTCTCGGCCCTCGCGCTTTTCGGTATCGTCCGTCGGACGCTTCTGCTGCCCAAATTCTCCGACCGCTTCGGCTCTCATTCTCTCGCCTATGCCGTTCCGGTGGCGCTTCTGTGGGCACTTCATCCGCTCAACACCGAGGCGGTCACGTATATCATCCAGCGCACCGAGTCGCTGTTCTCGATGTTCTATCTGTTGACGCTTTATTTTTGCATTCGGGGACACGGCAGCGAGGGCCGGCAGCATTGGCAGTGGTATGGCGCGGCCATTGCCGCGTGTCTGGCCGGCATGGGCAGCAAGGAAGCGATGGTCACCGCGCCCGTCATGGTGCTTTTATATGACCGCGTGTTCGTGGCGGGTTCATGGAAGGAAGTATTTCGGCGGCGATGGGGTTTGTATGCCGGCTTGGCAGCTACATGGTTGCTTCTGGCGTTGATCCTCGCGCGCGCGTCGGGCGCACGCGGCGGTGCGGCCGGCTTTGGCTTCGGCATGACGTGGTGGGAATACGCCCGCACGCAGTTCTGGGCAATTTGTCGCTACCTGCGCCTGACATTCTGGCCTGCGGGGTTTATCGTACACTATGGCACGTGGATTGCGCGCACGCCGGCCGAAATTATTCCCTATGCTGTGGTTGTGGCCGCATTGGCGGGGGGGACACTTGCCGCCTATTTCCGCTGGCCGTGGGTCGGCTTCCTCGGCACGTGGTTCTTTGTCGTTCTCGCTCCCAGTTCATCCATCGTTCCGCTGGTCACGCAAACCGTCGCCGAAAAGCGGATGTATCTGCCGCTGGCGGCCATTGTAACGTTGGTGGTGTTTTCGGCCGCCGCTGTCGGCCGGCGACTGCTTGGCCTCTCGGCGCTTCCCGAAGCCGTGCGCCGCAGTCGCGCCCGAGCATGGGCTATTTCCGCCACCGCTGTTTGCTCGCTCGTACTCGGCGTACTGACGCTGCTTCGAAACCACGACTACCGGTCGCCTCTGGCAATCTGGGATGACCCCACCCGCAAGCGGCCCGACAGCGCCGGGGCCTATCTCAGCCGCGCTGCCGCCTATGAAAACCTCGGTGAATGGGACCTTGAAATCGCCGATTGCAACAAGGCTCTGGAACTCCTGCCCAACTATGCCGACGTGTATCTGAACCGCGGCAACGCCTACCTCGGCAAAGGCGACCCCAATCGCGCCATTGCCGATTTCACACGCGCCATCGAGCTCCGGCCCAACTATGCTCAAGCCTATGTCAATCGGGGCAACGCCTATGCCGACAAAGGCGACAACGAAGCCGCTCTGGCGGATTACTCAAAAGCCCTCGAAATAAATCCGCTCCTCGCCGAGGCGTTCAACAACCGCGGGCTGATCTATGGGCAGGCCGGCGACTATCAGCGCGCTCTCGAAGAATACTCCCGCGCCCTTGCCATCAATCCCGACCACATCGAGGCGCACGCCAATCGCGCCGTGTTGCTGATCGCCGCCGGCGAATTTGCGCTCGCGCAGTCCGACCTGCGCGCGCTCAAGCGCCTTGGCGCCGACGGCCCTTTGAAGCAGATTCAAAAACTCCTCGCCGAAACCCAAACCGCTCCGAACAAACCATGATTGGCCAAAGAAGTTCGGGCTGCGCACATCAGCGATGAGCACATCGCAACGGATGGGTTGCGTATTCCGTGTGCCAACTGATTCGGGTTTGCCGCATTTCGCCCCGACGCACCGGATATGCCATTCGATGCCGGTTCATTCCACAAACCATGTCAAAGATCCCTTCGCCCTCAACCTCTCTAACAAGCCAAGGGAGATTCTCCCGCTTTGGAGTGCGGCAGCCATGCTGCCGCTTCCTATTGTTACAGACCGAAACCCGCCACGCCTGCGTTCTTTCCCCGGCACCGACGCTTTGTCTGACGACGGACGATTTTATCAAAGCGGCAGCACGGCTGCCGCACTCCAAAGCCCTTGGCGCTATGCGGGGGATTTTTCGGCATCACGCGGCGGCTTGCTGGTGCTCGCGGAAACCTTCTGCCGATTTCGGGAGATGCACCTGCGAAGCAAACGGATTCCACTTCTTGCTTGAAAACCGCCTCCCTGAAAGGTGCAATGCCGCTCGATTCATGTTTGCCGGACACCACCCTTATTGTCGTCAAACGGTTTTGCATCAAAATGAACGAAACACCGCTGACCCGCTGGCATCAAGAGCACGGCGCCCGCATGACGGATTTCCACGGCTGGCTGATGCCCCTGCAATACACCAGTATTACCGATGAGCATCTGGCAGTCCGGCGTGCGGCGGGTCTGTTCGACTTGTGCCACATGGGACGGATTTGCCTGCGCGGGCCCGATGCAGTGGCGTTCGCCCATTGGATGACAACCGCCGACGTCAAGGCAATGGCTGAAGGGCAGGTGGACTACGGTTTTCTTTGCAATCCGCAAGGCGGTATTGTGGACGACATCACGGTGTATCGAAACACAAACGAAGTGATGCTTGTGGTCAATGGGGCCAACCGCCTCAAGGTGATGGACTGGCTGACAGATCATTGCGACCGCTATAGTGTGGAGATCGAGGACGCCTCCGGCCGCTTGGCTATGATTGCCATTCAAGGGCCGCAGGCGGTGGCCATTTTACAGGAAGAAACGCGATTCCCGCTGAGCGCCATTCGCTATTATCATTTTGCTCCCGCCGAAGTCGCCGGGGTGCCGATGCTTGTTTCGCGCACGGGCTACACGGGCGAGGATGGATTTGAGTTGTATCTGGACGCGGGTGCCTGCGAGGCCGTATGGGAGAAGTTGATGACGCCCGACAAGAAAATAGGCGATCTGGTGGCAGTGGGACTTGGGGCACGCGATACGCTGCGTCTTGAGGCGTCCATGCCGCTTTATGGAAACGAGTTGAACGATGAAACGACGCCGTTCGAGGCCGGGCTGGGAAAGTTTGTGCGGATGGACAAGGAAGACTTTATGGGGCGGTCGGCGTTGGTGCAAAAATACAATGCGCCGGCGCGCCGCTTGTGTTGCTTGGTGATGAGCGAAAAGTGCATCCCGCGAAGCGGCTACAAGGTGTATGCCGGCGAGACCGCAATTGGAGAAGTGACCAGTGGCACGTTCTCGCCGACGCTGCTACAAGGGATTGCCATGGCGTATGTCGGGCCGCCTTATGCAAAGGAAGGGACGGTTCTGGCGGTGGAGATTCGGGGGCGCAAGTGTGCAGCGCGCGTTGTACGCCGGCCGTTTTATTCGCGAAAAAGAATGCAAAGCATTTGACCAGGGGAATTTAATTGGACCAATAGGCAGACAAATCGAACGAAGTGGGCAAACGCATTGGGTGAACACTATGCAATAAAAAGGAGACGCACTGTAGGGATATTCCCAAAGACCTTCGCTTCCTGAAAACCCATGAGTGGGCGCGAGTCGAGGGCAATGTGGCCACCGCCGGCGTGAGCGAATACGCCGTCGAGGCGCTGAACCGCGACATTGTATTCGTCGAATTGCCCGCCGTGGGAACAGTTGTCGAACAAGGCAAGCCCTTCGGCGTAATCGAGGCGGTCAAAGCCGTCTATGACCTCTTTGCGCCGGTCAGCGGTCGGGTAATCGAAGTCAATCCGGCTCTGGCGAACGATCCGGGCGTGGTCGGACGGCTCCCTTGGACCGACGGCTGGATGATCCGCATCGAAATATCAGACCCGCAGGAACTGGATAATCTCTTGACGCCGATGCAATATGCAGAGCAGATTGCGTCGGAAAAGCACTAAGGGAGCTTCAAGTTGAAATGGCTGGCAATCGAAAGCCAAAAGCATGGAGTTCAATCTCTAGCTCGCTCTTCGTAGCCTAAACTTCAGCGTGCCGTATGCAGTTCACCCTTTGGTGTACAGTCTCCAACGACAATCACAGCCTACAGGTTGTGCCACATACCCACCGGAGGCAGCAACATGAAGATCAAACAAAAAACAACCCGGCGCGAATGGATGGGCGGAATTGGTGGAGCAATAGCCGCTGCGGCCCTTGTGAACCTTTCCAGAACCGTTTCGGGCGCCGAAAGCAGTCCAGCCATTCCGAAGAACCCCTTGCCGCGTTGGCGCGGCGCAAATCTGTTGGAGAAGTTTTCAGCAGGGTCCAAGGGTGACAAGCCCAATCAGCCGTTTGTCGAGCGCGATTTCGAGTGGCTGGTTCGCTGGAAAATGGACTTCGTGCGGCTGCCGATGGACTATCGCTTCTGGTGCCAGATGCCCGACCGGCGGGCGTTCAAAGAGTCGGCCCTCAAGGAAATTGACCAAGCGGTTGAGTGGGGCCGTCAATACAACGTTCATGTTTCGATCAATTTTCACCGCGCACCCGGCTACTGCATCAACAATCCCGAACTGGAGCCGTTCAATTTGTGGACCGACGCCGAGGCGCAAGACATCTGCGAACTCCACTGGCGCATGTTTGCCAAGCGTTACAAGGGCATTCCGTCGTCGCGATTGAGTTTTAATCTATGGAACGAGCCGCCGCGGCCCGGCAGCGGCGGCATGACGCGCGAGAATCACGAGAAGGTGGCACGGCGCATGGTCAAGGCCATCCGCGAGGAAGACCCCGACCGCATGATCATCGCCGACGGGCTTTCCGTGGCCAACGATCCCATCCCGGAACTCGACGATCTGAAGTTGCCGTTGAGCCTTCACACCTATCAGCCATTCCAATTGACCCACTATCGGGCGTCCTGGGCCAAGGGTTCGGACAAGTGGCCCGAGCCGACATGGCCGCTGAAACAAGGCAATACCCTTTGGGACCGCGACTATCTCTACAACCGCTACCGGCCATGGCTGGAGCCCATGCGAAAAGGTATCGGCGTACATTGCGGCGAAACAGGGGTGTATAACCGCACGCCGCACAAGGTCGTGCTGGCGTTTCAGCGCGATTTGTTTTCAATGCTGAAAGACTACGGCATCGGCTGGGCGATGTGGAATCTGCGCGGGTCGTTCGGCTGGATTGACAGCGGACGCAAGGATGTGAAATATGAGAACTTTGAAGGCCACCAACTGGACCGGGAAATGTTGGAGTTGCTTTTGACCATGTAAGACAGGGTGGAAACAGCGGTTTCTGGTCGGCGGGATGGAAATAGGACGGATAGGACGGACAGGACAGATCGGTCAGAGAGGACAGGCAAATGATTCTTGGCTTGCGATGGTATGGCCCGACGGCAGTGGCGGTGTTCCTCGCCGCGACACTCCTGATGGCATTTCGCGTGGACCCGTTCTACTCGCACTACTACGATTTTGCATGGTATAGTTATATCGCATTTATGGACTCGCTGGTGTACCGGTTTCGCGGGCGGTCGCTTTTGAGCAACCGGTTCGGTGAGTTTTTGCTGATGCTGCCATTGTCGTGGTTTGTGTGGGAAATTTTCGAGGGGTTCAATCTGCGGCTGCAAAACTGGCATTACGTCAAAATCACGCCCGAAGGCCCCATTCCATATCCGTATGAGCATTGGAAATTGCCGTTGTATTTCATCGCGTTTGCCACAGTGCTGCCGGCCGAATTCATCACGCTCGAACTGGTGCGTGTGTGGTCGCGCCGCAGCAACAACTGGCTGCATCGGGTTTCGATCCGTCCGTGGCGGATGACCCAAACGAAGTTCGACATTCTTATTCTAATCGGACTGGCCTGTTTGTCGCTGCCGATGATGTTTCCGCGGCAGGCGTTTCCGCTGATTTGGCTGGCCTTTTTCTTTATCCTCGACCCGATCAATTTTCGGGCAGGCCGGCCTTCGCTCCTGCACGCAATGTCGAAAGGACGTCTGTCGCTGTTCCTGCAAATCCTTGTGGCCGGGATGATCTGCGGGGGATTCTGGGAGTTCTGGAATTTTTGGGCGGGGATCAAATGGATTTACACCGTGCCGGCGCCGTTCGACAAAATGAAGATTTTCGAGATGCCCTATCTGGGGTTTTTCGGCTTTCCACCGTTCGCGCTCGAATGTTATGCCCTGTATCACTTTCTGCGCGGGCTGCCGGGCATCCGGCTTTTGGCCGGCGAGCGTTCGATGTTTGCCTACGAGCTGCCGGAACCCAGTCCGACTATGGCCGTAATCCCGCAGCCCAAACGCCCCGCTGCCGCAAAATAATGGAGTGTTTTCCGTGATTGCCAAACAATGCGTTCTCGACAAAGGTTTTGTCCGCCTAATTGATCAAATGGGCAGCGACCGGCGGGTGGTCGAGGCGGTGCGGGTTTCAACAGGCACGGTGTCGGATGACCCGGAACGCGACCGCAAGCTCATTCACTTTCTAATCGAACACGGCCATGGAACGCCCTTTGAGAAAGTCGTGTTCGAGTTCCACGTCAAGTGCCCTCTGTTTGTGGCGCGGCAATGGTTCCGCCACCGCATCGGGAGCTTCAACGAGCGGTCAGCGCGCTATCGGCGGTTTGACGAGGAGTATTTCGTGCCCGATTTTTCAACGCTGCCCGAAGGCTATACGGCCGACGATCTGGCGGCTTACAACGAAGCCTTGCATCACGCCTATGCGACATATGAGCGTTTGGTGGCCAAGGCATCGGGCGGGCCGGAGCAGCGCGCACGAGCGCGCGAGGTCTGGCGCGGATTGTTGGGCACGTCGTTCTACACGGAGTTTTTCTGGACGGTGAACCTGCGGTCGCTGATGAACTTTCTGAAGTTGCGCATGCACCCGACGGCGCAGTATGAAATCCGCCAATACGCCGAAGCCATTGCAGCCATGACGCGCGAGGCGGTTCCGATCAGCTACGAAGCGTTTGAACGGTTTGTTCTGTCCCGCGAAGCCGGCAGCATTTAACCAAATGAAATGCGCATAGGCAGAAAGAAATGCGCGGCGCAGCGGCCGCTGATTGCCGAAAAAATCCCTTATATAGGCAGTGCGAGGACGGGAATTGGATAAGGGAACTTCCATGCAACGCCGGCTCGAATATGCCACATTAATATTGGCCTTTGCCATAGTGGGTGCTGCGGCGCTTTTCCCGCTTCAAGACTATGACATCATGTGGCAAATGGCCGTTGGGCGCCTGATTTGGGCCGACGGCCTGCCGCACGCCGATCCCTTTTCCTATCTGACAGGCGGGCGGCCGTGGATCGCCGAGTACTGGCTCTATCAAGTTTTGGTATATCTGCTGTATCGCGTGGGCGGCTATTCGATCTTTGTGTGGCTGCGCTTGGTTTTGGTTGTCGGTCTGTTTGCCTTGTGGTGGGTGGCGCTTCGGCGACGCTATCCGGCGGGGTTGATCGCGGGGCAGTTCCTGATCTCGCTTATGTTTCTTTACCATCGCTTGCTGATGCGGCCGGAACTGGTAACATTTCTGTTTTTCTCTCTGAGCTATATATTGTTGGATCGCGCGCGGACGTGGAGTTATCAACGGATTGCAGCAACGTTTTTAGTCTTGCAGGCCGCATGGGCAAATCTTCATCAGGCGTTCATGCTGGGCACGATGCTGGCCGCGTTTTTCACTATGGAAGCGGCGGCGGCATGGGCTTTGGCGGCATGGAAAAGGCACAGCCGC
The DNA here is from genome assembly GCA_026415575.1 of Candidatus Sumerlaeia bacterium. GTDB lineage: Bacteria > Sumerlaeota > Sumerlaeia > JADFCW01 > JADFCW01 > JADFCW01. The sequence continues at coordinate 10,706 of JAOAGV010000047.1, forward strand.
GCGGCGGAAACCGCCACGCTCCTTCGATATGCGCTGGCCCTTGGAATCGGCGCGGTCGGATGTTTCCTCAACCCTTACGGTGCGGCGTATGTTTTCCACACGTTGGGCGTGGTTCACTCGAAGACCCAGCTGACGTTTCTCTACGAATGGAAACCGCTGTTCTATTTTCCGCACATCCTTTTTCGGCCGTGGTTTGTCGTATTTTACATCTTGTCTGTCGCGATGTTGGCCGCCTGCGGGCGCAAAGGCCGCCCTGTCCACTGGCTTCTGCTGCTTGTCTTGGGCTGGCAGGCGTGGCACACATGGCGGATTGTAGGGCTGCTGGGCATTGCGCTGATTCCGGTAAATTGCGAAAGCGCGGCGCTTTTGATGTCGAAAATGGAGCGCTGGCCGAATACAATTCGACGCTTCGTTTGCACACCGGCATTGGCGATGGGACTCCTGTCGTTGCTTGTCGCGGCCGAGGTTGCATTGCTTGTCGGGCTGGTCAGCGGCGCGTTCTATCGCCGCTTTGACCCGATGCGGACATTCGGTCTCGGCATGCGTCCTGACAGCTATCCAATCGCGAGCGCGGAGCGGCTGCGGGCGATGGACGTGCGTGGCAATTTACTCAACTCGTTTGCCTACGGCGGTTATCTGATGTGGACGCTCGGCGATACCTGCAAAGTCGGGACAGATGGACGCGGGCAGATCTACCCGCTTGATGTCATCACCTCGTATCTGGCGCTGACGGAGGGGCGGGGAGATTTTGACGGGTTTGTGCGAAAGCATGCCATCACTGCGTGCGTTCTCGACATGCAATGGCCGGGATTGATCAACCGGCTGTTGCGTGACCGAAAGAACTGGGCACTTGTGGCCATCGGGCGCGAGGACGTGGCCTTTGTGCGGCGCGATGCGGTCAGCACGGCCACGCTGGAGAGATTCGAGATCTTGCCTCAAGCGCTTGACGGTTACGTGTTGTCCACGCAGTCGGTACGTCCGCCCCTGCCGGCGGCGTATGGCTATCGGCTGGCACTGTTTGTCGAGGCGGGTCGGCACGATCTGGCGTTGCGGCAAATGGACGAAATGGAGAAGGCCGGAGGCGACCGCACGCTGGCTTTGGTGGCGCGCGGCCAGCTGATGATGCAGCTGGGCCGGCCGCAGGAAGCCGAGCAATACTTCAGCAAAGCAATCGAGCAGAATCCGCGTAATTTTGAGGCCTCCCTAGCCTTGGCGCTATTGCAATTCAACCGCCGCGACTGGAAATCGGCGCTGGTGCACGCCGAGCGGGCGGCGGCGTTGAGGCCGCGCGAGGCAGCGGCGCTTCATGTCCTCGGACGATGCCGCGCGGCCGTCGGTAATCTCGACGGCGCCGTCGAGGCCTTTGAGCGGGCAACGCGCCGACAACCGGAAAACCCGGCGTTGTGGTATGATTTGGGGCGCATTCATCTGGACCGGAAGGATGACGCGGCCGCGCAGAGAGCCCTCGAACGCGCCCTTGCCCTCGAACCTTCGTCGCGCGCGGTCATGGAACTTCTGGCCGGCAGCTACGAGCAGACCAACCGGATCGCCGACGCGGCGGCGCTCCTGCGAGAACTGGTCAAGGTGGATACCGAGAATCTGCGGCTGCGGCAGAGATTGCGGCGCTTGGAAAAACTGCTCGAAGAGAAAAAAACAAAGTAGCCCTCCAGCTGTGGTTGAGACTGAAGTATGCAAAAGAACGGAAGGTTTTTCCGACGCCCCAATACGCTCGCAAACGCAGCTATTCTCATCGCGCTCGTACTGCCTGCAACGGTTCCTCAGGCAACAACATATCCCCTGACGCTGCCCGACGCCCTCGGCGGCCCGGTGACATTGGCCCGCCGGCCGACGCGGATTGTCAGTCTGGCGCCGAACGTCACAGAAATGCTGTTTGCCATCGGGGCAGGCGACCGCGTAGTCGGCGTAACGCGTTATTGCAACTATCCGCCGGAAGCGGCACGCCTGCCGAAAGTCGGCGGCTATACCGACCTGAGCATCGAGGCCGTTTTGGCGCTCGCGCCCGATTTGGTGGTGGTCAGCCGGGGCAACCCTCGGCCCACTCTGGCTGCGCTGTCGCACCGCGGGCTGACCCTCCTTGCGGCGATCAACGATGAGACGTTCGATGAGGTGCAACAGGCCATTCGACGGATTGGGCGGGCAACGGACAACGAGCGCGAGGCCGAGGCGGTTTGCCGGGCAATGCAGCAAACGCTGGCGGAAGTGGACCGTGCCATTGGCGGCATTGAACCGAAGCGGCGGGTATATTTCGGCAGTCTTTCGGCACCATATTTCTCCGCAGGGCCCGGCAGTTTTATTGGACAGTGCATTGCACGCGCGGGCGGCGAAAATGTGGCGGCAGACCTCGGCAGTCCGTGGCCGATTCTTTCCCTCGAGCGTATCGTCGCGCGCGATCCGGAGGTTATCCTTGCCGGATTGCATGGCGGCGGCGGCGATGCGGCCGAATGTCTTCAGCGGCTGCGCGCCAGTCGCGTTTGGTCGCAACTGTCGGCGGTTCGCAACGGTCGTGTCGCGGTCATGGACGACGACAAAATCTATCGTCCCGGACCGCGTCTGGCCGATGCCGTCGCAGAACTGGCGCGGGTGATTTACCCGGAAAGGTTTTCGGGCGATGGCCCAACGACGACTCGCTAGACAATTGATCCTGCTGGCGGGACTGGCAGTCCTTTTGGGCGCGGCGGCCATCGGCTCGCTGGGCTTCGGCGATGTACCGGTCGCTTGGCATGAGATTGCTTCAATTTTGCTGGGCCGCGAGCGCCCGGGCGATGTCGAGTACGCCACGCACATTACCATCATTCGCGAGATCCGCCTGCCGCGAATCATTTTGGCCCTGCTGGTCGGAGGGGCGCTCGCCGCAGCAGGCATGGCCATGCAGGCCTTGTTTCAGAATCCGCTGGCCGACCCGTACATTGTCGGCGTGGCGCCGGGTGCGGCCATGGGAGCCACACTGGCGCTGGCGCTGGGCTGGGAGGCCGGGCGTTTGGGCGAACATGCCCTGCCGGTTGCGGCGTTTGGAGGAAGTCTGGCGGTTTCGTTTCTGGTCTATGTACTGGCGTCGAGGTTTGGTCGCGTGCCTGTGCTGCATCTGCTTCTGTTCGGCGTGGCAATCGGCGCATTGTGCATGGGAGTCACGTCGTTCACGCTGATGGTTTCGCCTCACCAATTGCAGCAAGTGTATTTCTGGCTTCTTGGAAGTTTCCAGAATGTGGAATGGAACCGGGTTCAGCTGGTGTGGCCGTATTTGCTGGCGGGTGTAGCGGTGCTTTTTTGGTTTGCGCGGGATATGGACGTCCTGTTGCTGGGAGAGGACGAGGCGTTGGCGTTGGGCGTGCCGGTCGAGAATCTGAAACGGATTCTGCTGGCCACGGCGACACTTCTGGCGGCTACGGCGGTGGCGGTCAGCGGAATTATCGGCTTTGTCGGACTGATTGTTCCGCACATCATGCGGCTGGCGATCGGCCCGCGGCATCGCCTGCTGCTGCCGGCCTCCGTTTTGGGCGGAAGCCTTTTGTTGGGCATTAGCGACACGTTGGCGCGTTCAATCCGGCCGGGGACAGAAATTCCGGTGGGAATTATTACGACCTTTTTAGGAGTGCCGTTCTTCTTATTTTTGCTGAGCCGAAAGCATACAAGAATTGGATGAAGGTTTGATGTAGGAATGGGCGGAATGGATAGCGGGGACAGAACGAACGACATGGACAAAGCAACGGATACAGCCACTTCGTCCATGTTGTTCATTTCGGCCACTCTGTCCATGGCACTCTCCGTTCGTTCAGGATGTCTTTTTCCCTCATTCTCAATTCAATCCTTGCCAAACACTAATCATTCCTTAACATAACCGTTGCAGTTTCTCCTCCGGAGTGAATCTGGCGTTTCGGAGGAATCCCATGCCAAAAGAAACCATCCTTGTTGTGGACGACGAGGAGGACATCCTCGAACTGGTGCGCTATAATTTGGCCAAGGAAGGCTACACCGTCAGCGGCGTCCTATCGGGCGAAGAAGCGTTGAAGAAAATCACAGCCACCATGCCGGACCTTGTGATCTTGGATTTGATGTTGCCCGGCCTGAATGGTCTCGAGGTCTGCAAGACATTGAAAGCCAATCCCAAGACCCAGCATATCCCGATTGTCATGCTGACAGCAAAGGGCGAGGAGGCCGACGTGGTCACCGGACTGGAGTTGGGGGCTGATGATTACATCACGAAACCATTCAGCCCGCGTCTGCTTGTGGCGCGCGTTCGAGCGGTGCTGCGGCGCAAAGCCCGCCAAGCAGTCGAGGAAGATTCGGCGATTCAGATTCACGATTTGGTCATCCACCCGGGCCGCCACGAGGTGCTGGTGGGCGGGAAACCCGTGGACCTTACCTTTACCGAGTTTCGGATTTTGCACACGCTGGCGCGGCGGCCGGGATGGGTCTTCACCCGATTTCAGATTGTCGAAGCGGTGCGGGGGGAAGTGTATCCTGTGACCGACCGGTCGGTGGACGTACACATCGTCGGATTGCGCCGCAAGTTGGGACCGGCCAGCAAATACATCCAAGCCGTTCGCGGGATCGGCTACCGCTTCAAGGAATAAGCAATGAAGCGCAAACGCCTGCTGTGGCAACTGTATCCGTCCTATCTGCTCATCACGCTTGTCCTCTTGGCGACAGTGGCGATCTATGCGGCTGAATACGGGAGGGAGTTTTACTATAAGCGCCTCGAAGCCGAGTTGACTGCCCGGGCCCGTGTGTTGGGCAAGGTGTTTTCTGAGGTTGTCTTGGACACAGCGACCGTGGATCCGCTCTGCAAAGAATACGGGCGTCTGTCGTCCACACGGATCACGGTTGTCCAGCGCGACGGCAAGGTTTTGGGCGATTCGGAAGAGAATCCGGCAACCATGGAACCCCATGCGCAGCCGGACCGCCCGGAAATTGTGGCCGCCCTGCAAGGTCGAGTCGAGCCCTCCATTCGTTACAGCCATACCTTGCGGATAAAAATGATGTATGTGGCCGTGCCGCTGGAACGCGAAGGGAACATCGTTGGGGTGGTTCGAACCGCCTTGTCGCTCTCGGCCATCGAAAGAGGGCTGCACTCATTTTATGTGCATGTTGGCGTGGCGGGGCTTCTGATCGCGCTTCTTGGTGCAGGGGTCAGTTACGGAGTTGCCCGGCGGATCGCACGTCCGCTCGAAGAAATTCGGCGCGGCGCCGAACGCTATGCCCAAGGCGATCTCACTCACAAATTGCCGGTCTATGAATCGCTGGAAATCGGCAGCCTCGCGGAAGCCATGAACCGGATGGGAGCGCAGATGGACGAGCGCCTGCGCGCCATCATCCAGCAGCGCAATGAACTGGAAACTGTGCTGTCGGGAATGGTCGAGGGCGTTTTGGCAGTGGACGCTGACGAGCGGGTCTTAAAAATCAACCAAGCCGCCGGACGGATGCTGGGCGTGGACATTTCCGGCGCTCATGGACGGAGCATCCAAGAAGTGGTTCGCCATGCCGGATTACAGCAATTTGTCGCGCGGGCATTGCGCAGCGCCGAGCCGATCGAGGCCGATTTGTCCGTCAATTTCGGCAGCGAGCGAGCTTTGCAGGCCCGCGGGGCGCCTTTGCACTGCGAAGGGGGTGAATGCAGCGGCGCCGTTATTGTGCTCAACGACGTGACGCGCTTGCGGCAACTGGAGAACTTGCGGCGGGAATTTGTCGCCAACGTCTCGCATGAACTGAAAACCCCGGTCACTTCGATCAAAGGCTTTGTGGAAACGCTACAGGATGGAGCCATGGAGAACCCGGAAGACGCGCGGCGGTTTCTGGGAATTATTGCCAAACATGCCGAGCGGCTTCAAGCGATCATCGAAGACCTGTTGAGTTTGTCACGGATCGAGCAGGAGGGCGAGCGGCGCGAGATTTTGTTGGAGCGCGGACTGGTGCGCGGGGTCGTGCAGGCGGCCGTCCAAGCCTGCCGCCTCACAGCCGAAGCCAAGCAAATCCGGATCGAGACTGTTTGCGAGGAGTCGCTTTATGCACGGGTCAACTCCGAATTGCTCGAACAGGCCATCGTAAATCTCCTCGACAACGCCATTAAATACAGCGAGCCGGGCAGCGTGGTCGAGGTCGCGGCACAACAAGCAAACGGAGACGTGACGATCGCGGTCCGAGATTACGGTTGCGGGATTCCAAAAGAGCACCTGCCGCGAATTTTTGAACGATTTTATCGAGTGGACAAAGCACGAAGCCGGAAACTAGGCGGAACGGGCTTGGGTTTGGCAATCGTCAAACACATTGTTCAGGCGCATGGCGGACAGGTCAGCGTTGAGAGCGCAGTCGGAAAAGGCAGCACGTTCACGATCCGTTTGCCGGGCAGCTAGCGATACGAGTATGCGCGGGTTTTTGCATTTAATCAATTCCTAACCATGTCTTAGTTTTTCCTTAATTATCTCCATTCCAATAATTGTTTGCTGGGACTTGAAAGGTAAAGAAAAAGGAAAAAACGGGGAAAGATGCCGCTTTGTGCAGAAAAGGCATCGAAAGAGTCCGCCGCAGAGGTCCTGTGAGCCTGCCAAAACGTATGCCGAAAACAATCAGCAGGGACATTTGGTTTCACGCAGCGCGTAAAGACTAAAAATCCAAAAGGAGAAAGCCATGATTCAACAGAAGATGTTCCACCCAGCGTTACTCATCCTCGCCTTTGGTGTCTGGGGATTGGCGTGCCAGAAGCCAAGCGAAACCAGCAAGCCGAAAAGCGGCGGGGATGCCAAGCCTGCGCAAGCGGCGGGCAAGGTTATGATGATCAAAGGCTCCGACACAATGGTGCACTTGGTCACCGCCTGGGCGGAAGTGTTTATGAAAAAGCACCCTGATGTTCAAATTGCTGTGACGGGCGGCGGATCGGGCACGGGGATCGCCGCTTTGATCAACGGCCAGACCGACCTGTGTGCGGCATCGCGCGAAATCAATGAAAAGGAGAAAAAGGACGCGGAAGCCAAGGGAATTCACCCGACGGAATTTTCGGTCGCCCGTGACGGAATCGCGGTTGTGGTCAATCCGAAAAACCCCGTTTCCGAGTTAACGATGGAACAGGTGAAAAAGATTTATACCGGCGCTTTGACGAATTGGAATCAGGTGGGCGGGCCCGATGCCGCGATCACGGTGCTGTCGCGCGAGTCCAGCTCCGGAACCTACGTCTTTTTCCAGGAGCATGTTTTGGAAAAAGCCGACTACAGTCCCAAGGTTCGCTTGATGCCGGCCACGTCGGCGATTATTCAGGAGACCGCGGCAAACGCTTCGGCAATCGGCTATGTGGGACTGGGCTATGCGGCCGAAGCAGGCGACAAGATCAAGATGGTGAAAATCAAAGCCAAAGAGGATGCACCGGCGGTTACGCCGTCGGAAGAAACCGTGAAGGCGGGCACGTATCCGATTGCCCGCGCGCTGTACCTGTATGCAAACGGCCAGCCGACGGGTGTGTGCAAGGAGTTTCTGGATTTTTGCACAAGCCCTGAGGGCGAAAAGATTGTCCGCGAAAACGGATATGTAACGGTGAAGTAGGATGCCGCGCGGCCGCTTTAAAGAAGGAATCATTCGGTTGCTGCTCCTCATGGCGGCGTCCACCAGCATTTTGATTGTCATTTTGATTTTTGTATTCCTGTTCAAAGAAGCCCTACCGTTTGCCGTCCATCCCGGTTTGCGGGAGCTATGGGGCACACGGTGGATTCCAGTATCCTTCCAGCGTTCGGCCTATGGGATTATTCCGTTGATCACAGGGTCGGCGCTGGTGACGTGCCTCGCCACACTGATTGCCATCCCGTTTGGCGTTATCGGCGCAGTCTATCTGTCCGAGGTGGCGGCAGCCCGCGAGCGGGAAATTCTCAAGCCGTTCATCGAGTTACTGGCCGGGATTCCGTCGGTGGTTATTGGGTTTTTCGGACTGGTGGTGCTGGCGCCGCTGGTGAAGACGGCCTTGGGACTGTCGTCGGGGTTGACTGCCTTGACGGGTGCGCTGCTTTTGGCACTGATGGCCATCCCGACGATTATGTCCATCTCGGAGGACGCCATTCAGGCGGTGCCGCTGTCCTACAAGGAGGCATCGCTGGCGTTGGGGGCGAGCAAGTTGCAGACCATCTGGCGCATCACGGTTCCGGCGGCCCTGCCGGGCATCATTGCCGCCATCATGCTTGGCATGGGCCGGGTGATCGGCGAAACAATGGCCGTAATGATGGTCACGGGCAATGCCGCAATCATCACGTTGAATCCTGCGGAATCGGTTCGGACGATGACGGCAACCATTGCCGCGGAAATGGGCGAGGTGGCCTTTGGAAGCGATCATTATCGCGCGCTGTTCTGGGTGGGCATCATTCTGCTCATTGTAACTTTTGCCATCAATATGGTGGCGCAACGTGTGCTGAAGAAATATCAGCTGACACCATGACCCACCAAAGAAAAACCGAAGCACTTGTCTATCAGCTGATGCGCGGGATCACGTATTTTATTGTATTTGTCATTGCCTATATCATCTTGGACATTTTTTACCACGGTGTGGCGGTTCTGCGTTGGGAGTTTCTCGCCGGCTACCCGCGAAAGAGCGGAGCAGAAGGCGGGATTCTGCCGGCCATTATCGGCACCTTTTGCCTTGTGCTGGGTGCCATTGCCGCGGCGTTGCCATTGGGCATGGCCAGTGCGATTTACTTGTCGGAATACGCCCGGCAGGGACGCTGGGTGCGCCTGCTGCGGCTGGCGATTGTCACACTGGCCGGCGTGCCTTCGATTGTGTTCGGTCTGTTCGGACTGGGCCTGTTTGTACTGTTCATGGGATTTGGAGCCTCAATTTTGGCGGGCAGTCTGACACTGGCATGCATGATTCTGCCCACCATTATCGTGGCCAGTGAAGAGGCATTGCGGGCAGTGCCGCAAACGCTGCGGGAGGGCAGCCTTGCGCTGGGGGCCACGCAATGGCAGACGATTCGGAAGAATGTCATGCCATATGCGTTGCCCGGAATGCTGACCGGTTCAATTTTGGGGATTGGCCGGGCGGCCGGCGAGACGGCGCCGATCTTGTTGACGGCGGCGGCGTTCTATCTGCCGAAACTGCCGCGGTCAATCTTCGATCAGGTAATGGCGCTCCCCTATCATCTCTATATTCTGGCAACGCAGCATCCGGACGCCGCCAAAGTTCGACCGATGCAATATGGGACCGCTTTTGTGTTGCTTTTGCTGGTGCTGGGAATGAGTCTGGGGGCTATCGTGCTGCGAAGCCACTTCAGGAAAAAATACAAATGGTAGAAGCCATGAACCCAACACACGGCATGGAGATCAAGATTGAGACATGCAATCTGAACTTTTACTACGGTTCGGTGCAAGCGCTATTCAATATCTCCATGCGAATTCCTGCACGACAAGTCACGGCGCTGATCGGGCCGTCCGGCTGCGGCAAGTCCACGTTTCTACGCACACTCAATCGCATGAACGATATTATTGATGGAACGCGGCTGGAAGGGAAGGTCCTGCTGGACGGGCAGGACATTTACGCCAATGGAACGGACGTGGTGCTGCTGCGCAAGCGCGTCGGCATGGTGTTTCAAAAGTCGAATCCGTTTCCCAAATCTATCTTTGACAACGTGGCCTATGGGCCGCGCATTCACGGGGTTAGAGGCCGGTCTGCGCTGGCGGACAGTGTCGAGCGAAGTCTCATCCGCGCTGGATTGTGGGAAGAAGTCAAAGACCGGCTGGAGACCAGCGCCATGGAGCTGTCGGGCGGCCAGCAACAGCGGCTGTGTATTGCGCGCGCGCTGGCTGTGGACCCCGACATTTTGCTGATGGACGAACCGGCCTCGGCGCTCGATCCGCGTTCGACCGCGCACATCGAGGATTTGATCGGCGAGTTGCGAAAGGATTATACAATCGTCATTGTAACCCATAATATGCAACAAGCGGCGCGGGTATCGGACTTCACCGCCTTCTTCTATGAAGGCCAACTCATCGAATTCGGCTCGACCAAACAGCTGTTCACGGCCCCCAAAGAAAAGCGGACGGAAGACTATATCACGGGGCGCTTTGGATAAGCACGTTTTGCCAGCTGTAGGACACAGCTGGCTCCCCCACTGATGATTTGGCTTTACTTCGCCGCCCCGAAATGCTTAATTCTCAAATCAGCCATGTTGTTGGCAAAGGAAGTCCTTTACATGTCTCGACATCTGGAACGCGAAATCGAAAAACTCAAAAAGAAAATTCTGGCGCTGAGCGCCGTGGTCGAGGAAAGCGTACGGCTGTCTATTCGAGCAATCGCGGAGCGCGATACACCGCTGGCCGCGCGGGTGGTGAAAACAGACGCGGAAATAGACGAGACCGAGGTGGATGTCGAAGAAGAATGCCTGAAAATCCTCGCGCTGCATCAGCCGGTGGCCGTGGATCTTCGCTTCCTCGTTGCCGTGCTGAAGATCAATAACGACCTCGAGCGGATCGGCGACATGGCGGTCAACATCGCCGAGCGAGCCGTATTTCTCAACGCGCAACAAAAGATCGCTTTCCCATTTAATCTGCATGAGATGGCGGACAAGGCGCAGACGATGCTTCGGCGCAGCCTTGATGCGCTGGTCAACCATGATGCGGCGGTCGCCAAGGACGTCTGCGCCGCCGACGACGAGGTGGATGCCCTCTATGTGGCCATGTATGAGCTGGTGCGCGACGGCGTGCGGGAGCAACCGGAACATATTGACAGCCTGCTGAATATGCTGTCGGTGGCGCGCGCACTTGAGCGGATTGCGGATCACGCCACCAATATCGCCGAAGATGTGATTTACATGATCGAGGGCGAGATTGTCCGACACGGCGTAAAGGACTTCAAGGTTCCCGCCGGCCCGCAAGCAGGGGATGTGGCACAGACAACGGCAAAGTAACCCACGCCCAACGCGCGGTCTGCGGCCGAAGCGCGGCATTACCCGCCTCAAAACATCACAGGCCCTGCCATCTGTACCAAGCCTCGGGAAACAGCGGCTGACAGAGCCGCAATAGGTGGCCCGGTCGCGATTGTCTTTTATACGGATTTGAATCACGTCGGAAGGCCATCAATTGACCGGCCGCTCGGCATCGTCGGGATTGCACCGGGGCCAAATTCCCTAGTGCATCGTGTGTGGTTGTTGCGGATGTGATAGACGACGAAGCCAGACCCGTTTGCACGGGCTGTTGTGTTTGCAGATTTTACACCGGCTGAGGCGCGACAGACGGCGGCGAAGGAACCAATTCCGGTGAACTTTTGAAAAAAACGCCTTCGCCGGAAACAGGCCCATGAAATAGCCTACGCCAAGCATACACCGCTAAGACACCTCGGCAAGGAACTGCTCCGGCGATAGCACGCGAATTGGGGCGTTGCGGAAATGTTCCAGATTGCGAGAAACAATACATTCACACTTTTCCTTTCCCGCAAGAACCGCCGACACAGCGTCTTCGAAATCGGCGAAGGGTAGCGAGCAAGCCGCAAGCAGGTCCGCCTTGTTGCAGGCGGCAACCTCGAAATGGTTCAGCAACCAATTCACGGTGTCGAGTGCTTCCCCGCTGCTTTTTTGTCTTCGAACCAGATAGTATAAAGTAGTAACCATGTGGACCGGCATAACGCCAACTACCCGTCCGTAAAATACCCTGTTCAACACGCGGGCAGCCGGCGGAAAAAACGGCATCCGTTTTTGAAGGAAATCCATGATCACATTCAGGTCCAACATGACTTTCACTTGTATTTCTCCATTAGTGCCTGACAGCGAATTTTGTCCACATCCATGTCAGCAGGCAAAATGCCAACGAACCGGATCAAATCCGGGTGAAGCGGTTCGCCAACATCCAGATCAACGGGCATAACCTCAACTAAAGAACCTTCAGGTAGATGGACCTTATCGTTCAAAACGATCTTACCATTCTGCACGTGCCCTCGATATGCCATACTGATCACCTCCAGTAAAAAACTTTATGGCGTCGGGCATTGGTTCTGTCAACGACCGAATGTGCTTATATCCCCTCTTCGGCCGTCAATTCAAGAAACAGGTCTTCGAGGTCGCCTTCGCGGCGCATGAAGGCCCGCAGCTCCATCAGCGTGCCAATGAAAATCAATTTGCCATGGTGGATAATACCGATGCGGTCGGCCAGCTCCTCGGCCACCGACAGTGTGTGCGTGGAAAGAAAGACCGTGTTGCCGGAGCGGGTTTGGCCGCGGAACAAGTCCTTGACCTTGCGCGCACTCTGCGGGTCGAGTCCCACCATCGGCTCGTCCACAATGATCACCGCCGGGTCGTGAAGCAGCGATGCGGCAATGACCAGTTTCTGCCGCATGCCGTGCGAGTAATTCTCGATCAGCTTGTCCTGCACGGGTGTCAGTCCGAACAGATCGAAATACACCTGCTTCTTTTTTTCCTGCAGTGAGCGGTCGAGGTGAAAAAGATCGCCGACGAAGTGGAAGAAGTCGCGGCCCGACAGTTTTTCGTAGAGATACGGGTGGTCGGGGATGTAGCCGATGAGTGCCTTGGCTTCGACGGGGTTTTGCTGGATGTCAAACCCGCCGATTCGCGCCACGCCTTCGGTCGGGCGCAATAGGCCAACGAGCATTTTGATGGTGGTGGTTTTGCCTGCACCGTTGGGACCGAGAAAGGCAAACAGCTCGCCGCGGCGTATCTCGAGATTAAGGTCGCGCACACCCCATAGGTCTTCGTAACGCTTGGACAGGTGCTCGGTTTGGATGGCAATGTCGTTCATATATGATGGATGTATGGTAGCAGGATGTGTTCTTCAATCCATCGGACGGGTCGGACAAGTCGGGCAGATCCGACCGACCAGGGTTACTTTCCATAGGGATTAGGTGCGGCGGCCGGCCCGCCGTACGGATCAGCGGCAGCAGGCGTCGGAGCAGCCGGCGCCATTTCTGGCGTCGCAACCCCACCGGCCTGTTCCGCACCACCCTCTGCACCTGCCCCCATAGCGCTGCGGCTGACCGTCACACGCAAGGTGGTTTCCGGATTGCGCGTTTCATTGCGGGCAGCGACAAACACCGCCGAACCCTCGACAGGGCATTTGTTTTCACAGATGCCGCAGCCCACGCAATAGGCATCCACAATATAAGGCCGCTTGATTTGCCGCGTCACACCTTGGTCGTCTGTCGCTGTTTCGAGGCGCATCTGAATCGCCTTGACCGGCGTGGGGCAGACCTCCTCGCAGACCAGACAGTCGGTATTTTCGGCATACGGAATGCAGCGGTTCTTGTCGAAAAAGGCCGTGCCCATGCGAAACCGTTGCTTGGCGCGCTGGTTGAGCACTTCCAACGCCCCTGTCGGGCAAACCTGCATGCACAGCGTGCAGTTGTATTCACAATAGCCGACACGCGGCGTCAGAACAGGCGTCCATAGGGTTTCAAGACCGAATTGCAAGAGCGCCGGCTGAAGAGCGTGCTGGGGACAGGCCCGCATGCACTCGCCGCAGCGGATGCATCGCGTCAGAAATGTCTCTTCGCGCATTGCGCCCGGAGGCCGCAGCATCCTCCAATGGCCGGGGGATGACTTGGCCGGCGAGGTGCGCAAGAACGGCAGGGCGATCAGGCTGGCGCCGAGGGCCGAAAGCAGGCCACGCCGCGAAACGTCCAGTTCGCGGTCGGTCACGCGGGCCGATGGCGTCGTGGCCGCAAAGGAAAACTCGATGGCATCCTGCGGACAGACCGCCCGACAGTCCATGCAGCGGATGCACTCGCGCGGGTCATAGCGGACAGCATCCTTACGATCAATGGCCTCGGTCCGGCAGATATGTCCGCACACCCCGCATTCATTGCAAGACGGGGCGACGCGTCTTCGCCAGAAACCGAAGCGGCCCACAATCGCATGGAAGGCCCCGAGCGGGCAGAGGTAGCGGCACCAAAACCGCTTGCGGAACTTGCTCAATCCGAAAATCCCCAAAAGGATTGCCAGATAGAGCAACGACGATTGGAACACAGGCTGCTGAAGCGTCAGAAAATGCTGCTTCAAAAAACCATAGACCGGCTCGCTGACGGCCGAAATGATTGGCACCTGATAGAGCGGCCCGACCGTCGTGCGAATGATCCACTCAAGATAGGGCTGGACGGATGCGGTCATCGCCCGCGTCACAATGGTAATCGGGTCAAAAAACCCGACCACATTGACACCCAAAAGCGCCATCACCGCAATGGCGGCCAGAATGTAGATTTTTAGATTGGAACTTGGAAGCCAACTCAGCGGCTGTGGCTTGCGCGGCGGCTTCCAGATATGCGCCGCTCCGTCTATCATTGCACCCAAGGGACACAACCAGCCGCAGTAGAAGCGTCCCAGAAGCAATACCAAGGCCAATAGAACAAGGAGCGGGATGTAGTTAACCGCAGGAATGGTGCGCGAGGCCGCGGCCGCCGATAAATAGGTCAGGGGATTTGTCGTAAAATACAAATACGGCCAGATGGGCGACTCCGGCCGATAGAATCCTTCCTCGATAACCGGCCGCATGGCGACAAGAAGATACCAGAAGAGAAAGAACGAAGCGATTTGAATCGTGCGGCGGAATGTGCGCATAGTGGCCTTCTCAAGCGAATGGAATTATGCCAACCAAGCAAATCCGGCCCCAGCGTTCGGGGCCGGTTTGCAACCCACAACGAAATGCTAAGCGGACGCCGACAGGTTTGCCAGAAGTTTTTTAGACATCTTCCGCTGCCATCCCCACCGCGCAGATCAGACGCCCATTTCCGCCTTTACTGCTTCGACAATCGGCCCTTTGAACACACACAGACGGATGGTCTTTAGGGGCGAATGGGGATACTCACGGTTGAATTCGCGCACGCCCTTGACATAGGCCCGTGCACACGTCACCGGCGGCACGCGAAAAATGCCCGAGCTAATCGCCGGAAACGACAGCGAGCTCCAGCCGCGCTCGTGTGCCCGCAAGAGCGCCGATTTGACCGCTTGTGCCAGCTTGGTCTCCTCGTTGCCGTCGCCCAGCATCGGCCCGACGGCATGAATCACGCCTTTGAAGGGCAGATTGCCGGCGCTCGTCACGATGGCTTCGCCGACAGCAATCATCCCGTGCTGGCGCACGTACTGGTTGCACTCTTCGACGAGCGATCGGCCGGCGGCACGCGCAATGACTGCCGCCACACCGCCGCCGTGCACCAGCATTCCGTTGGCAGCGTTCACAATGCAGTCGGTAGTTTCTGCCAGAAGGTCGGATTCGACGGCGATGAAGGTGCGTCCGTTGCCTAAATCCATTTTGCCTATGATGATTTCCGGCATGGCTTTTGCCTCCCTAATCAGTTGGATAAAGATTGGAGGTCATGGACTTCATGGACGGTGTGGGTGAAGTGACGCACTCATTTCTTTTTGCCGTGCGGGCCGGCTCCGAGCGACTGCGCAAGGTTACAGGCAAAGGCCAACAATGCGGCACGCGCGGCGTCCGAAGGCCCCTTGCTGTTTTCATCGGTCTCTGTTAGGGATACCTCGACAAAATACTTTCCATAGCAGAAACCGAGGATCCATGCACTTGCCTCGGCGGATTTCCACAGATACGCGGCATCGCCGATCGGTGCGATGTCGCTCTGTTCATTGCCAATTCCGTTGCGATAATATTCAAACAAGCTGCGCGCACCGCCCGACGTGGTCAGGTCAAATACAGAGCAACGGAGCGTCCACGGCCGGTGTGCATGACGATAGTCGCTGAGGGTCTCGGACACGCAGCCGCGGTCCAGATACAGCCCTGCCGCGCCGTTGTGCTCTTTCCACAACTCATGGGCGGCAAGGACGCGGCGCTCCGCCAAATACCATGGGCCCGATGCGTGATGCATCGGCACTTTTGAAATCCCGCATGCCGCCAAGGCAACCCATACCGCCGGCAAAAGTAGAACGGCCGCAGTCGCCGAAGATTTGCCCATGAAGTCCATTCGAGTACTTTTGTCCATGTCTTCCATATCGGCCTTATCGTTCCAGCAATTCCTCATATAACTCCATCACACGCTTTGCATGGACTTCAATGGTGAACTCGCGCTCAACGCGCTGACGTGCCGCCTCGCCGAGCGCACGCCGCAACTGCTCGTTGGCGGCAAGCCCCTCGATGGCCGCGGCCAGACAGCCCGCGTCCGGCGTCGCGATCAGCAGGCCTGTTTCGCCGCCGGCGATCACTTCGGGAATGCCACCGATGCGCGTGCCGACTGTCGGCACCGACAGCGCGCCGGCCTCGATGACCACACGCCCAAAACCTTCATCGGTCGAAACCAGCAGATTAAGGTCGAGCGCGGCGAACACGGGCGCAATGTCGCGCCGGAAGGGCCACAGTGTTACGCGCTTTGTCAGCCCCGAGCTCTCGACCGCAGCGGCAATCTGTTTGCCGTAGCCCATCTCGCCGGGCGAGGGATCGCCCACGATGAGAACGTGGCATTTGGGGTTTTTCAAGCGCGCCGCCGCCTCGACCACGAGGTGCTGTTGTTTCCGATGCCCGATCAGACCGATTTGCCCGATCAAAAACGCGTCGGGCGCCAAGCCCAGTTCGCGCCGGATATGCGCGCGCATTTCGGCAATGTCGCCGGCTTTGCGCCGCCACTCGGCCACATTGAGGCCGTTGTAGATGACGCGCACTTTCTTTTCAGAATCGGGCCACGCGCGAAACGGTTCGGCCAGCGCGCGCGATACGGTCACAATGCGGTCGGCCCAGCTTAGATAGTAAATACGCATCTGACGCTCGGTCACTGACAAACGAATATGGACAATCGAAGGAACGCCGCTCCATCGGCCCATGCGCACTACATACGGTGCGGCATGAATCTCATTCGCATGAACAAGGCGGACATCCTGCTTGCGCACCCAACGCGACAGCAACCAGACGTGGAACGGCAGCGTGACCAGCCACTTGCCTTTTCGCCAAGGAGGCAGTTTGTGGATGTGTGTGGCGATGCCGGCCTGCCGCAACTCGCTTTCGAGATCACCGCGGCGGGGGCAGACCACGAGGGGAGTGAACCGTGCGTCCAATGCCCGTGCGAGCGCCAGCAAACTTTGCCGCGCTCCCAGCATGCGCACCGATGGTGTTACCAAGGCAATTTTGCGAGGTTGCATCGCGTTCCGGTTTGAGCGTAACGATGTCAGCGCGCCGTAGTTTGCATCTTGTCCCGGACGATATTCGCCACTTTCGCCAGCGTATCATCCAGTGCGGCCGAGGCGGGGCCGCCGGCTTGGGCAAGTTCGGGCCGACCGCCGCCGCGCAACCCGGCCGGCGCGCCGATTTCGGCAACCAATTCCTTGGCGGAGATCTTTTTCGCACTCTCTTTATCTACCGCCGCAAGCAGGGTCGCACGGTCGCCTTTGGTGCCGGCCAGCACCGCGACGAACTTTTGACACTTCGAGCGCACGAGGTCGGCCGCCTTGCGAAAACCGTCGGGGTCCATATCGTCGAGACGTGCCACAATGACTTTGAGTCCCCCGATGTCCGCCGCCTCGGCGATGGCCTTCTCCATGACATTGGCCGAACCGCTCTCGCGCGCCTGTTCCAGCGCTTTGCGCAAATCGCGAATTTCGCGCTGCAGGCCTTCAATGCGGGCGGGAATGTTTTCCCCGGATGCGGACAGACTCTTGCCAATCTGGCGCAAAATGGCACGTTGGCGCTGAACCTCAGCCACAGCGCCCAGTCCCGTCA
>JAOAGV010000047.1:28358-33630 GCA_026415575.1 Candidatus Sumerlaeia bacterium
TCCTGCTGCAATCGAGGATTCGGACGTAATCAGAAAGGCGCCAATCTTGCCGACACGATCGAGGTGCGTGCCGCCGCAAAACTCCATGCTGAATCCGGGCACTTGCACCACCCGCACCATGGCGCCGTATTTTTCGCCAAACGGCGCAATAGCCCCTTTCTTGCGCGCCTCGTCCAACGGCAGCGTCTCGACCATGACCGGTGTATCGAGAACAATCTGCTCATTGACCATCCGCTCGATCTGTTCGATCTGTTCGGGGGTAAGCGCTTCGATATGCGTAAAGTCGAAACGCAGCCCTTGAGGGCCCACCCACGAACCCGACTGCGTGATGTGGGCGCCGATGATGCGCTTGAGTGCGCCCTGAAGCAGGTGGGTTGCGGTATGATTGCGCATGGTGGCCAAGCGCGCCTCGCGGTCTATGGCGGCGGTTACGATGTCGCCGACCCGCAATTGTCCCGCCGTCATTTTCACACGGTGCGCAAACAGCTCCGACGGCGTTTTGACCGTATCGAGCACCTCGGCCGAGCCGCCGTCCCACACAAGGCGGCCACGGTCGCCGACCTGTCCGCCCGACTCTGCGTAAAACGGCGTTTCGCTGAGGATGAGATCACCTGTCCAACCGGCAGTAACTTCCTTCGGCAGGGTTGCGGCAGGCTCGGCATCCAAAAAAGCCAGCACGGTCGTTTCGCACTCAAACTTGTCGTATCCGACAAAGCGGGTTGTGCCGTGTTCCTCAACCACGGGGTCGAGTGCGCGCCAGCGATCATCAGCGCCGCCGGCTGCGCCAGCCGCCCGCGACCGCTGCTTTTGTTCGGCCAGCAGCACCTGAAACTTTTCGCTTTCGACCGTGAAACCTTTCTCCTCGGCGATTTCCAAAGTCAGGTCCACGGGAAAGCCGTAGGTGTCATAGAGCCGAAACGCGTCTTCGCCTGAAATGGCCGTGCGGCCCTCGCGCTTCATCTCTTCCATGATGCCGTCGAGAATGGCCATTCCGGCATCGAGCGTATCGCTGAACCGCTCTTCTTCAAGGCGGATCACCTTTTTCACCTGATTGGGATGTTCCTTGATCTCCGGATAAGCCCCGCCCATAACGTCCACAACCGTATCCACCAGTTCAAAGAGGAAGGGATGATCGCAGCCGATTTTGCGGCCGTGTCGGAGCGCGCGGCGCAGAATCCGCCGCAACACATAGCCGCGATCCTGATTCGACGGCAGCACGCCCTCGCTGAGCGCGAAAGTCAGCGCACGCACATGGTCGGCGATGACGTTGAGCGACAGCTGCGTTGCGCGGCTTTCGTCATAGCGAACGCCGGTCAGCGCGCACGCATGTTCAACGATGGGTTTGAACACATCGGTCTGATACGGCGAAGCAACACCCTGCAGGATGGCCGCCGTTCGTTCGAGACCGAGGCCGGTGTCTATCCCGCGGTTTTTGAGCGGCAGGCGCGAACCGTCCGGTTGCTGGTCGAACTGCGGGAAGACCAGATTCCAGTATTCGAGATAACGCTCGGTGACGCCGCCGACAATCCCCTGTTCCGGTGTTTCGGAGCCGCGCTCCGGGCCGAGGTCGTAATAGAACTCGGTGCACGGCCCGCAGGCACCGGTCGTTCCGGCAGGTCCCCAGAAATTGTCTTTTTCGCCCATGCGAAAAATGCGGTCGGCGGGAAGGCCCACGTCCTTGTGCCAGATGTCGAACGCCTCCTCGTCGTCGCGGAAAATGGTCACATAAATTCGCGCAGGGTCCAGACCAAGCACGCGCACAGAAAACTCCCAGCCCCACGTGATGGCCTCGCGTTTGAAGTAGTCGCCGAATGAAAAATTGCCCAGCATCTCGAAAAACGTGTGATGCCGGCTGGTGCGTCCGACATTTTCGAGATCGCTTCCCTTGCCGCCGGCGCGCAAACACTTCTGGCACGATGTGGCGCGGCGATAGGGCAACGGCACGGCGCCGGAATAATACGGCTTGAACTGCACCATGCCGGCGACGGTGAACAGAACGGTCGGGTCGGTTGGCGGCACCAGCGGCCAACTGGGCACGAGTGTGTGCCCCCGCTCGATAAAAAAGTCCAGATATGCCTGTCGAATCTCATTTGTGCTTTTCATAAACGAATACTTCCCATCGTAAGGCATAGGCCACGCAAAGAATGCGGCTACTAATGGGAGTTGCTCGGCATCCTTTCAAGCGAAAAACCCTATCGCCGCTTTGGAGGTTCTCCTGATCTCGAGAGATGCAACCCCAACAACCTGTCGCGAAAGATTTTTATTGACAACAAAGGTATGCGAATCCAAAAAGTTCTTGAGGGTCGCGGGAAGTACCGAATACCCGGTCAAAAGGAGGTGAAGCGAGCATTTGTGGGCTAAACTCTTCCGGCAGAGTCATCTTTGGTTATTTTCTTGCACTACATCCATTGGGCGTGTCGGAGGAATTTGGCATTCAATTGCGGCGGCCGTGGACCGTCGCGCAGGTGCTGCCCGTTCCTGTTCATCTAATGCCTATGCGGAGGAAAGATGCATGATAAAGAAACAGAGCGGTTTCACGTTGATCGAACTGCTGATCGTCGTAGCAATCATTGCCATTCTGGCGGCCATTGCCATTCCGAATTTCCTCGAAGCGCAGGTCCGCTCGAAGGTTTCACGCATCAAGAGCGATTTGCGGTCGCTGGCCACGGCGATGGAGGCCTACTACGTGGATTGGAACTCATATACATGGCGCGATCAGGGCGACGATCCAACCTATGTCGAGGGCTTTTGTCAGCTCACCACACCGATTGCCTATATCACTTCGATTCCGCGCGATCCTTTCGGCGAGCACCGGTATTATCAGAATATGAGCCGGCGCGATCCGATGCTCGAGCTGGGAACAGGTCGCGCTGGCGTGGCCAGCAGCGGTGCGAAGTGGACAAATTCTAATGGCATGCCCAGCGATGTCTGGGAGATGTGTTCGGCCGGTCCCGATCACATTGACGACACGTCGGCCAATTCACAGGGCTTTGGCATCACGTTGACTGAAGGCCAATTTCCTTGGCCTTCATTGGCCGACGATGCCAAGACGCATGCCGCGATAAGCGGTTTGTGCTACGACCCAACCAATGGCACGGTCAGCGGCGGGCAAGTATATAAAAGCGGCGGCTCTCCCCTACCGGGCATGTGGGGTTCGATTTTTATGAACAACGGGCGCTGAGAACAACCAGCCGCGCCGGTGCGCCACGACAGGCAAAGAAAAGCAAAAAAGTCGCCTATTGGTACTATCCGCTGCGTCCGCGCCATCAACAATCCCTGTTGCACGGTGTTGTTGCATGTGTGCGCCCCGCCTTGCACAAGCATCCTATTCCATGCATGCCCGTGCAAAGGTGAACAGGATCACGCGTCCAGCGCCGGCGGTTTTCAACGCCGTTGCACACGCGTTTCCCGTGGCCCCCGTGGTGCACACATCATCAATCAGCGCCACACACTTGTCGCGAAGTCCTTCATCGGATTTGGCCACAGCGATGAAAGCCCCTTCGACGTTTTCCATGCGCTCGCGCAGCGGCAGACGCGTTTGCGTCTGGGTGGGGCGAACCCGCAAAACGGCATTCGTCACCATCGGCTTTTGGAACAACGCGGCCAGCGGTGCAGCCAACAACTCCGCCTGATTAAATCCGCGTTCGCGCTGCCGCACCGAATGCAGGGGCACGGGGATAAAAATGTCAGGCAAATCAAAGGCCAGCAACCGCTGCCAGGCCACATACATGATTCGCGCCATGACCGGCGCCAGTTCGAGCCGCTCGTTGTATTTGAGTTCGTGAACCAGCTGTTCGGCAGGGCCGCGATAGAACACAGCCGCACGGGCGCAATCGAAGGCGGGTTTCATTTTGCGGCATAAGTTGCACGTGTCCGATGCGCGAGCCGCGGCTGGGTTGCCGCACCGCCGGCAGATCGGCTCCAGCAGAGGGCTGAGTTCCTGCCGGCAGCGGTCGCAAATAACCTCGTCGCTCTCGACAAGGCGGTCGTTGCACAGGGTGCAAATGGGCGGGAAAAAGAAGTGCAGCACATCTTTGGCAAACGTCCCAACCGATGCCCGCACCCTCACAATCCGGCTCCCTGAGGCACCGACTTTAGTTCAATTGTCCGGCCGCCCACTGGATGGCACGGACGAGCAAGGTTTTGTAATTGGAATTCGTCCATGCCTTGTTGTCGTGGCCGAGTTGATAGAAGACCACGCGCGCCTTGCCTTCCTGACGCGTCCACATCAGGGTTTTTTCATTTGTCGGTTCGTCAGTGGTCAAAAGCACATGCACATCGGGATGAACCAGATAGCCGACATAGGTCTCGTCGCGGATTTCAAAGTCCGACAGTCCGCGCGTGATGGGATGTTTGGAATCGGCGATGTGCACCTTCATATTCACATCGTGCTTGTAGCCGGACTTGGAGTATTTTTTGCCGTCACGTTCAGCAGGTTTGAGGAAATACTTTACCCCGATGATGCGTTCATAATCCGGCCAGTCCTGCCACGAAGCGATGCTGTGGTGAGTGGCCACCAGCCCGCCGCCGCGCGCAAGGAAGGCCTTGAACGCCGCCTGCTGGTCGGCAGTGATTCCCTGCGCCATGTCGTAGGCCACAATGACATCAATGTTTTTCAGGTTTTCCGGCGTGAAGGGCTCGCCCGACTTGATGCATTTCCCTTCGCGCCATGTCACCTCGCTGAGGGAGTTCCAGAAGGCAAAGAATTCTTTCTCCTGAAAGCCATGCCCGCCCGTGGTCAGCAACACACGAATCTTGTCCGTTGGCGATTCAGCGCCGAACGCCGCGCGGTTGGCGGAATTGTTGGCGAGATAGAAATTCATTACAGTGCATACCATGATTGCCGCGATCCTTTTCTTCATGATTCTTTGTCCTTTCGTTTGAATGCGGGGCGTTACGCCGGCTGCGTAAGAAAAGCGTAAATCCCTCAACACCCCTAACGGTCGGGGTGGAACCCGACCCTCCACGTTGAGCGACACCTTCCATGATGTTCGGTGGAGCGACGCTTTCCACGATGTCCGAACACCATTCCGGTCGGGGTGGAACCCGCTCCCCCAATTACATAAAAAAGTATCTGCTTCACACCTCGCAAAGAAAAGCGAAAAGCCCAATCTCTTCGGGCGTTTTGCGGCCACGTTGAGATGTTTTCTCAGTCGTAGATTTCCCAATGGCGCGTGGCGAGGAACCCCCCGCTGGACGCCTTGAAAATCCGGCCGGCATAGATCGTTACGGTCGTAGTGGTCGGATCGCTTCCTTCGTAGAACAACTTGAC
>JAOAGV010000048.1 GCA_026415575.1 Candidatus Sumerlaeia bacterium
AGGAAAACCCACGCTTGGCAGGTTTGGACTTGGCGCAAACCAAAGCGGCAGCATGGCTGCCGCAGTCCAAAGCGCACGCCCAAAGCATACGCCGATTTGTGTATAACGACAAGGGCGCTGCCTCAGGCCTTTTCCTTTTCGCCCTTCCGCCGCAATAAGGCCCAATCGTGATCAAATGCCCTTGTCACGATTTCGGGAGCAGCGCGCAGCGGGACGTGGGCCATGCATTTCCCCTTGAAGTCGCACGGGCGGTGCGGCAATCTATAAAGCGATTGACAGAAACGCCAAAGTGTTCAATATCTATCGTTGAAGTGTGCTGAACGGGTCGGCCCGCCAAGGGCGGCCTGTGAGGAAGTGTGCGTCCCCGATGGAAGTCAGCGCCACTGTGGTTCTCATTGCTCCCGAAGATCCGTGGACGCGGGAACTATGCGATTACCTGACCACACGGAACATCGAGGTGATTTGGCGCCCCGATGTGCTGGCGGGCATCGAAACGGCCCACCAGTATCCGCCGAATCTGGTAATTGTGGATGAGGAATGCAAGGTTCTTCGTCCCGCCGAAATTGGCAAAATCCTCCGCTCCAAGCTGAATCACGTGCCCCTAGCCTTGCTGGGGGCGGCCGCCACGCCGCTGGCCATGGAGTGTCTCGAGGCGGCGGGCTATAATCTGCTGATTCGACGCAATGATCACTTGTCCTTTGTCGGGGCACAAATCCGCGCCCTCTGCCGCACCCACGATGTCATTGAAAGCCTCGCGACGGCCAATCGGCGGTTGCAGCGCCAGTCCATGACCGACTCGATGACCGGTCTGTACAACCACAAGCGGTTGCTCGACGGCCTTGACATTGAGTTTAAACGCGCTGAACGCAACCTCGAACCACTTTCCTGCATCATGGCCGACATTGACCATTTCAAGATGGTCAACGACACCTACGGCCACCGTTTCGGCGATGTGGTGTTGCAGGAGTTTGCCACGCTCCTGCGCGACAATATCCGGAAAACCGATACGCTGGGGCGCTACGGGGGGGAGGAGTTTCTGATCATCCTGCCGAATACCTCGGCGGCCGGCGCCGTCAATCTGGCCGAAAAGCTTCGCGCCGCCGTCGAGGCAATGTGCATCGAGTTTGACGGCCAGTCGGTGCGCATTACCGCCAGTTTTGGTATTGCTTCCACATCCGACGGACAAGTGTTCAACCACGACCAATTGCTTCAGATGACGGACAAGGCGCTTTACGTGGCCAAACAGTCCGGACGCAATCGCGTTTGTTCGCTGACGGAGATAGCGCCGGGAACCGATTTCGCCGTCGAGCCCCTGCCGCGCGAACCCAAGGCAACGGAGACCCTGCCGACGGCGGCGATTTTGGCCGATTCCCGCACGCCCCCGCACGCGTCCCTGCTGAAACTGATCGAGGGGTCGGGCTTCCAGACTTCCTGGGTGGCCGACGCGCAGCAGCTGTTCAGTCGTTCCCTTCACGAGTCTGCGGATGTCATTATTTTGGAGCCCAGTGTTACAGCCGCCGACCGGAGCCGGGTGTGCGACCGGTTGCGCAATCGCGGAGAACGGTCGTTTCCGTCGGTTTTGATGATTGTGGACACGGCCGATGAGCAGGAGATCGCCGCCCTTCGTGCGGCGTTGGGGCAATCCGGCGAGGTAATGACGGTTCGCGAGATGGATCAGGTGCTCTCGCCGGTGTTGCGGGCGCTGTATCGGATCAAAGTGCTGCGCGATGAGTTGCGCGAACACCAGATGCGCGCGCGCACGCTTCAGAAGCGCCTGTTGCGCAGCGAGCGGCTCAAGGCGCTGGGCGAAATCGCCAGCGGTGTGGCCCACGATTTCAACAACGCACTGGCCGTCATTCTGGGGCGCAGCCAGATGCTGCGCGAACGGTCGGCCGACGCGGAAGTGCGAAAGGGATTGATCCTCATCGAGCGCGCCGCACAGGACGTGGCGACGTCGGTCCGGCGGATTCTGGACTTTTTCCGGCCGGATACCAAAGGCAAGTTTGCCGCCCACTTTGTGGACAATCTGATTCAGGAGTGCCTCGAAATCACGAAGGTCCGCTGGAAGGAAGAGGCGCACCTGCAGGGGATTCGCTACGAGATCACCACGCAGGTCGAGCATGGCCTGCGGGTCTGGGGCAGCGACACGGAACTGGGAGAGGTTTTCAACCATTTGATCTTTAATGCGCTCGATGCCATGCCCGAAGGCGGCAGCCTGGAAATTCGCGCGGAGCGGGAAGAGGATTTGGTGGTCATCACCTTCCGCGACACCGGCGTGGGGATGTCGCCCGACATCCTCAGCCGCATTTACGATCCGTTCTTTAGCACCAAGAACGAAAAAGGCACCGGACTGGGCCTGAGCATGGTGCGCGGCATTATTTTGCGGCACCACGGGGAAATTGACGTGGAGAGCCAGCCGGGACAGGGCACAACTTTCCGCATCCGGCTGCCGGCTTATGAGGAACAAGAGGAGACCCCGCCGGCGGTGATTACGCCCGCCATGGCCGAGACGGCGCTGGCGGCGGAAGGGCAGCAACCGAAGCCGCCGCCGGCCGAAGGCGTGCGCGTGCTGGTCGTGGACGACGAACCGGACGTGCTGAACATGTTTGCGGAGATTTTGCAGTCGCACAACTACTTCGTGGCAACCTCGCGCAATGGCGTCGAGGGGCTGAGCCGGCTGGCTGCTGATGGATTTCATGTGGTCATCACCGACTTGGGAATGCCGGAGATGTCCGGGTGGGACTTTATTGCGCAGGCGCGAAAAATCGCTCCATCGGCCCATTATATCCTGACCACGGGATGGGGAGACAGTTTTGTCAGTGTGGACTTGAAAGCCCGCGGGGTGGACTATGTCCTGCCCAAGCCGGTCGAGGTCCAATCGCTTCTGGACCTGATGGAGCATATCCGCTCGGCCGGCGGCGGTGCTGCAAACCATGCCGTGACTCAGCCCGTCGAGTCGTCGGCATAGATTTGCACCATTAGCGGGGCGACGGGCATCAATGCAGTCTTTTGCAGGAACTTTTCTTCCAATCCCATTGTCGAATGTTTAAGTTCCCTGCCGAAGGGAAAAGGGACGTTCAAAGGTGTCGCGCAGGGAAGGAGTAAAGATGGGGGAGGGCAGGGTATTTTTGCTTGACAATGCGCGAAAGGAAACCCATAAAATCCATGCAAGAGTTCATGGGAAAACCCCGGAACTCGACAAACGAAATCCGGAAGCGGGCCAAAGCAAGACAGGACGGGCTTCCGGATGCCGGCAGGGGAACGCAAGCGAGGGAGCCTTTGCGGGAAAAGGGGATGGTTTATGCCCGCAAAAGGTTTTTCATTTTGATGCTTTTCCGGCACGGGCCCATGCTGGAAGTGGGGGCAGGAATACAGCAGCACGGAAGAACAATGGCGGCAATGTTCATGGCAGCGGGAACAGGGCGCGGCTTTACCTTGATTGAATTGCTGATTGTAGTGACAATCATCTCGATTCTCGCTTCAATCGCCGTGCCCAATTTTTCGGAAGCCCAAACGCGGGCAAAAGTTTCGCGCATTGCCGCCGACATGCGGACAATGGTCAATGGAATCGAAATCTACATGGTGGACCATAACGCTTATCCGCTGCGGCATACCCCCGATCAGATTCTGCCGGCGCTGGGAACGCAAAAAGCGCAAATGAGTGTGCTCCAGTCGCCGGTGGCGTATCTTACCACGCTGCCCGAGGACATCTTTGCCCGCAGCCATCCTTGGCCCAACAACGGCATTGACTACTACGACACGCGGCAGACCTCGCAGTATTTGTGTCCGCGGTACGGTATCTCCATCACGCGGTGGAGCGCCGTGCCGAATTTCGGCTATATGCTGGTGTCGGTCGGGCCTGACGGCGCCATCGGGGCGCCAACCAATGCCTATCAAGACTATCCTCATCAGGGCCAGGCCATCCGCACTCTATACATCTGTATATGATCCGACCAACGGGACGGTGTCGTTCGGGAATCTGTTTCGATTCATGGGCGACCGTCCGCCCATGAGCATTCTGTATCCGGAGATGTAGAGACATGAATCCACCCATGCACACAGCGCGGGACAGGGCGGTCCGGCCGGGAAAGAAAAGCCGGAACCCCAGAGGCGGCACGGCCATCATGATCGCAAGGATGGCACTGCTGGCGGCCTGCTTGATTCTGCCGGCGCCGGCCCTGTGGGCGATCATGCGGGCCGAGGCCACGACGCTCGAATACCAGGTGCGCGAGTCGGACGTGATCGCGCGCGGAACCTGCGTGGACATCAATGTCGGATGGTCCAACCGCCATATTGTCACCACCTATAAAATCGCGGTGAGCAAATACATCAAGGCCCCCGCCAAAATGAGCGTTGCCAGCCATCCCGTCCTGTTCGTCTCCCAGCTGGGCGGCCGGCTCGAAAAACCGCTGCCCCTCGAGGAAAGCTATCCGGAGATGGTGGCGCTGACACGCAACGAAGAGGTTGTGCTGTTTCTCCAATCGCCCGATCGCGTGCCGGCGCCCGTTCGGGCCAAATACGACGAGATGGTTCGTACCGGAAAAGCCAAGCCTTCGCCGCTGATGACCAACTATCGGCTGACCGCCATGAGCTACTCGAAGTTGAACGTGCTGACCGACCCGAAAACCGGTGCCCAAACCGTCACGCGCTTCAGTTTCGACAAATACGGGCTGCTGCCCACGTCCGAGGCCGTGCAGCGCTTCCTTGACGCCTATCAAGCCCAGCAAGACTACGTGGAATACAAACAGGGAGAACAAACCATCCGCATCCCCGTGCCGGTGGCCGCCAAGCCGACCGTGACGGTTTCGGCCGCCAGCATCGAAGAGCAGATGCGTCAGATGCAAACCTACTCCGCGCCTTGGAGTGCATTCGAGCAGCAAGTTCTCGAGATCCTGAACCGTCCGGCCGCTCCCGCAGCCGCCCCGGCCGCCGCGTCGCCGCAGGCCGCGAAACCGCAAGCGTCGAGGTAGTTACCATGATGAAAAGCAGAAACTCCGTTCGTGGATTGGGAATTTTCGCCGGAATGCTTCTGGCCGCCGCGGCTTGGAGCGGCAACCGGCTCGACATGTTCGGCGTAATCCTGAACGATCGCAACAATCCCTTCGACGACGTGGATGTCGTGGTGCATCCGTTCATCAACAAGCGCTTGCAGCCTTGGCCCATGTATTTGTTCGTGGACGGCCAGTTCAACGCCATTGACCCGGCAATCAACCTCAACGCCGTTCCTACGCTTGAGGTCATGCGGGGCGTCAACAAAGCGGTCGAAGCTTGGAACGATGTCAGCATCTCCTCGTTCCGATTCGCCTCCGGTGTTGTTCCGATTGACCATACTTTCGCACGCTTCCCGAATCAGGTGCTTACGCCCGGAGCCACCGGACTGGACGGATGGAACCTGATTACGTTCATGGACCCGATTTACACGCCGACCGCCGCCGTGGTCAGCGAGGGCATCTCGTGGAAATTCTGGCAGGATTTCGATCTGGACAGCTTCATCAATCTCCCCGGTGTGGTTCTTATCGTGGACCCGCCCGGCACCAATCCCCCCGGCGGCGGCACGCCCACCACCGCGCAAATTGACTTCGACCTCGACGGCATTCCCGATGTCCTGATCGAGGCGCGGAAATACTCCGCCGGCGAAATCATCGAAACCGACATCTGGATGAGCTCCGTGGACGCCTGGCGGCAGTGGCCCCAAAACCCGCGCGACCTGCCCACCAGCTATACCCGAACCCAAACCCTCGGCACTCTCGACATCCAAGGTACCGTGACCCACGAACTTGGCCATGCCATCGGAATCGCGCACTCGCTGATCGAAAAGGCCACCATGTATTACGCCGTCAAAGGCCCTTACGACCAGGGGTTCCGCTATCCGACGGACATCTGGGATCAGCGCTCGCTCGACCTCGACGACGAGATTTCGGTCGGCCTGATCTATCCGAAAAACAACCCGCGGCGCGGCAGCATCACCGGCCGCATTCTCGACGGGCGCAATTTCGACGGCCTCAGCGACCTCACCAGCGGCGTTATTGATCCCGTCCTTTACGCCACGTTCTATGTCCTGCGTCCGATGACCACCGATCTGATCCCGGCACTGGTGCCCGACAAAATGATTATTACGACCCAAACGGGCGTAACCCAGTATGACTTGGACACGTCGCCGGTTCTCTGGTTCGAGATGCTGGCCCAAATCCAATCGGGCGACAACATTCAGATGGCCCGCTTCCCCAATCCCCTGTCGCTTCAGCATCCGCGCAGCACCGTGCAGAATATCCAGATGCATATCGAGGCCTCGCCGCAGTATGTAATCCCCGGCCTTCCTCCGTTTGACCGGTATGTGCTGTACATGGAAGACAGCACGACCTATCGGAATGACTCGGCGGGGGTGGCCACCGACAATATCAACCCCGCCTTCAACTTTTTCGGTGCGTTCCAGCCGATCCCTGCGGAATTCTATGGAGGCAGCGCCAACCCGACCGTGCGCCGCATGCTGGGCTACGATGCCCCCGAACCCCTTCGGCAGGTCACCACCGTTCCGTTGGTTTTGACGGGCGACGACCCGACCAGCTATGTGTATGTGGCCGTGCGCGCCGGTGAAGTGACGTCTGGCATTGACATGTACACCAACACCGGCGGGCTGCCCGCCGGCGTCACCCCCACGCCGATTCCCGGCATGACGCCGACGCCGGCGCCCGTTGGCGATACGCGCTTTTCGGCCGATGCCGCCAACGACCACCTTCTGCCGCGGTCCAACGACTGGACCGTGGCGTCTGCCAGCGGCGATATTGACAACGACGGCGATATAGATCTCTATATTTGCAACGCGGTTTCATCCGGCGCCGGCGGTAGTCCCACCTCGATTGTCAACCGGCTGTATGTCAACACGCTCTGGGAGCCGGGGGCCAATCCGCCGGCCACGCGCTATCCGGGTGCCCGCAGCTTCGACGGCAAACCAGTCTTTCAGGACCGGACATTCGGCCCGGACGGCGTGGCGGGAACCGCCGACGACCGTCTGCCATTCAATCTTGATTCGTCGTTCCACGCCAAGATGGCCGATTTCAATCTCGACGGATTCCCGGACATCTTTGTCTGCAATGCGTCGAGCGTCACCGATCCGAACTTTGCACAGAACCGTCTGTTTCTAAACCGCGGCGGAACCAATCCGGCACAGGCCGGATGGTTTGACGACGTCACGTCGCGCACACGAACCGACGCAGGCATTGGCATTCCGACATGGTTCACCAACACCATTATCCCCGGCCGCCTCAATGTCGCGCCGTTTGATATTACCGGCATTATGAAGTCCACCAAGTGCGATGTGGGCGACATTGACAGCGACGGCGACATTGATATTATTGTGGCCACCTGTACGCCCGTCATGGGATTTGGCGCGTTCACCGCGACCAATCTGTGCGCCGCCACCACCAACAACAACCAGCGCACCGCTGCGTTCTTTGTGACCGAGCAAATCCTGATCAACCATGCCAATGACTTTGACCCTAATACTCGGGGGTTTTACTTCACTGACGAAACGTTGGGTCTGGACGGCCAATGGGGCGAAGTTCTCGATACCGGCACCGAGCCGTGGAACTGCGCCACAACGGCCCGAATGGCCGCCGACCGCCTCCCGCCGCTGTATCCGTTCCTTGCTACCGGCCAGGGCGAAGACATCGGCGACGGAATGCAGGTCATCATTGCACCACTTGTTGGAAACAGCTCGCTCGACCTGTTTGTCGTGCGCGACGCTCCGCAATTCACCAATGCCAATCCGCCGCCCGATTATCTTTATGAAAACGCCGATGTGGACGGGGACGGGGTGGCCGACGGCTATTTCCGCCAGTGCAACTACGGCACATGGGAGTATGGGCGGTTTGTGCTGATGGGCATGGGGGGACCGGGCGGTCCCAGCGGAACCGTTCCCACTTCGTTTGCCCGGCAAACCCTGACCGGAACCGCCGGGTTGGGAATCCGCCAGAACGATGACCATACCAATTGTCCGCGTCCGTCGGGCTGGGCGGCCGAACCGGATCTAATTCCCGACCAGCAACGGCGAGGAGCCGGCGGCGTCGCCTTCGATTTCGACTACCACGGCTACCCGTCGGTCTTGACGTTGGACTTTACCCAAGGCGCCACGCTCTATCAGCCGCAGGCGCTCCGGAACTCGGCGCAATACTTCGGCGTCCAGCGCTTGCAGTATGCCCGTTACGCTGGGTTTAGCATAGAATATGGAAACGAAATGGATTGGGCGCCGCCGCTCTACTATGGAACTGGTATCTATCCGTGGAACCCGTGCATCATTTCCAACCCTCTGAGTTCGCAGGGTATAGGCAACTGGCTGGCACGCCATGCCGTGGTCGAGGACTTTGACTTCGACGGCGACCCGGATGTGTATGTCTGCTACGAAAAAGACCGGGCGGAAGACGTTTTCCCCCACATTCCCGCCCCGAATGAGTATTTTACGAACGACGGCTTCGGCAACTTCCGCAACGACACGGCAGTGGCAACCTCAGGGACGGCGCGGGGCACCTTCTATGTTGAATCGTTCGATTTCGACGGCGACGGCGACCCGGACATCTTCCAAAGCAATGTCAATTCCCAGTCCACGATTATCCTCAACCAAGTGTTTCATCCCGCCGAGTACACCGCCACCAGCAACACGCTGTTCCTGAGTGCATACGACAATCCGGCATACTATGACGCCTCGCAGTTCTTCCTCCCGCCCTACTACAGCGCGCTGACTGCCCCGCCCTACGCCAGCGATATGGCCAAGTTGAGCGTGACCAGCACCATGGGCGATCTGACGGGCGACGGCCTGCCGGAGATCATCAACTCCAACGGTGCAATCGCCTCGATGTCCGGCGATGCCAGCGACTTGCTGATCAATCACGGCAAGCCGGCCAACCAGGGACAGAAAGTCTTTGCACCCATTAGTTCTGCCGGCCCCCGAATGGTTCGCGGCTATGGTAGCTTTGGAAGTGTATTGCCCGGCCGGACTACCACTACTGTTACGGTAACATATGACAACCATCTGAACCACTTCTTCCCGGCTTACAAGGCTCTCATGGCCGATTTCGATCTGGACGGCGACTACGACGTTATCCAAACCTCGCTGGGCGCCGGACCGGTCATTTACAGCAATGAAGATTCGGCCGATCTAATGGCCATCAATTATTCCGGCGTAACCGAGCGGGCATTCAATTCGATTCCCGACGATGACTTCCTTGGCGATGGCATCCTTGTGCCGGGAGGTTTTGCGGCGGGATCATTTAGTTCATCTCTGGCCGCCCTGCCGCAGTTGGTTGACCCCGGACCGTCGGGCACGCTTGTCAAAAAGCGGCAGAACCGCCGTGCGGCGGTGGGCGACTTGGACCACAACGGCACCATTGACGTGGTAATCGCCTGCGGCCTGCCGGTGCTGCAAACGCCCGGAACGACGCAACCCGTGGGCGGTGCACCCAACGTCCTTCTGCTCAATGGCCGCCCGCCTTATCCCATCGGTACGTTTTTGGATCGCACGGAACAGAGACTGCCGACGCGGACCTCTTATTACACCTCCGGCACAACGCAGGTGCCTTTCCAGGAGGGCATCAACGACGACACGGTGGATGTGGCCGTGGCGGATTTCGACAACGATAGTTTCTTGGAGATCATTTTCCTCAACATGGCTGGACAAGGCACTTCGTCCACGCGCCTGCTCGATTGTGTCAATAACTCGGCGGGACAGTTTGTCCGCTTTGTGGATACCCCGGACCCGGCCACGGGTAGGGCAACCCGCTACCTTCCTGACTTTGCCGGTCGCACGCCGACACGTATCCTCGTCGCGGATTTCGATCGCAAGGGCGACCCAACCGAGGACATCAACGGCAATGGCGTCTTGGATCCGGGCGAGGATAAAAACCACAACGGCATTCTCGATTGGTGGGATACGACCGAGACCGAGGACATCAACGGCAACGGCGTGCTCGATCCGGGCGAGGACGGTCTCGCGCCGTTTGGGGCCTCCCAACGGCATCATCAACGCTGCCGACCTGAACGGCGATGGCGAAATCACACCGCGTCGTCCGGGCACATTTGACGCCAGCTGGGATGTCTTTGTGGCATTCAAAGACGGTCCGCCCATGCTCTTTCTCAACACGCTGCCCGGCCCAACCGGCACCGAATTCGGCTTTGTGGACGTTACGGCCT
This sequence comes from Candidatus Sumerlaeia bacterium, assembly GCA_026415575.1. GTDB lineage: Bacteria > Sumerlaeota > Sumerlaeia > JADFCW01 > JADFCW01 > JADFCW01. The sequence goes on from JAOAGV010000048.1 coordinate 10,183, forward strand.
CGCACATCCAGACGTTCTATGCTACCGTCAACGGCGCCGACATCGGCGACGTGGACCTCGACGGCGACATTGACATCGCTCTGGCGATCAGCACGCAGCCGCAATTGCCCCACGTTATCCTGCTGCTTAACGACGGGCGGGGCCGGTTCACCGTGGCCCAAAACGAGGTGCCCTCCAACTACTCGATCCTGATGTATTCGGCGTATTTCGACGACTTCCATGTGGTCTGCCGCGACGTCAATCTGTCCGACGTTGACGCCGACGGCGACCTCGACATGCTTCTGACCTACAGCGGTTCTTACGCGCTGCCAGTGACCATGGGCGCGCTCAACGCGTTTTTTGTCAACCGCCTGATTCCCGACAATTTCAACACGATGAACCGCTTCCGCACCTACCGTTCTCCCTATCTGCTGCGGCTGTCGCCTTCGGCGGGCTATCAGGGAACATGGGTCACGGTTAATATCGTCGGCAATAATCTGGATTCGGGCATCAAGAGTCTGATATTTGGAGCGGGAGTGACGGCGTATAACATTACGCGCGTGGGGCCGAATGCCTTTACGACGAAGGTCAAGATTGACCGCAACGCTGCCGGCGGCGTGCGCAATGTGACCGCCGTCCTGAACGACGGAAAGACAGCGCTTCTGCGCAATGCGTTTACCGTGCTGACCCGGCCGGCAACGGCGCGGCCGTCGTGGGGCATGTATAAGTAATTGCGGGCGAATATCCAAACCGGCGGCAGGCGGAGCGCCACGTTCCCCTGCCGCCGTTTCATTTTGTGCACGGTTATGGATGTTCGACGATCAGGGAATGTCAAACGCCGTGGAGGGTCGGCTTCCACGCCGACCGCATTTTCTTTTCAAAGCAAGGTCGCCCGGATTTGGACGCCGTTCAAGACGTCCCTCCATTGGGTCGTAAATAGCTTACGCTTTTTTTTAGTGCGAACACAGCAATTCAGGTTATGCGCGCCGGGGAATGCGAAGCGCGACGAGAATGCTCAAAGCCGCCGCGGTCGCTCCCAGCAGGAAGGCCCACTGATAGCCGCAATACTTCCACAGGAATCCGCTGACAAACGGCATGGCCACGGCCGCCACATGGTTGGTTGCCACGCCCATGCTCAGCGTGGCGGTGTGCTCGCGTTTTGGCGCAATCCGGTTGACATACGTGGTCAGCGACATCGTGAACACGAAGAACGAATTGTCCAAAACAAAGAGCAGATAGAGAAGATAGGGATTCTTCACAGCGGCATAGCCGACAAAAAACAGTGACAAGCAGAAATAGTAGAACAGAAGAATGCGCCGCTCGCCCATGCGGTCTATGAGGCGTCCGACCGCCGGCGAGATACTGTAGCCGATGACCTGCACGATGATCATGAGCAGAAGAAGCGTCTTGAGCGGCGTGCCAAACTGCTCAACCAGCAGAAAGCCGGCAAACGAGATGGACATTTGCTTGCGCCAGCCTTCCAGAAAGCACAGCGTGTAGTAGAGCGCATACTTGCGCCGAAAAACGAGGCGCGGCCCGGGCGATTTGATCTGGCGTGGAACAGCCAGACAGGCCATGGCCGCCGAAACCGCCGTTGCCGCGGCCAGCAAGTACATCGGCCGCATCGGCACCTTGGCCAGTGTCAGGATCAATGCAATGACCAGTCCGGCGCCAAATCCGGCTGCACCCGCGGCCTGAATCTGGCCGAGCCGAAACCCGGCCCGCCCTTTTTCCGCCAGCCCCAGCGTCATTGAATTGGGCAGCGGCATCCAGCAATGCAGACCGAGACTCCAGACAAACCCCAGAAGCAGAATCCACAGATAGTTTTGCGCGAAGTAGTAGAGGCCCAGACCGGCGGCAAACAACATGAGCATAGCCGCGCCGATCAGCGGCTCGGCAAAACCGGCGAGCAGGGCGAGAACGGCGAAGGCGATCACGCCGCAGGTCTCGCGCGCAGCTTCGAGCATGCCGAACTGAAAGCCTGTTACGCCCAGTTCGCCTTTGAGGAAATTGGCGTTGAGTCCCATCTGGAACGCCAGCGTCAGCGAGGCGCCGGCAACGGCCGCGCCGAGAAAGAACAAGCCGCGGCGGCGGGCTGCGTCGGCAGCCACGTGCCCGACCGGCGGGCCGTCAAGAATCTCACTGTCTTTGGGGTCTATCGGCATGAAAACAAGATGATGGAGCAATACGCAGTGGGGCCAAAAGCAGAAACCAACCCAAGGCAGAAGCAAGATTGCAAGCGGAAACTTGGAAAAAGGCTTGCGGCGGCGGCTGTGGCGGCGTAGGGTTCTTTCCTAAAGGCAGGGTAGCGAAAGGCTCTCTGCCCGAAAGGAGAGTTTTTCATGGCCGAAGAACAAACCAAGGAAGAACGGGTCAAAGCCGTCATCGAGGAAATCCGCCCGTATATTCAGGCCGACGGCGGCGATCTGGAGTTCGTCAGCCTCGTGGGCAATGTCGTGAACGTGCGCTTGCACGGTGCCTGCTGCGGCTGCCCGGGCGCGCGCATGACGCTGAAGATGGGCGTCGAGCAGCGCATGAAGGAAGTGGTCCCAGAGATCGAGGCGGTCGAGGCCGTTTGAACGCCGCTCGATAAGGGGATACCGGCGGTGGGAAGCGGGGGAAGAAGACAGGCGCTCTATCGTGCCGGAGTTTTTTCGCTTCTCCTTTTCCCTCCTCATCTTTGACTTCCTATGGGCCCGTAGCTCAATTGGTTAGAGCCCCCGGCTCATAACCGGGTGGTTGTTGGTTCGATTCCAACCGGGCCCATTATGATGGGAGCATGAATCGGTTGACAGAAACGCCATCCGCGCAATTCCGGCGAAAGATCGCATGTCAATCGTTTCATGGTGGAAATAATCCTGTCTGTTTATCAAGACAGGCAGGAGTTTCCTGCGTTCCTATTGTTTGATTGCAGCAACCAAAATGCCCGGTGGTCGGGTCGAATACATAGGGGATACGAAAGGTGACGTTTGCGTCCGCTGATGTAGGTAACGAAGATTTGTGTCTTTGGGTTGATTGCGGAAGTGCATGATATGGGCAGGGCATAAGTAGGCCCGATTATCAGGTGCGAGGCGAACCGTTGAATTGCCGGTCGAAAACTCCATATTTCTGGCTGTTCTATTTCCGAGGAGGTTGCCGTGGGCGACGATGAAGAAGCCATGCGGGCTGAAGTGGACCGCCTGATGGAAAGCGGTTGGGCCGCATTGGAGAATCAGCAATATGAGCAGGCGGCCGACCTGTTTCGGCGGATCATGCAGCGCGCGCCCTTTCGGCAGGATGCGCGGCAGGGCTTGGCGCTGGCGTTGCAGCGGCAGATGGCAACAGAAAACGGCCGAACCTCCACTCCTTCCAACGGGACGGGCACGCCTTTGGTTACGGCGGCCTCGACCACCGGCCGCGGTCCTGCGCGCGCCACGCGCATTCGCGTTCGGCTCTGGCCGCTGGTGTGGGCGCTTGTGGGCACGACGGCAGTGGTCACGGCGGCTTCGATTGTTTATCAGTATGGCCGTCACTGGATCGAAGGGTCGCACCGGCCCGCCCGCCCCGCGCCGGCCGGCCATCCTGCGCTGGAAAAAATCGGCGACGACCTGCGCCGCGCCGACAATGCGCTCGGCCGCGAACAGTATGACGAGGCGCTTCGCATTCTCGAAAGTGCGCGGCTGACGGCTTTGTCCTTTGATCCGCCCGACACCATGACGGTGGCCTTGAAAATGGCCGCCGTCTATGCCGCCCAAGCCCAAGCCTTCTACCGGAAGGAGAACTATGACAAGGCGCTCGAAGCCGCGCTCGAAGGCCTCAAGCACAATCCCTCACTGGCGCAACTGCATTATGTGGTCGGCCAGAGCTACGAGCGCAAAGGGCTTCATGCCGCCAGTGCCAACGATACCGTTCGGGCGCGGACGTTCTACCAGCAGGCGGCCGAGGCTCTGGAAAAATGCGTGGCCGCCGATCCCGAATTTTTGGCCGCGTGGGACTTGCTGGGAAAGACCTATGCACGCTTCGACGAGGTCAAGGCCATCGAAACGTGGCAGAAGATTGTCCGCCGGGCGCCCGACACGCCCGAAGGAAAAAAGGCGCGCGATTATCTGGAAGGCCGCCGTGGCTTCAGCAAATAGACGGCTTTTCCTATTTACTGTCCCGCTTTACTGCCCCCACGTCTTTCCTGTTGCTGCGGAAAATGAGTGGGGCGCTCCAGCGCCAATAGCCGTTCTTTCATCGCGATGCCGCCGCCAAAGCCGCCCAAGCCGCCGTTGTTCCGAACAACGCGATGACACGGGATAAGCAGCGGCAGCGGATTGGCTCCGAGAGCCGCGCCGACGGCCCGCGCAGCTTTCGGCCGCCCGACCCGCCCGGCAAGCCAGCCATAGGAACACGTCCGGCCATAAGGGATTTCGGCGCAAGCCCGCCAGACGGCGCGCGCAAAGGGTGTGCCGCAAATCGGATCGAGAGGCAGGCGAAACATTTTCCGCCTGCCCACGAGGTATTCGCGAACCTGACTTTTGGCGCGTTCGAGAATTTGCGCCGCCCGCTTCAGCGTCCTCATACGCCGGAAGGCTATCTTGCTCATGCGGATCTGATACACGGGGGGCACAGCAAGAAAGCGTTCGAGGTTACTTTCAGCGGCTGCCACGCTATTGTGCGGCAACGTTAGGGCCGCCACACCTGCTTCTGTGCCAAGAATGCCGACATAGCCCCATGACGTTTGGAATGTTGTGGCCAGAATGACTTTTCCCTCCATGGTTGCCCTCTTTCAAATGGTGCGGGGCCAGAGTGTCCCCCCGCCGCCTGGCCTTATAATAAAAACGCGAACGATATCGCGCCCCAAATCGTGCGAAGTTATTTTGGAACGTTTGCGAACACCCCGCCGGTCGGCATTAGAAGCGCGGCAATGCAAGCGGTCATGCAGGTCGAGAACATCCCGCCAAACATCGCCGGCAAGCCAAACCGCGCCAACTCGCCCCTGCGCTGCGGCGCCAGAATGGTCAATCCGCCCAAGGTGATTCCCACCGAGCCCAAGTTGGCAAATCCGCACAGCGCGTAGGAGGCGATGATGACGGTTCGCGGGCTCAAGGTGGCGACCATATCCTTCAACTGCAGATAGGCGAGCATCTCGTTTAGAATTGTCTTGGTGCCCATCAGCTGGCCGACGGCAACCGACTCGCCGGCCGGCACACCCATCAGCCACGCCAACGGGCAGAACAGGTAGCCGAAAATCTTCTGGACGGTCATCGGCGCTGCAGCGTGAAACCATTGCACGCTCATGTAGCCGAGCAGGCCGTTGATCATGGCCACCAGCGCGATGAAAGCAATCAGCATGGCCACGACGTTGATGGTCAGTTGCATCCCCTCGGACGCGCCGCCCGCCGCCGCGTCCACCACATTGTCATACGGTGATTTCATTTTTACCCTCACCATCCCGGCGGTCTCCGGTGTCTCCGTTTCAGGATACAGCAGCTTGGCAAACAGAAGGCTGCCCGGAGCGGTCATCACCGACGCGGCCATGAGATGACCGGCAATGTTCGGAATATGTTCGTGCAAAATGCCGACATAGGCGCCCATGACACCTCCGGCGATGTTGGCAAACCCGCCGACCATGACCGCCATCAGCTCCGACCGTGTCATTGTCGGCAGGTAGGGGCGGATGATCAGCGGCGCCTCGGTCATGCCGACGAAAATGTTGGCCGCCGACGACAGCGACTCGGCCCCGCTTGTCCCCATCGTTCGCGCCATAATCCACGCCATCGCCTTCACAATCAGCTGCATCACGCCCAGATGATAGAGGACAGCCATGAGACTGGCGAAAAAGATGATGGAGGTCAGAATGGCAAAGGTCAGGACCAGCGGCTTTCGCGCCGGGTCGGCCAGATCGCCGAACGCAAACTTGGCCCCTTCGTTCGAGAAATTGAGCAGGGCCAGAAAGGCATCGTTCATCAGATCGAAGAACGCCCGGCCCGCCTGCGTCTTGAGCACCACCAGTGCAAATACAAATTGCAGCCCCAAGCCCCAAACCAGAATCCGCCACTGGCGGACGGCGAGGCGGCGGTGGGCCGACACCGCCATGCAAAACAGAATCATACATACCATGCCGAGCAATGGTTGGAGGTAGATCATAAAGAAGTCTCCCGGAAGGGTAGTGAGTGACCGCACGCGTTTCGGTCGGGAAGTTTCGCCCGCGCCGTTTCTTTCTTGCAAGGCGCAAATCGCCGGCAGGCCGAGGCCGGCGAAGCTATTTTGCTTTGGCCGGCGGGCGCAGGATCACAAGGGTCGGAGCGGTAAAATACTTGGCTGCGACCGCCTGCACCTGCTCGGCCGTGACCTGCTTGATCAGATCGCAATAGACTTCGTCGAAGCGGGCTTCGAGGCCGAGCATTTCATAGATGCCGAGGAATTCCGCCTGTGCGCTGTTGCGCTGGTGGGCGATGCGGAATTGCCCGATGAGATGGTTCTTGGCGCGTTCAAGTTCGGCCGGCGGCACGGGTTCCACGGCCAGCAGGCGGATTTCTTCGAGAAGCTTGTCGCGCGCCGTCTCGACCGTTTCGGGACTGGTGCCGATGTAGGCGTAGAAGTGGCTCTTATCCCATGCGCCGCGCATCTGGCAGCCGACGGCATAAGCCAGCCCGAGCCGGTCGCGCAGCCGGACAAACAATCTCGCGGATACCGACGCGCCCGTGCCCAGCACGGCGCAGGCAACCTTGAGCGGCACATAGTCTTCCGAGCGGGCGCGATCCGTGATAAAACCCAGAATGATGAAGGCCTGCTCGACTTCCTTGGTAAAGGTCCGCGTGCGGTAGCGCGGGCGGAACTGTTTGCTGACGTGGATTTTTTCCTCGTGGTGCAGCGGCATGTCGGCAAAGGCGCGGGCCATTTTGCGGGCGATGGTGTCGGGATGAACGTCGCCGACCACGACGGCCAGCATGTTGTCGGCCGCAAATTGCCCGCGATGGAGTTCGACGATTTGCCGCCGTGTGATGGCGCGCACGGTCTCGGTCGTGCCGATTACCGGCAGGGCATAGGGATGGCCTTCATAGAGGAGGGCGCGGAACTGCTTGTAGGCGAACGAAAAGGAATGGTCTTCCTGCTGGCGGATGGCGGCCAACACGGCCTCGCGCTCCTTTTCCAACTCGTCAGGCGGAAAGGTTGGATTGACGATTACGTCGCGGAGCACATCAAGGGCGGTATCGAGGTCCTCAACGGTACTGATGGTCGAGACGACCACAAAGTCCTCGGAAGCCGAGGCGTCAATTTCACCGCCGATGGCCTCCATCGTTTCGGCGATTTCGAGGGCGGTGCGGTTTTTGGTGCCCTTCAACATGGTCTCGCACAGCAGATTGGTTATGCCGCTTTCCTCGGTGCGCTCGTAATATGAACCGGCGCGAAAGTAACACTGCATGGCGAGGATGCGGTTGGACGGGTTGCGTTTCACAATCAAGCGGATACCATTGGGCAGGACATTCATCGTCAATTCTCCATAGGAAATTGAACAGAACACAGACAGAGCGGCGAAAAGAGCGGCATAGCGCGATGGGCGGCGCGGGCTGCCTCGCGCATCGCGCATGCTTGGCCGTTCGCTGCGGTCGTTCATGGCGCCGACGGCTCCCCGGCGACCGGTTTTCCCGCCTGCTTGGGCTGAATGGTCGCCACAACCATTTTTTCGGGATCGAGGTAGCGTCGGGCCACGCGCAGGAGGTCGGAAGCTGAAACGCGGTTCAGTTCCCGAAGATACGTGCGCTCGTATTTTTCGCTGCCGGAGAGAACATAGGACACTCCCAGCATGAAGCCGTGTCCGTTGGTGGTTTCGGTGGCGAAGTAGTATTCGTTGAGGGCCATTTTTTTGACCTTGGCCAGTTCGCGCGCGCCGACACGCCGCGTCCGCACGCGGCGAATTTCGTCCAGCACTGCCGCGCACACGTCGTCGAAGTGCTTTGGCTCGTGGGTGGTGAAAACGAGAAACAGACTGGGTTTCTTGGCCAGCTCATAGTTGGCGCTGATGCTCGAGACAATCTGCTTTTTCTCGCGCAGCGACTGATAGAGCCGGGAGGAACGACCGTTGCCCAGAACACCGGTCAGCACGTCCATAATAATGGTTTCGCGCGGCGTGGCCATGCCCGGAGCGGGAAAGGCCATGACGGTGTAGGATTCCCGTTTGTCTTTTTCAATGATCCGCCGGGCAGGGCCGCCCCAGCGGGTGGGTTTTTCTGGCAGCTCATAGGGCTTGGCGGTGCGCCGGTAGCGTCCGAAGTATTTCTGAATTTCGGGAATGAGCGTTTCCGCTTTGACGTCGCCGACCACGACCAGCACCATGTTGTCGGGTGTGTAGTAGCGGCGATAGTAGTCCATCAGTTGCGCACGTGTCAGTTGCGAGATGCTTTCCTGCGTGCCGAGGACGCTTTGTTTGTAGGGGCCCGATTTGAAGGCCAGGTCGTGGATGATGTCATACAGCGAATTGAAGGGGGCATCTTGCTTGCGCTTGAACTCCTCGAGAATGACCTGGCGCTCGCGCTCGACTTCGTCGGGTGCCAGTGTCGAGTTCATAATCACGTCCGAAAGCACATCAAGGCCGGTGGTAACGTATTCGGAGGCCACCGTGACATAGTAGTGCGTAAAGTCTTTGGAAGTTCCGGCGTTGGTTTCGCCGCCGACACTCTCGATGTCCAAGTCCACTTTGCCGGCCGGCCGTTTTTCCGTGCCCTTGAACATCATGTGTTCGAGAAAATGCGATACGCCGTTGATCTCGGGCAGTTCATTCATCGAGCCTGTGTTGACCCATACATCCAGCGTAACAATCGGATTGGCGTGGTTTTCCTGAATCAGGACCGTCATGCCGTTGTTCAATTTGGAAATGTACACGGGAGAAACTCCTCGGCCTGCGGACAGCGGCCGGAAGGGAAATGGACGGCTGCAAGCGATACAGCCCGCCGTGAATACAAGGGCGACAGCCAAACAGGGCATAGGGACAAAGAAGAGTCGGCGCACCTTTATGGCGCTCCCTGCGACATACCTGGAAATCCGCCCAACGATTCTTGCGGCGTTCGCAATCACGGCGCTGTTTCCTTATCCGGCCCGACCCAGTATTTCCAGTCCAAAATGCGCTGGATCCGGTGGCGCAGGGCTTTTCGCTTGAAACACCAGTCCGCCCGCCGCAACAGTGCATGCCGATATGATGCTGTGCGAGTTGACGATCGAAGGCTTTCGCAACCTGCGGCAAGTCGCTCTGGAATTGTCGCCGGGTGTAACGTTGTTTTGGGGCCGCAATGCACAAGGGAAAACCAATGTGCTCGAAGCGGTTCACTACGTGGCCACCGGCCGATCGTTTCGCACACGCTACGACCGCGAGTGTTTGCCGTGGGACAGCGAAGGACCGGCGGTGGCACGCATCGAGGCGCGGATCGAGCGCGGCGGAGTCGCCCATCATCTGGCCATTTCGCTGACCGAGCGGGCCAAGTTTGCGTGGCTGGACGGCAAGGCACTGGGCCGGTTGGGCGATCTTCTCGGTCATTTGATGGTCGTGGTTTTCACGCCCGACGACATTGGGCTGGCCGCCGGCTCGCCCGTCTTGCGCCGGCGCTACATGGACATGGCGCTGGCCCAAGTCAGCCCGATTTATCTTGCCCACCTGCAATCCTATGTCGAGGCGCTGCGCCAGCGCAATACCGCCTTGCGAACGGCCGACAGCTCTTTGCAGGCGGACGGCACCGGCGGCCTTGACGTCTGGGCCGAGCGGCTGGTCGCCCACGGCGTCGAGATTAGTCTAGCGCGCCGGAGCGCCATCGGCGAGCTGGCCATGCTGGCGCGCGAATTGTATGGCCAAATTGCACCGAGCGACGGCCCACTGGTCTTGGAGTATCGCAGCGGGTCAGGCATCGGCGGAAACGACGACCGATTTGCGGCGGCGGAACGGTTTCGCGCGCGGCTTCTGGAGTCCGCAGCAATCGAGCGCGCCCGGCGGCAAACAGGCATCGGGCCGCACCGCGATGATTTTATCTTGCGAATTGGCGGAAAGGACGTGCGATATTATGGGTCGCAAGGACAGCAACGGTCGGCGGCTCTGGCCCTTCGATTGGCCGAAGTAAAGTGGATGAGCCACAAGACCGGAGAATCCCCGCTGCTTCTGGCTGACGATTTGGGGGTCGAACTTGACAGCGAGCGCCGCCAACGCCTTCTGGCGTTGTTCCGCACAGGCGTGCAGACCTTGGCCACCACCGCCGGCGATCCGGAAATACTGGGGCCGCTGATCGGGGCCGACCGCGCCATCGAGGTGCACGCCGGCCGTTTGCATTGTGGAGCGGAGGTGGAAAAACAGCGAACGAACAGGCCCATGGGAAGGGAAGCGGGACAGAAAAATATATAGAAAAACGCAAAAATCCTGTTGACTTATGTTGGGACGGTTTCTTACCGTGAACCTCGTTTTATATCCTAATTTGAGGTAGTATCCCGCTATTTGATCCATTCAATTTCTCGGCACGAGGGAAAAGGACCTTCCCAGTAACACAAAGGACCGAAGCGCAAGAACGTCCGAGCGGCAGACACAATGAGGGGAACTGTCAATCATGTCAGTCAAAGGGGAAAGTGCGTGATCACTGGGAGGGAGGACAAGCGTGAATCGTCGTGCCCGACGATGCCTCGGTGTTGACATCGGAAGCACATCCCTGAAGATTGCCGAACTGTCTCAGGACCGGTCGGGTGTTTTGATCCAACGGTTGGTGGAAGCGCCGCTGGACGTCGGGCCGGATACCCCTGCGGAGACGCGATGGGCGGCAGTCGTGCAAACGTTACGGGACGTGCTGCGCGAGCACAAGTTTGGAACGCGTCAGGCGGTCTTTGCGTTGCCGGGCCATGCCGTATTTGTGCGGCGCGTGCGGCTACCCCGCACCAGCGAGGAACGCCTCGAACGCATTATCCGCTTTGAAGCCCGCCAACAAATTCCATTCCCCCTCGAACAGACAATTCTTCAATATCAAATCACACCGACCGACGTTGAAGACGAGGTCGAGGTGCTGCTGGTTGCCATCAAGCGCGATATCGTCGAGAACTATATGGGATTGATCCGCAAACTCCCCCTTCGCGCGGTGCGTTTGGGCGTCAGCTCGTTTGCTTTGTTTAATTTTCACATGTTTGATCAAGGCGTCGAGCCGGAGGAATTCTCGCTCGATATGCCGGTCAAGCGCAAGGCTGCCGCACCGGAAGAGCCGAAGGAGGAGGGCGAAGAAACGGCCCAACCGGAAAAGCCGGCCAAACCCTCGGGTCTGGGTGCAATGTTCAAAGGCCTGATGGGCGGCAAAAAGAAAAAACCCGCCAAGGCCGAAGAAGCACCGGCTGAAGAAGCCCCCGCAGCCGGCACATTTTCATCGGGCCTGCCCGAAGAAGTCCGCGCCTACGTCAATATCGGCGCGGCCACGATGGACTTGGCAATCGGGCGGACAGGCGGCTCGAAAGTCATCGGTTTCGCCCGCAGCATCCCGGTCGCCGGCAACCACCTGACGCGAAATATTCAGGAACGATGCAAGCTCGACAGTTTCGCCGAGGCGGAGCGGATCAAACGGGAAAAAACCCAAGTGATTCTCTCTGGGGCGCCCATACCGACCGACCGCTGTGATGAAAACGCCTGCCGGGCCATTATGCCGGTTGTGGACCGCATGGTGGCCGAGATTCGGCGCTCGCTGGATTTTTACATATCCCAACCGGACGGTATGGCCGTGGATCGCGTGGTTCTGAGCGGCGGCCAGGCGGTGTTGCCCAATCTCGCCGCGTATTTGGAAGAACGCGTGGGCATCCCCGTGGAAATCGAACGGGAAATCCACAATCCCCGATGTCGTTTGAGTGAACGCGCGGGTGCGGCCTCGCTCACCCCGTTTGCGATCAGCATCGGACTGGCGCTGCACGGCTTGGGTGCCAGTTGCATCAGCATTGACTTCCTGCCCGAGCACTTGAAGGGATGGATCGAGTTCCAGCGGAAAAACTTGTATCTGGCCGTGCAGGCGGGACTTCTGGCGGGCATGTTGTTTCTGGTTTCGCAAACCGGCGATCATGTGATCAGCCAGTGGCAAACCCAAGGGCGCAACATGGAAATGGTGTATCAGCAACAGGCGCCGCTTCTGGAGCGTCTGAAAAAGGCCACCGAACGCCGCGGAATGGTCGGCGGTTTGGTGTTTTTGTTGATCCGATCAAGCGCATCGTCGCCCGCCTTCGGAATTGATCGCGAGTATTTCTTCCGCGTTTTGTCACTCATTCAAGCCGAGCGTCCGCCGGACGTGTTCTTCCGCTTCGTGGACATGGGGCCGCTGGGAGACCTCACCATCGAGGGATATGCCGACCAGGAGCGTTCGGCGGCGGAACTGACGCAGCGTCTCAGCACGCTGAAAGAAATAGAAAAAGCCACGCTCGCGGGTTCGCCCCAGATGGTGCCCAATCCCACCGGCGCCGGCGCCGCGCGGGTCTATATTTTCCGAATCGTCGGCAAAGTGAAAGGGAAGAATTCCAAGATCGAACCGACACCCACGCCCGTGGGGCGTCCGGGAATGTGGGGACCGCAAGCGCCCATGCGGGCCACGTATTCTGACGAGGACTCCTAAGCGGCTTTGCGGGCATGCAGATGCAAAAGGAATCGGTTTGACCGGGGCAACGCAAGCAAGGAAGGTTCGGCGGAACCATGGATGCCAACGAATGGTTGCAAGCGCAGTGGGTTAAAATCCGCCGCAAGATTGACCAAGTCGTCATCGCGGCTTTGGCCGTGCTGCTGGGGATCACGGCTTTGCTGTGGTATGTGGAACAGCAAGTGACGCTGCCGCCTTTGCCGCCGCCGCCGCCGCCGCAGCTGTCACCCACGCCGGAGTTTTGGCCGTCGTTTATGAAGGACACGTTCACGCATCCGAAGGATTTGCGAAGCATCCAGGAATTGCGCAGTGTCATAGATTTCAACATGTTCGACGCCCGCAGCGCCGCCCTCCAGTCGGGCCTGCTGGCGCGGCTGGACAAACAATTCGAGCAGGCGAATCAGGCATTTATGAGCGGCAACATCCCGGAGGCCAAACGCATTTTGCAGGACATTATCAAGGAGATGCCGTCGCACCGGCGTGCGTTCGAGCTGATGGGCACCATTGCCGACATGGAACGCAAGCAGGCCGAAGCGGCGGCCAAAGCCACGCCTGCGCGTACCCCGCCGGGACCCGCGAGGGCGACGCCGCCGGCCGGTCCGACTCCTGCTGCCGGAACAACACCGGCCGGTGCACCGTCGCCAACGGCCGCACCAGCACCGGCAACCGGCGCCCCACCGGCGGCAGGTCCGCCGGCTGCGCCGGCAAAAACGCCATAGATATTGCGGCTCGGCCGGCAATCTTGCGGCCGCATGCTGAACGATAGTCAGAGCGAAATAGTCCGGAACCTTTCCGAGGGGGACAGGAAGGTTTCGGACGAAAAAAACGAGAAAATCGCTTGACGGGACATGTGGATGCAGGCAAGGAAACATTGCCTTGTGGCCATATTGTAGTTTTTGTAAGTGTTGGAATCTAGTGCAGAGGGGAAGAGGGATAGATGAACCCGCTCAAACAGTCCAGCGCCGGCAAGTTGACAACTCTTGTGGCAGTCGTTCTCCAATGCCTCGTCGTGGCAGGAGCCGCTCAAGAGAAAGCGGCTTTTGAACAAGGCAAGCAGTCGGTGGTCGCCGAGACCTTGGCCAGCGCCCAGCAACTCTATCGCGAGGCCAACTTCGATCTCGCGCTGCACTATCTGGGGCGCGCCAAGCGTTTGGCGCCCGAGGATCCCAACGTCGCGGCGTTGACCCGCGCTTGCGAATTGGCCGCGGCGCAAAAACGGGCGGCTTTGAAACAAGCCCCCCAAGATCCCGCCCGCCTGAAACGGCAAATTGAATCGCTCTACGAAGACGGTGTGAAAAAGTTTCAGGCCAAAGATTACAAAGGCGCAACCGAAGCGCTTGAAACCGTCTGGCTTCTGGCGGGCAATTATCGCGACACATGGAAATATCTGCCCCAAGCCCGCAAGGCCGGACCGGTCGCACCAACCGTCGTGAATCCCGGACAGGGGGCGGAAAAGGCAGGCCCGGTCTCGCCCACTCCCGTTGCCGCCCCAGCTGCTCCTGCGCCCAGCGCCGAGGCTCTTGCCAAACAGCAGGCCGAAGAACAGGAACGTCAGCGGCAGGCAGCGTTGGCTGCGGCGTTGCAGCAAGGCAAGGATTTGCAGGCTGCCCACCAATGGGATGCCGCACAAGCGGCCTTCCAAAAAGCACTCGAACTGGATCCGAAAAACCGGACTGCCTCGCGCGCCCTGAGCCAGATCGAAAACCAGCGCAAAGCCGAGGCCGAAGCCTTTGCGCGCCAGCAGGCGGAAGCCGCTGAACGCGAGCGCCAAGCACAAGTTCAGCAGGCCCTCGAACAAGCCCAGCAACTTCTGGCTTCCAAGCAATGGGATGCCGCACAGGCGGCGTATGAAAAAGTTCTCCAGCTCGACAACGGCAACCGGCGCGCCACCAGCGGGCTGCGCCAAATCGCCCGCGAGCGCCAAGCCGAGGCCGAACGATTGCAGGCCGAGCAGGAAGCCAAAGAGCGTGCGCAACAAGCGGCGTTGGTAGAGGAAAAAGAAAAGCAGCGAAAAGCTCTCGAAGAAGCCGAGAGGGTCAAAAAAGCCGCCGTCGCCGAGGCGCTGACGCTGGGCCGCAGCCATCTGAAAGACGAGCGGTTCGATGCCGCCGAGCAAGCTTATAAAAATGCTCTGGCCCTCGATCCCAACAATACCGCGGCGGCCGAGGGGCTTGCAAATGTCGAAAAGGCGCGGGCGGCGTTTGCCGAACGCCAGCGTCAGGAACAGGAAGCAGCGCTCAAGGCGCACCGCGAGAAGAAAATCCGTGAGGACTTGGCGTTTGCCGCCTCGCAGTTTAAAGCCGGCCAAGTGGATAAGGCCATTCAAACGTATCAAAATATTCTCACCGAGGATCCGAATAATCGAACCGCTCTGCGGGAACTGGATCGGATCAAGGCTGCCCAAGAACGCGAACGCGCCGAGGCAGAACAGCGCCGCGCCGAATGGGAAGCGCAACAACGCAAGGAACGGGTGAACAGCAAGCTGGCCGCTGCACGCGAACAGGAACGGGCCGGTCGCTATGATCAGGCAGCCGCAATCTATCGCGAGGCACTGGGCGAAGACGCCGAAAACACCGCTGCTTTGCGCGGCATCGAGCGGTGCCGCAAGGCGCTCGAATCGCAGCACGCGCCTGCTGCAGAGACCGCATCATCCGGCGGCGAGCGGCCGTCGCTTCTGGAAAGAATTACCGGTGTGTTCCGTCGCGATGCGGCAAGGGCGGAAGGGCCTGAGGCTCCCACGTCCGATGCTCCGGCAACTGTGGCCCCCGCGCCCGTGACCGCACCGGCGGCCGCCACGCCCGATGTGCTGGTTCCGACCACACTTTCGCCCGGGCCGGCCGCCCCAACGCCTCCGGTTGTGTCTGCGCCGGCACCGCCCGCTGAAGCCTCTCCCTCTGCGCAAGTTCAACCGCAGGTACCCGCACTGGCGCAAGCGCGTCAGGCTGCACAAACAAAGTATGACGAAGCGCAGAATCTCATTGCGCAAGGACAATATGCGCAGGCGATCACTTTGCTGAGTGAAGCCCTGCAAGCCGACAGCAGCTTTGATCCGGCGCGCCAGCAAATCCGGGAATTGCAGGCCATGCTGGCCCGACAGGAAGCTGAGCGACAGGCCGCCGAGGCTGAAGCGCAGCGTGCGCGCGAGGTTGCAGCAGTTGCAGCGCCCAAGTCGGCCGAAACGCCCAAATCCGAACCGCCAAAGGAAGCAGAAAAACCCGCCGCCGCGCCGGCCAAACCCAAAGCGGCACAAAAAGCCGCGGAAAAACCCAAACCGGAGCCGCCCGCTCCGACGCCGCAAGCCGGGCAGAAAAGCGACGATGAAGTAGCTGAAGCCCAGCGCAAGCAAATCGAAACCACCGTGGCCGGTCTAATTGCCGACGCCCGCAATTTGATGGCTGAACGCAAATGGGACGAGGCTGAAAAGAAAGCCCGCGAGGCGCTTGTGCTCAGCCCCGACAACGCCATGGCCAAAGCGGTGCTTGCCGATCTGGACAAGGCGCGCAGCCAGGCGTCCAACGAGGCCGTCAAGGCTTCTCTGGCCCAGGCCAGTGCCCTCATGGACAAGGGCGACTACGCCGGTGCCGTCGCCGCCTACGAAGCCATCCTCCGCAGCGACCCGCAGAACGCCGAGGCCCAGCGGCAGTATCGCCGGGCCAAAGACCGTCTGGACTCCCAGCAGGCCGGTGTCGCCGCCAAACGCGAAAGCGCCCGCGCAGCCCAAGCCGAGCGCCTGCTTTCCGAGGGCATGGCCGCCTATCGCGCCAAAGACATTCGGACTGCCGTCCAGAAATGGAAAGAAGTCTTGATGGTGGATCCGAGCAATGCCAAAGCGGCCAATTATCTGAAAGAAACGGACGCGGAATATCAGGAGTTTCTCAAACAGGAAGAAATGCGGAAGACACAGGCTGCCGAAGAAGCCGCAGCCGCCGCCAAACTCGAAGAAAAAATCACCATCGAGGTCAAGGAAGGAACCAAACTGCGCGAGTTCCTCGACACGCTGTCGTTTGTTACCGGCATCAACTTCACCATCGTTCAGGGCGCCGACGCACTGGTGGTGGCCAAGTTCGAGGACAAACGCCTGCGCGAAATCCTCGACACCGTTCTGCCGCCCAACGGCTTGGTCTGGAAACGCCAAGGCGATATTATTACCATCATGCCCGACCTCCAGACCCGGGTCTTCCACCTCGACTCCGACCTGCTGCTGATCGTGCGGCGGCTCTATGATAGCGGCGAACTGCAGCGGATTCTGTGGGGTGCCGACACGCCGCCGATCAAGGGCATTGAACTGACCATTGACGAGCGGCAAGCAGTGATGATCCTGACCGACACGCCGCGCAACATTATCAAAACCGCCGATTTCCTGCAGCAATATCGCGACAAAGCCCCGCCCAAGCTGATCACCAAAATCTACTCGGTGCGCGAAGACCTCGCCGATTCCATCAAGACGCTGGTCGAGGCCATTCTCAAGACCGAGCAGCAAAAACCGCCGTATGAGCTCGCGCGCAAGATCATCCTCGCGCGCCATGAGGGCGGCGCTGACTTGGTGGTCAAGGACACCGAGGAGAATATTCGAAAGGTCGAAGAACTGCTCAGCGATCCGAAATTCCAGCTGAACCTCGAACAGGCGGAGCTGGAGGTCTATACCACGAACCTGACGCCGCGCGACGTGCTGACGCAGAACGACGAACAGGTCAAAGCGTTTGGTGCGCAAGTGGTCGAGGTTGTCTCGGCTATGCTCTATCATAAAGAGGGCGAATCGGCCGCGCGCCAGCAGGGACGCCGGATGTGGTATGATCCCGACACTCTGCAGCTGACCCTGATTGACACGCCTGCGAACATCAAGAAAGTCTCGGATTTCATCGAGGCATTGCCCCAGCTCGAACCGAAGATGCGCTCGAAGATCATTTATCTCGAACACGCCATTGCCGGCGACCTCGCCTCGCAGCTGGAGCAGGTGTTGGGGATAGCAGCGGGCGCGACGGCTGCAACGGGAGCGGCTGCGGGAAACGAGGCGTCGTTCTCCCTGCGCGTCGAGGATGAGCGGACGTTCCGCGACCTGAGCATTCGGTTGGTCCGGGTGGATGAGAACAACTTTGGAGATGAAAACGACGACTCGGTGCAAATGGTCGTGCGGACACGCACGGCGCAGTCGAGCGACCTCAGCGTCCCCGAATACCGGTCGGAGATCTTTGAAGACTACGAAATCTATGTCGAAAAAGTGGACCCCTCGCCAACCCCCGGCGAAGGACGCGCCCGAATCCGGGTCTCTTACCGGCCCGATCTGGGAACGGGAGAGACCACGCTGCCGCCGGAAGAAATGGCACCAGAGCGGACCATCGAACCAGCCGCAGGCGCACCGACTACGCTTGAAATCACTCCCTTCGAGGAACTCAACGCGCTTCTTGTTCGTTATCAGAATCCTTCCGAATTTGCCGAGCTCGAGTCTTGGATCAAGCAACTGGATATCCCTGTGCTGCAAGTTCAGATCGAAACCAAGTTCGTCGAAGTCAACGAGACCGTGGCCAAGGAGTTCAGCAGCGACATTCAATGGCTCAATGTGGGACAGGAAGGCATAGTCCTCGACGACAGCGTTTTGAACATGCGCTTTGCGCAGGATGCCGACGAGTTCCGCACGGGTCTCGAACCGCCGATCGAATATACCCAAAACGCCAGCTTGTTGAAAGGTGTGACGGTGCTGGATCTGATTACCGGCGGCCAAAGCCCGCTGCATTATCGTCTGCGATTCCTTGAAGAAGAAGGTCTGCTAAATGTGGTCAGCGGCCCGACTATTACCGTGCTGAATACCCAACAAGCCACGTTCCAGATTACCCGAACCGGCGCATTTGGCGGGCTGTTTGGCGGCTTCGGTGGATTTCCGGGTATCGGTATCGGCGGTTACGGTGGAATTGGCGGCATTGGCGGTTACGGCGGCTACGGTGGCTATGGCGGCTACGGTGGTTATGGCGGCTACGGCGGCTATGGTGGCTTTGGAGGGTTTGGCGGCTTTGGCGGTGGCGGCCAGCTCGTGGACATGGAAGTCACTCCGAATGCCACGCGCAAAGGCCAGATCACTCTGGACATAGATATCAACCTGACCAGCGACCAGTTCGACATTGGCCAGATGATCCAGCAGGGTGTTCTGGGTCAGGCGCTCCAGCCCTATACGATCGTCAATACGGCGCAGCAGCCGTCGCAGGTATATCGCACGCTGCAAACATCGGCGCGGGTCAGGGACGGAGGCACCATCGTTTTGGGCGGATGGACGTATGAACGAACGCGCGATGCCACCTCCGGCATTCCGGTCCTGCGCGGCGTGCCTTATCTCGGAAAGCTGCTCTTCGGACGCAATTCGAGGATCAGCGAAAAAACCAACCTGCTGATCTTCCTGACTGCCAAGATTGTGGAATAAAGAAAACCGTGAACGTAATGCAGTGAACAAGAGCGGAAGAGCGTGGACGGTTGGTCAGTCTCTTCCGCTTTTTCTTTTTATTGTGTGGCTTTCCTTTTCAGCAATCGTTATCTATTGTCCATGGAATTGATATGGCTCCCACCCTCTATCTTGTTGACGGCCACTCGCACCTCTACAAGGCGTTCTATGCCGTGCGGGGACTGGCAACGTCGAAAGGCCTGCCGACGAACGCCGTTTACGGTTTCGTGCAAACAATCCTCCGCCTGATGGAGTCGCGCGCTCCCGACCATCTTGCTGTCGTGTTCGACACACCCGCGCCAAGCTTTCGCAACAAACTCTATCCCCAATACAAGGCCAATCGCGACGCCCAGCCCGAAGACCTAACCGTGCAAATCCCGTGGGTCAAAAAAGTGCTGGCCGAAATGCGTCTGCCCGTGATCGAACAGCCCGGCTTCGAGGCCGACGACGTAATCGCCACGCTGGCCACGCGCGCCCGCGACGCCGGTTTCGATGTCTGGATTGTCACCTCCGACAAAGATTTATATCAACTGGTGGAACCGAACGTCCGCGTACTGCGGGTCGAACCTGACCGCGAGATCGAACTGGACGCCGACAGTGTGCGCCAGCGCATGGGCGTCTCGCCCGCGCAAATCACCGACCTTCTCGGCCTGATGGGCGACAGCTCGGACAATATCCCCGGCGTCCCGAAGGTGGGCGAAAAAACCGCCGTTGCCCTTTTGCAGGAATTTCCCACCATCGAGGCGCTGTATGACAATCTCGACCGCCTGTCAAATCCGCGCTTTCAACGCGCCCTTGAAGGTCACCGCGAGCTCGCGATGCTGTGCAAGCAACTGGCAACTGTGCGGCGCGACCTTCCGATCGAAATCCCTCTTGACGCTCTGCGTTGCCAACCGCCCAACGTCGAGGGCCTCCGCGCGCTTTATAAACAACTTGAGTTCCAAAGACTGCTCGACCGCCTGCCCCGTCCCCAGCCCGCCGCGTCCACTCCATCTTCCCCGCCCGATGCGCCCGCCGCTGTGTCCGTTCCATCTACTCCGCCCGTCTTGGAAGTCTCCCCGCCGCCAACCAGCTACCTCATTCTCGACACCGAGGCCAAGCTGCGCGATTTCGCTATCCAAATCCGCCCGGGCCGCTGGCTTGCCGTGGACACCGAGACCAGCGAAGTGGACCCCATGCGCGCCGATCTTGTGGGAATCTCGCTCTGCACCGAGCCGCATGTAGCCGCCTACATCCCCGTCGGCCATCGTCTGCTCGCCGCCTCGCAATTACCGCTCGAAGCCGTGCGTGAAATTCTCGGCCCTCTTCTGGCCGACCCGCAAATCCCCAAGACAGGCCAGAATCTGAAGTATGACATGAAAATCCTCGAGCGTCACGGCATGATGCTCGAAGGTGCGGCGTTCGATACGCTCCTCGCTTCGTATCTGCTCGACCCCGACCGCGCGAGCCACGGTCTCAAATCACAGGCGCGCGAACGGCTTGGCATCCAGATGACCGCCATCGAGGAACTCATCGGCAGCGGCAGGTCGCAAGGCTCGATGGCCGACGTCGAAATTGAGCGCGTTGCCCCCTACGCCTGTGCCGATGCCGATGTTTCGCTTCAACTAACGCAGTTGCTCGAGCGCGATCTGCGCGAAAAAGGACTTTACGAACTGTTTGAGCAAATCGAACTGCCTCTGATGGCTGTTCTCCATCGCATGGAAATGACCGGCGTTCGGATAGACCGCGAACATTTCGCGGAGCTGGCGCAGAACTTCGACTCGCGTCTCGCAGCGCTGGCGCGCGAAATCTACGACCTCGCCGGCAAGACCTTCAACATCAGCTCGCCCAAACAGGTGGCCAAAATCCTGTTTGAGGAAATGGGCTTGCAGCCCGCACGGCAGCTGAAAACGGGGCCTTCGACCGACATGGCCGTCCTCGAGCAGCTGGCGCGGCAAGGCCATGCACTGCCGCGCAAAATCCTCGACTACCGCATGTTGGAAAAACTCAAGGGCACCTATGTCGAAACCCTTCCGCAAATGGTCAACCCGCAGACCGGCCGCATCCACACCAGCTACAATCAAGCCGTCGCCGCCACAGGCCGCCTCAGCAGCAGCGATCCGAACCTTCAGAATATCCCGGTGCGCACGCCCGAAGGACGCCTGATTCGGCGCGGCTTCATCCCGCTCGAAGACGGCCACCTGCTTCTGGCCGCCGACTACTCCCAGATTGAACTGCGCATCCTCGCCCATTTTACGGGCGATCCCTCGCTGGTCGAGGCCTTTCGTCGGGGACGCGATATTCACCGCCAAACCGCTGCGCGCATTTTCAATGTTTTCCCCGATGACGTGACCGACTCCATGCGATCGCAGGCCAAGGTGGTCAATTTCGGCATTATTTACGGCATGTCGGCACACGGCTTGGCCCAGCAGTTGGAAATCTCGCGAACACAGGCCGCGCGGTTTATCGAGGACTATTTCCGTGCGCATCCCCGTGTCAAAGAATGGACGCAGGAGATCGTGAACACCGCACGCGAGCAGGGCTATGTTACCACGCTTTCCGGCCGCCGCCGCCAGATCGCCAATATCACCTCGCGCAACCAGACGCTTCGCCTTGCGGCCGAGCGCGCGGCGATCAACACGCCCATTCAGGGAACAGCCGCCGACATGATCAAACTGGCGATGATTGCCGTGGACCGCCGGCTGGCAGACATGAAGTGCCGCGCGCGCATGATCATGCAGGTGCATGACGAGTTGATTTTCGATCTGCCGCCCGGGGAAGTCGAAGTCGTTCGCCGCGCTGTTGTCGAAGAAATGGAAAATGCCCTGCCGCTGTCGGTTCCCCTGCGGGTGGACGTGAACGTCGGAAAGAATTGGGAAGAGATATAGGGACGTGGGGCCGCTAAACCGCACCTCTCACAATCACTTTGGTTGCGAACGCACAGTTCCGCAGGGGGAGCGGTGAGAACAAGGGGTTTCTGCCTTCCTCCAGATGACAGCCTGCGTTGCTCATGCCTTTATCAATTATACAAGGCAAACGTATGCCAAGTCATGCTTCTTAGCATTGCTAACTGTATTGTTGTGAGAAATGAGGGCGGGGTGGAAGAGGCAGGTGCTTTTGCACAGAGATCTTCTTGAGAGGTCCCCGGAGCCTCAAAACAAAGCAAAAAACAGCTTGACAGCGTTTGGCTTTTCAAATATCAATAGAGTTGAGGTCTTTCCAGAAAGGAGATATATAATTACAGCAGGAATTGTGGGATACCCGGACCAGCCTAGAGAAACTCACCACGACCTGCATCAAAAACGCGCTTGCACCTCTCATCCGCGGTATCCGCAATTCTCCGCTGCGCTATTGTGCAATAAATCATCACGGGTAACGTCCAAAGTTTTGGGTTTCTACAGAACGTCAAAGGAGACGTGGAAGATCAAAGGCAGTTTCCCTGCGATCAGGACTAACGAGGCAATCGAACGAAAACTATTTTGAGATGCGCAAAATAATTCCGCAGTGATGGAATTGCTTATTCAAACGTATGAGCAAAGAGTTTTGTTTTTCAGTTCGGAGCAAGGTTTTGCAAACCATCATTCCGGCAGAAAGGAGGTTGAAAAAAAGCAAAAACAGGGGTTGGTATGACGTCGAGGGTGGAGACGTTGGCCGACCGAAAAATGAAACACACATTTCTCCGCCCAACCACGAAAGGAGACGAAAGATGTCAGAAACAAGGATGAAAGCAATCGTAGTATGTTTGGCGGTGGTGATGGTGCTTTCGGTTGCGGCGCCGACGGTGGTGCTGGCCTCGCAGAACTCGCACCAGTTCAACCAGTCATGGTTGATCTTGGGGCCGTACTACCGGAAAAACACGGGTTCGGATCCGGGCGCAGCGAACATCGCGCTGGACTACATCACCGACGGCATCATCAAGCAGGAAACGTATATTCCGCGGCTCGGGGACGTGATCAACACCAACTATGCGTTGCCCGAGTGCGGTAGTTTTTCGTTTGTCTGGCGGACGCGCGCCAACGGCTTTGATGTCCCCACGGTGTTCGAGTATAATGTCCCTGTTGTTGACGGCAGCAGCGTGGATATTCGCGGAAACACGACGTTCATCAACTCGGACGGCTCGAATTCGGCGGTGGACGATTCCGTGGGCGTATTCAATCAGGGCCTTGGCTACAATGCCACGACCAACCCGCAGGACAACCAACGGTTGAACAACACGGTGATTTATGCATGGGCGTGGGTCAACAACAAGACCGGCGCTGATCTTACGGGTGTGCGCATCGGTGCCAACGCGGACGACCGGATCGAGGTACTGGTGGACGGCGTGGTGC
>JAOAGV010000049.1:0-9643 GCA_026415575.1 Candidatus Sumerlaeia bacterium
GATTCCCGCAGCTTGGCTCGATCTCACCCGCGTCCCGTCCACCGCCGGCGCTGCCTACACATGGTGCGACGAAACGGCAAACCTGCCGCCAACCGCCGGCACAGGCGCGATACACTCATGCACGGGCGGGACTACCGCACTGCACTGCCGCTACTGGCTGGAGGAGATTACACTCGACGGCCGGCATCGGTTCCACGGTCCGGCAGAGTATTCCGACGCACCGTAAGTAAAGGCACTCTGGCAGCAAAAGCGCCCAGCAAAGCGAAAATGCTCTCCTGCCGAAAATGTTTCCTTAATGGGGCGGTTCTTTTTTGTTGGAATGAACTTTTCGCCGTGCTGCCGACGCAATCATAACCTGCCTGCGAAGATCGTCGGCCTGAGTGCGGGCGGTGTGAGGCCCCGTTGGCGGGAGCGGTTCCGGGGTCTGGGCTGCGGCGACCGTTTCGGGCAATTCGGGAACCGGCGGCTTTATCTTCGCCCGCGCGGCCGACTCCTTTTTCAGCGCGCGGGCCGACTCCGCCCGATGATGTGCCCGACGGGACACGTCGGCTTCGGCGAGACTGGCCGATGGTTCCGGCATGGGATAGCCCACCGGCGGCTGTGGTTCGACATAGTGCAACGCTTTGGCCTCGCGCTGGCGTTCCAGCCGGCGCCGAATCGCCCGCTCGACATTGGGCGGCAACGCCTTTTGCGTCGCATCGGATCGCAGCCCACCCAGTGGCGGCTGGAGTTGGACGTCGCCCGCATCGAGTTCGATGGCGCGCTTGCCCAAAAGCGCTTCGAGGATGCTCAAGGCCGCCGGACGCGAGGGAATCGAGCCTTCGCCACGCTCGATGTTCCACACCGTGAAGCCGCGCAGCGGCTTGCCGACGCAGCAGGGGCAGCCGTCGCCGCACCGGCAGTCGCGGATGCGCTGATAGACTGTTTCCAGAATCTCTTCGAGGTTTTCGTAGGCCTTTTCGACAAAACCAAGGCCGCGCGGATGCCGCTCGAAAATGAACAACGTGTGCCACGGCGTGTTGCGGCTGCCGACCGTGTGCGAAAAGTCCAGCGTTTCGGCGCAGACAAACAGCGGCAGCATCACGCGTGTCGCATACCCGATGCCGCGCAAGCCGGAGTAGGCGTCCAGACCGCGTTTGAACACGTCGCGCACAAGGTCTTCGGCCACTTCGATCCAGACCGACAGTGTCTCAAACGTTTGAACAGGCAATTCCAGCGGGCGGATTTCGTAGGCGTCGAGCGAATAGAGCCGGATTTTTTCGTATGCCGACGTGCGGCCGTGCACGCTCACTTCGCCGAGGCGGATTTTGGATTTTAGATTTTGGATCTTGGGTTGGGGATTGATGATTTCGGATTGCAGATTGCCGGACAACGCATCCGCGGAAGGCGACCCGCCGGCTATTTCTTTTTCAATCTGAATTCCAAAATCCAAAAGCGAAAATTCCCTCTCCCTCAGCACGCGATCCACGTGGTCCACGTCCTGTCCACCCAGCGGCTGTGTGTAGTAGTCCGCTTTGACCTTGCGTGCGAAGGCCATGTTGCGTTCGAGATCCAGCCGCTCGATTTCGTAGGTGTCGCCAAGATGGAAATAGATGGCTTCGGGATGAACAAGGGGCTGGGAATCATAGACGTCCACTTCGCCGATCACACGGTTTTCGTCGTCGGCATCCACGATCAGGACATTGCACTCGCTGAAGGCGCGAAGCGACAGTTCGTGCTGCGGCGTTTCGGCCGCGGTGTGAAACCAACGGTCGCCGAGATGTTTGACTTTGCGGCGGTCTTGCAGGACGGCGAGCGCCGCACGTGCATGGGGGCCGAAGCGGTCGGTCTCGGTTTCAGCAAGGGGCAATTCGGCCGCCGCACAGCGCAAATGCCCGCTGACAACAAGGGGATTGTCGCAGTCCACAACGCCGGACTCGACGGAACGGCCGAACAGATATTCGGGATGGTCGGCGATCCACTGATTGATGGGCGTGTCAATCGTAACCAGAACGACCAGTGAGTCGCGGTCGCGGCGGCCGGCGCGTCCGGCCTGTTGGAAAAAACTCGCCCGACGGCCGGGATAGCCCACGATGATGCACGCCTCGAACGCACCCACATCAATCCCCAATTCCAGAGCAGGGGTTGTGCTGACGCCCAGCAGGTCGCCGTTGAACAGTTGCCGTTCGATCGCACGCCGCTCTTCGGGCAGTAGACCGCCGCGATAGGGCATCACCTTGTCGAATAGGGGAGAGCCCATGCGCAGAAGTTCCTCGCGCACATATCGCGCGATCAGTTCTGCCGTAATTCGCGCCTTGCTGAAAATGATTGTCGGCAGCCGATTGGCGATCAGACGCGCGGCGATGCGGTGCGCCTCGATGTTGGCGCTGCGCCGGCGATGGCTGCCTTGGTCGCGCACAACGGGCGGATTCCACACGAGGTAGGTTCGCGCGCCCCGCGGCGAGCCGTCGTCCTCAATCAGATTCATGGGCCGCCCGACAAGGCGCTCGGCGAACTCCTGCGGGTTGGCAATGGTTGCTGAACAGCAAATGACTTGCGGCATCCGCGGCGTGGAAGTGGAATTAGGCCGGGCCGATGCGCGCGAACCATCGCTGCCGTAGTGCTCCGCCACTCTCCACAAACGGCGAAACAGATTGCCCATGTTGGCGCCGAACAGGCCGGCATAGACGTGCAATTCATCGAGAACCACAAAACGGAGGCTTTCAAAAAATGCCTGCCAGCGCGAGTGGTGGGGGAGAATCGCCGCGTGCAGGAAATCGGGGTTGGTCAGGATCAGTCGGGCGCGGTCGCGAAGCCGGCGGCGGGCATCGGCGGGCGTATCGCCGTCCAGAACGCCGACGCTTCCCTGAAGACCGGCTACACGCGCGGTCAGCTGCTCGAACGCGCGAAGCTGGTCGTGCGCCAACGCCTTGGTGGGAAACAGCAGAAGCGACCGCGACTGCGGGTGCTCCATGAGATCCGCAAGAATCGGCAATTGATAGGCGAGCGACTTGCCACTGGCCGGCCCGCTGACCAGCACAACATTATTCCCCTTGGCCAGTGTATCGAGCGCGGCGGCCTGATGCGAGTACAGGCGCTCAATGCCGAGGTCACGCAGGGCCGTCTCCAACGCATACGGCAGACGGGTTTTGGGCTTGCCGAAGCGCGCCTCACGCCCCACCGTACGCTCGATGTGAACGATTTGCCCTTCGTAGTCTGGCGCGTTGATTATCTCGTGGAGAATTCTTTCGACGTGCATCAATCAACATTCATGGAATGCTTTTCTTTGGGAGAAACCCGCTCAGCAGGCCTACGAAATGCTTCCTGTCATCTTGCCCTTAGGGTGGCGACCGACATCCCGCCGCCCGCCGTGAAGTGCCTCGCCGGTGTCGCTACACACCCGCAACGGGGCCGGCACTGCGCAGGCGGGCAAGAATCTGCGCGCAATCGGCGGGGCGGTCTTTCGGTTCCTTTTGCAAACACTCTTGAACAATCCCGACCAGAACCTCCGGCGTTTCGGGCCGAATCTGCGAAACCAGCGGCGCCGCATGGTGCAGATGCTGCCCAAACACATTGTCGCCCGTGAACGGTGGCCGTCCGGTGAGCATCTCAAAAAGCATGACACCGAACGAATAGATGTCCGTGCGGTGATCCACCGGCTTGGCCCGGATCTGCTCCGGCGACATATACCAGGCGGTCCCCATAATCATGCCTTCCTGCGTCAGCTGAATATCGCCGGCCAGCCGGGCAAGGCCGAAATCTACCATCTTGGCGTCGCCTGTGCGCGCATCAATCATCACGTTCTCCGGTTTCACGTCGCGGTGGATGACCCCCGCCTTGTGGGCCACATCAAGGGCTTCGGCAATTTGGGCCGACAACCGCAGCACATCCCCAACGGGCAACGGACCGGTTTCCTCCATTCGCTTCCGCAAGGATGTCCCTTCAATATACTCCATGGTGATAAAACAACTGTCCGGCTCGGTCACAATATCGTAGATCGAGACAATATACTTGCTCGACAGTTGGGCCGCTGCCCGCGCTTCCCGCAAAAGCCGCTGCTGAATGTCCGGTTTGCCGGCCATTTGCGCCGGAAGCACCTTCCACGCCACCTGGCGATTTAGCCGCTTGTCCAGCGCCAGATATACCACTCCCATCCCGCCCTGCCCGAGCTTCCGGATGATTTGATACCGTTCTGTGCTTTTTTCTCCGGGCGAGAGCATGACCGTTGTGCCCGGTCCGGCAGGCACGGGCGAGGGGTGGGCAATTTTGCCATGACTCTGCTGCTGCGAAAGATGCTCCGCGCGTTTGAGCCGCTCCTGAATATCCCGATAGTAGTAGTCAATTGCGATAATCTTGCTGAAGACGGTTTTGGCTTCCTGAAACCGGCCCGCACTCTCCTGCGCGCAGCCAAGCGCATAGTAGATATCAATGTTGTCGCGCGACGGCTTGGGATCTTTGCCCAGCGCCTCGTTGAGACGGTCAATCGCCACGTCAAACAGGTTCTTCCGCACGAAACACTCGCCCAACAGTTTCAGCGACTCCCGCCGGTGGGTCGGGTCTTCGGTCAGCATCTGAAGCTCGCGGATTGCCTTGTCGTATTGGCCGAGTTCAAATCCCATGCGCCCAAGTTCAAATCGTGCCTCGGCATCGCCGGGATTCGACTGGCAATGCTGGTCGAAGCAGGCGACGGCGCGGTCAATCTGCCCGACTTTTTTGAAAAGCTGCCCGGCTTTCTTGTGGTGTCCCGCCTGATCATAGAAATCCGCAGCCAAAATCCAATCGTTCATTTGTTCGTAAAGATGGGCCGCCTTTTCCGACTCCCCCGCGCGTCCATAACACAGCGCCGCCATGCGCAGGTTGCCCTGCTTTTCATAAAGGCGTGCCGCCGTCAGATGCTGGCCGGCCACCTCATAGTAGCGCGCGGCTGCCATTTCATCGCCGGCCAACTGCTTGACCTTCGCCGCCCGTTCATAGTCGCCAATTTCCTTGAACAGCTCATACGCCTTGTCGTGGGCGCCCAACGCCTCGTATAACTCCGCCGCTTCGCGCAAACATCCGGCCTCCTCATAGCACGCCGCAGCCTTGTCCCGGCAGTCCACGGACTCCAAACCCAGAATCTCCCCCTCTACTGTGGCCGCATACAGCAGATTCTCGATTGGGTCGGCAAACAGGGTTTGAACTTCCGCATCCGTCGCAAAGGAATACACCCACGCTCCCTCCGCACTCAGCAGCGAGATTTCCTTCCCGCCCGCGGCGGCAATGATGTTTCTTCCCGGAAGACAGAGAATCCGCCGGCAAACCTGCGCCTTGTTCACCTGCCACCGAACCGCTCCCGAACCGTCCAGCAACAGCAACGCGGTTTCCCCCATCGCCGCCACAATTGCCCGACCCTCGGGGAGAAACGCAAGATTGTGTATGCGCTCCGGCATCTTGCATTGCATCAAAACATTGCCTGCCGCATCAAAGCAATAGACCGAACCGCCCAACGTGCCGACTGCCAGCCGATCCCCTTCCGGCGAAACCGCAAGACACCATGCCTTGAAGTCCACCGCTTGCTCCCAACGACGATTCCCTTGCACGTCAAAGCAGATAATCGAATCGCCGACAGCGACGGCCAAATCCGAAACCGTCGGCAGAAACACCACTCCGCGCACGGGATCGGAAAAACTCTTTTGCCAAAGCACCTGCTTTTCCGCGCTCATTGCCACAAGACAATTCTCCGTGCCGCCCGGTGCTCCTTCCGTCCCGACGACCAAAACGTTCCCGTCCGCGGAAAAGGCCAAGCTGGACGGCACACCTGCGCCGGCTCCGCGACTCGCCCATTTCTGCGCAAAACCTCGGCTCAAATAAAGAACACCGCGATTGGCCGTCCCCAACGCCAGTGCATCCTTGCCCGACGCAACGGCGCCGCACACGATGGGAAATTCAAACCGGTGACGAACCTTCGGGTTGAGAATCACCAGACGTTCATAGATTCTGGCCGCCTCGACCGCCTTGCCCGGCGCGAGCGCATAGGCAAGGGCGGCACGATCCATTTGCCCGGCCGCCATGTAAATCTCCGCCACACGGTCGTGACATCCGGCCCGCTCATACAGCTGCAGCGCCTTGTCGGTTTTCCCTTCGGCCCGCAGCAGATCGGCGGCCCGAACAATTTCCCCCGCCATCTCGAATAGAACCGCCGCCGCCAACGGCAGACCTGCCTGAAGGCATTCTTCCGCCCCGGTCTTCGGGTCGCCTTGTTTCGCATAGGCGCGAATCAAGCTCTCGAGGCTTCCCGTTTCTCGATACAGCGAAATGGCACGGGAGAAATTGCCTTGCTGAAGATAAAGGTCCGCTGCCTCTTTTTTGCGGCCGGCCCCCTCAAGCAACTCCGCGGCCAACTCAAGATTCGACTGACTTTCGCACAACTGAATGGCAGCCTTAATCTCCCCCCCGCGAATCAGCGCCTCGGCCGCACCCCGCACATCGCCCGCCTTCTGGAACAACCCGGCCGCCCGCGCAAACAACTGTCCCTGCAGGGCAGCGTCGGCGGCCTTCCCAAAATGGTTTGCTTGCTCGTATAAAGTTGAGGCCTCGGCATAATTGCCTTGGCGCACGAGCACCTCGGCGGCGCCCTCAAAGTCGCCGGCACGCCGGAACCATTGAACCGCCTCGTCGAATTGATTCCGCGCCAGACAGGCCTGCGCCCGCTGGCGAAGCAAATTTTTCATCATCCCAAACATGGTTCCCCATCCCTGAACAAAAGGCGTTTTGATGCCGCGCGCAAAAAATGCCTTTCTTTCACCGTACCGGCTTTGCTGCCGAAGGCATCTACTGCCGGAGTATCAGCTCATGGGCGTGGGAACGGGCGGGGCCGTTTCGGACGTTCCTGACACCGCCTGCCGAACCATCTTCTTCGGGTCCGTCTCCATCCAATACTCGATGTCCGCCTCGGTCAGCTCCATGGACTCGTAGGTTTCTTTTTCGCTATACGAAAGGATGCCCAGCGTTTCCTCCAGTGTGGTCCGCCCGAGCAGCGCCATGATAAATCCGGCCTGCCGAAGCGAAATGTAGCGGCGCTGGCTTTGCGCAAGGCGCCGGATGGCCGCCGAATTCCAGGTCTGCAAAAACCCATTGCGGATTTCATCACTGACCGTCAGGAGTTCAAACACTCCTGTCCGCCCGCGGTAGCCCGACTGCCCGCAATGCTCGCATCCTTTTCCCCGATAAAACTCCCACCGGTCCATGTCCATATCGCGCGTGCGAAACTGCCTAAACATTTCCACGGAAGGCACCACCACATCCTTGCACTGGGGGCAAATCCGGCGCACCAGACGCTGGGCCGAAGCCGCAATCCCCGTGCTCGACAGCANATATGTGCGCAGCCCAAGGCCGATCAGGCGCTGCACGGCGCCGATCGCATCGTCCGAGTGGATGGTCGAAAACACCTTGTGCCCCGTCAGGGCCGCTTCCACAGCCGCAATAGCCGAGGCCTCATTGTTGATCTCCCCAAGCACAATCACATCGGGATCGTGGTGCAACATCGCCTTGACCAGTTCGCTTACGAGCGTGTCCCCGCCCGCTCTCAACTGATACTGCGCAATCCCCTCAATGCTGTATTCCACCGGCGACTCGATCGTGCAGATCTTGATGTCATCCTTGTTGAGATAATTCAGGCAGGAATACAGCGACGTTGTCTTGCCCGATCCCGTCGGCCCCGAAAACAGAATCAGACCCGAAGGCCGATCCAGCAGTTCTTTCAGATTGTGCAAAACACGCGGCAGCATCCCCAAATCATCGAGGTCTCGCAACCCCAACTCCTTGGTCAGAATACGGATGGTAATCGAAGGCCCCAGCACTGTGTTTGTGGCCGAAACACGCATATCCACATCATTGCCGTCGAGCGTTACATAGATATGCCCGTCCTGTGTATCCGCCGAATCGGTCAGGCTGATATGCGCAAGGACCTTGATGCGGCGCGTGACAGCGTCCGACAGACTCTTGGGTAGATCGGTTTGGAACACCAACCGCCCGTCAATGCGAAACCGAATCCGCAACCGGTTGTAGAGCGACTCAATATGAATATCGCTGGCGCGTTCCTTGATGGCTTTGGAGAGAATATAGTTGACCACATCAATGACCTGTGCCGAAGCCCCCTGCCCCGCGTGGCTTTTGTCCAAATCATACCGGACAAATCGCGTGCCCGTGCTTTCCTCCTCGGCCGGCAGCCGTGTTTGCGGCCCCAGAAGCGTTCGCTCTTCGAAGATTTCTTGGAGCACTTTCAAAATCATACTCCGGGGGCCGATGGCCAGCTCAAAGGTTCCTTGGTGGCCTTTGAGCACCTCGTGCAATTCCGGGTGAAGAGGGTTGCTGACCAACAGGGTTATCGTGTCTTGATTGCGGGCAATCGGCAACACGGCCTGGCGGCGCAGAAAACTTTCCGAAAATTGCGTCAGCAGGGTTCGATCTACAATTCGCTTGTTGGGCAAGATGTATGGATAATCCATCTGCTGGCTGAGGGCCATCGCTATCTGCTCTTCCGAAATGACACCCTGCTCGATAAGGCTTTGTCCCAGCAGTATTCTCTTGCTCTTCTGCAATTCCAGCGCCTGCGCCAGCTGCGCCTCCGTAATCAGCCCATTCGAAAGCAGAATGGAGCCCAACGGCATGCGATGCTGATACTTCCGCGAGATGTCGCGCATCTGGCGCTTGGTGACATAGCCCAGCTCCATCAAAATGTCGCCCAATCGCCGTTTGCGCGGCGATTCCTGCTGCAGCTGCAACGCATACTGCAACTGGTTCTCCGTCAGGATGCCTTCCTTGAGCAAACACTCACCCAAACGGCTCTTTCCTTTTCGTTCTTGGTCGCTTTTTAGCATGTACTACACCCTTCTTGCGCGTTGATTTTATTTACCGGCCCCCGCCGCCGGCACCCTGTATCCTTTTCCGAGGCCCGGCCCCTTGCGCCGATCATGACCTTCAACATGCTATGACCAGCACTTTCCCTACGGATTGTCAATAGGATTTGGTTCCTCTCCGCGCGCCTGCCGTTCACGCGCGAAGGCTGCAAGCGAACGTGTTTTGTTTTGCGTGCGAAGATTACCCTGACCCGGGAAAATGAAAGAGCAGATGCTTCGAGCCTCGGCCGCCTACCGGCTCGAATCCAGATACGGAATCAGTGCATAGACATTTTCATTTAATTCTTTCATGGCAGCGAGCAAATCCCGATACGGCTCAAACCCGATTGTAACGATGCCCTTATTCGAGTCGCGGTTCGACGGGTCCGCTTTTGGATCGTTTGGATCGTTGTCCATGTATTTGAACCAGTGCCAGCCGACGCAGGTGCCCGATTGAAGCAGGCCAAGGCAGAAGTTCTGATAGAACAGCCCGCGGTCGCGCTGCGTCCGCACCAGCCAGCCTGCGCCGGTCGTGTTGGCATAACCGGAGTCGTCGCCCTTGGCATAAAACTCCGTGATCAGAACAGGGCGGCCCGACTCCCGCGTCCACATTGCCATGCGCTGCGCGTCCGGAGTCCATGCACCGTAGTAATTGACGGCGATGGCATCGAGATACTTACCCGCGGCGCGAAAGATGTCCTCACTGGAGAGCGAAAATCCGTATAACCGCGGCCCCAGACACAAGTGATTGGGGTCGTACTTCCGAATGGCGCGCGTTGTCACCGCAA
>JAOAGV010000049.1:9653-32935 GCA_026415575.1 Candidatus Sumerlaeia bacterium
GTCATACACGTAGCCGAGAAAGGCACGGCGGTCTTCATCCGTGATGTCCTTGCCCGTTGCCCCAGCCCCTCGCCGCTGTGCCAACCATTGCTCGGCCGCACGCCGGTTGGGTGCAAGGTCGGGATGAGCCACATCAAGGGCAAGAAACTTGTCGAGCAAATCGCGCGACGCCGGCAATTCGTTGTCCGAAAAATGTCCGATCAGATAGGGATCGTCTTTGGTCGCCGCCAACGGCGCGGCATAGGTGTCGCAAAACGCCTCGAACTCCGGATGAAATACGGGGATGCAATCGCCGGCGTAGCCGAGATGTCCCGGCATCTGGCTGGTGAGTTTTTTCGAGCGGCCGAATGAACCCATAAAATTCCACGACAGCGCGTAGGGCATCGGGCGCGCGGTTTTACGCAGTGTCGCAGCGTCCGACCACCCGCCCGTGCCGTTGAACCCATTGTCGCGCAGGAGTGCGACCACGGCCTCGGCCCATTTGTCGAGCGAGCCATATTTTTGGGCAAGCGCCTCGCGCACCGCCGGCGAACCTTCGGCCCGCACCGAGCAGACTCCGACGTGAATGAACAGGCAGCCGTCAGGATCAATCAGCCACCAACGATCAAACAACTTCTCCACATGAAAGAAGCCGGTTGTTCTGCTCTTTCGGCTGGCCCACCCGCCGTATTTGCACAATTCAATCTTGGGACCCTGCCGATTAAAGCCCGCCAGCTGTCCCACTGTGCGGGTGTCATAGGGTTTCCACTCTGGGTCGGCAGGTTTCCGCTTGGCTTCGACGCGAAGCGGAGCAGCCGCGCCGGCGGATGCAATCGTTGTGGTAATGACGCAGGCGCAAATCAGGAGCCATAAACAATACCGGCGGTAGCGACTGTGCGGCATGGCCAATGTTTTCCTTTCCGTCAAATCGGCCGGAATCACGATGTTTGGGGACAATACGTTTGCGGGGCGCGGCTGAAGGCGTCCATCACCGCGTCGGGTGTAGCAGCCGGAATTTCGCATCCGGCGCTGAGCATGTAAAAATCCGGGCCGGCAATGCGGATGCATTCGTGGGCCCGCGCCTCGCACCGCTCGGGCGTCGAACGCATTAGGTCTGCAACAGGGTCAAGGTTGCCTTTGAGACACAGCCGGCGGGCGGAAAAAACCCGCTTTGCCGTGGCAAGGTCCACCATGTGGTCAATATTGTAGAGGTCGGCACCCACGCCCGCCATGTGTTCCAACAGCAGCGACGTATTGCCGCATATATGCAGCTTGACCAGTCCGCCCGCGGCGTGAAGCGCGTCGGTCACCCGCTTTTCGTAGGGGGCGGCGAACTCCGCAAACTGCCGCGGCGACAGCATCGAAGCCGCGGCGTCACCGCACCCGATGATGTCCGCCCCCGCCTCGAGCTGCGCTAAACCAAATTCAATCTCGATGTCCGCCACCCACTCCAGAATCCGATGCGCAAATCCCGGCGCTTCATACAACAGCACCATGAAGTTTTGCACGCCGCACAGGTTGCACGCCTCGGCGAACGGCATTTCCACCCAGCCGAGAATGTGGCAGCGGTCTCGAGCGGCACGCGCCATCTCCGACACAGCGATCAATCGGTCGTTCATCCGGCTGCCTGCGCGCGAGGGATCGGGCCGGCCCAACCGGTTTAAATCGGCCTCGCTCGCGATGAGCGGTTTGAGAAGCGACGGCGTCCGCTCCTCTGGATACTCCATCTCACCGCCCAGATCGGCCGACAGCCGGAAGGCATCGGAACACGCGCTGACGGCTTCGATTCCGAAGCGTTCGTGCATGTTCAATTGTGCCTGCGCGAGCGCCCGGCCGTTGGTCGCATACTCCCGATAATTGAGGCCGGCCCGGTCGGCGGCAAAAAACATCAGGAGCGGAAAGAACGGTACGCGGTCCACAGGTTCGCCCCGCAATGCCTTCCGAAAACGTTCTCGACTGTCCATGTTCCCTTGTCTTCCGTCCCGTCAAAAAGAACGGGTGTGATGTGTTATTTAGTTGGCGCGGCCGGTGGCGCCGACGACGCCCCTTCTGCCGGCCCCGCCGCTGGAACAGCCTTGTCGGCCGGAGACTCCGCCGGCTTGCTCTTTCGCGCTTTTTCTATGGCCGCCATCTGTTCCTGTACGGCCCGCGACTCCTTGATGTCGGCCTTGACTGCAGTAATCCCCAAGGCCGTTGTTCCAAGCTTGGCAGCTTCCTCCAACTTGCCCATTGCAATCAACACTTCCATCAAGTCGGGATAGCTATGAGGGTATTCGGGATCAATTTCGAGGGATTTACGGAGAACCTTTTCCGCCTCGGCCCATTTCTTCTGGCTGCGATAGATTTTGCCCATCTCATAGTACGGCTTGGCTTCCTTGGGCGCCGCCTGCGCCGCCAGCTCAAACTCCTTGATCGCTTCATCGGTGCGTTTGGCGCGGGCCAGCTCCTTGCCCAAGTCCATGTGTTTGCGATATTCACTCTGACACGCAACTGCTGTGAGGGCGGCGCTCACAGCGATGCAAACTAACAGAATTTTGCGGGACCTTGTCTGGGCGTGCTTCATGTAACTCCATAACTCCTTTCGATGGGAAATTCTTCATGGAAAAGCTAAACATAATGAAAAAAGATTGCCAAATACTGTCAACCGCAAACTTCCCCTGCGACCTGCTCACAGCCTTTTCTTCGGCTCGATTGTTTTTCAACATGCACACTTGCAAACCGCCAAAAGCGATGGTAGCGGCTTGAAGTGATGTAAGCGTGCGTTGCCCCAAAAACCAAGTTCAGTGGCCGTGGAGGTCATCGGCGTGAAACGCACAAAGTCACCGGCAGCCGTTCCATGCGGAAAAACAGCGCCGCACTTGGACGGCATCGAACTGCTGATTCGCAAACTCCTCGTCCAACTCGGCGAAGACCCCCGGCGTGAAGGGCTGCGCGACACCCCGCGCCGTGTCGCCCAATCTTTTGCCTTTCTGACGGAGGGCTACTCCCAGAGCGTCGAGCAAATTGTCGAAGGGGCCGTTTTCTCCGAAAAGTACGACGAGATGGTCATTGTTAAAGACATTGATTTCTACAGCCTCTGCGAACACCATCTGCTGCCGTTTTTCGGCCATGTTCATGTGGCCTATCTGCCCGACGGCCGACTGATCGGCTTGAGCAAAATCCCGCGCATCGTCGAGGTCTTCTCGCGCCGCCTCCAATTGCAGGAGCGCATGACCGTCCAGATCGCCGAGTGCCTTCAGGACATCCTTCAGCCCAAAGGCGTCGCCGTCGTCGTGGATGCCCAGCATCTGTGTATTTCAATGCGCGGCATAGAAAAGCAACATGCGCGCACGGTCACCAGCGAGATGCTCGGCGCCTTTCGTAATCAAACGCGAACTCGCGCCGAATTTCTCTCGCTCATCGGCCTGAGTGCTGCGCGAACCGCCGGAGGATGAACCATCCAGACCGCTCAGACAAATACAGCCTATTGGTCCTATACGTCCTGTATCAGATAATATAAGGGAATATGCCATGAACCATCACACCAGCCGCCGTCAATTTCTCGGCCGCACGGCCGCCAGCCTCGCCGCCGCGACCGCCGCACCCTCTCTTGCTTTCGCCGCAGCAAGCCAACCACCACAACCCAATGTCGTGTTGATCCTTGCCGACGACCTCGGCTATGGCGACATCGGATGCTATGGTGCGCCGGACATCCGCACGCCTGCCGTGGACAGTCTGGCCGCACAGGGCGTCCGTTTCACCCAATTCTACGCCAACGCACCCGAATGCACTCCCACGCGAACGGCCCTGCTGACCGGCCGCTATCAGCAGCGCGTCGGCGGCCTCGAATGCGCCATCGGCATCAACAACGTCGGCCGCTATGACGATGCCATTCGTCTGGCCGAAAAACACGAACTCGGTCTGCCCGCCGAGGAAACCTGTATCGCGCACCTGCTCAAGGATGTTGGCTACACCACCGCACTGTGCGGCAAGTGGCATCTCGGCTATGAGGAGAAATTTCTCCCACCGCGACACGGTTTCGACTACAGTTTCGGCCTGCTCGGCGGCAACATTGACTACTGGTTCCATGTTGAGCCCGCCGGCACTTACGGCCTCTATGAAAACGGCAAACCGGTCAAACGCGACGGCTATTTGACCGACCTAATCACAGACGCTGCTGTAGCATTTATTCGACAAGCAAAAAACCGTCCTTTCTTTCTCTATGTGCCCTACAATGCCCCCCACACCCCGTCGCAGACACACGATGTTCGGCCGGACAGCCCCGTCACCGAAGAAAATCTAAATCGCGGCACGCGCGAAGAATATGTCAAAATGGTCGAACGCATGGACGAGGGCATCGCCGCTATTCTCAAGGCGCTCGACGAGACCGGCGTCGCCGATCGCACGCTTGTCATCTTTACCAGCGACAACGGAGCCGAAAAACGCGGTCGCAATCTGCCCTTTTCCGGCGCCAAAAGCAGCCTCTATGAGGGTGGCATTCGCGTGCCGTGCGTCGTGCGTTGGCCCGGCGTTCTTCCCGCCGGAAAAACCACCGACCACATCGGCATCACGATGGACCTGGCCAGTTCGATTGCACGCGCCGCCGGTGCCAAACTGCCGCCCGGACGCACCTGCGACGGCGTGGATGTTCTCGACGAAGTCGCCCGGAACCGCCCGCCCAAGGTCCGGCCCCTCTTCTGGCGCTATCGCCGCGGCACTCGCACATTGTGTGCTGTGCGCGAAGGCTCCCTGAAATATATCCGCAACACGGATGAAAAAATAACTCAAGAATACCTGTTTGATCTTGCCACCGACCCGCAGGAGAAAAACAATCTTCTGACGGCGCGGCCTGCCGACGTCCAGCGACTCAAGCGCCTGCTGGCCGACTGGGAAAAGGAAGTGCAACATACGCGCTGACAGACCAACACCGGAAAACTTGTCCGGCCCGTCCGAGCCGTCCGACGTGTCAGAAAGGACTCCACCATGACCCATAGCACGACCGCGCCTTGCACAACTTACAGCGACAAATGTCTTGGCCCTCAATGCTTTTTCGATCTGTCGCGTACACCCCATCAGGCGTTGTTTGAAAACCGCCGGTTTGTTTGGGACGTTCTCAAAGCATTGGAGAACTACGTGCGCGATACGATCAAACCCGAAATTCGGGGCCAAGTCTCGCCCGGCGCATGGGTCGTTGGCGAGGTCTATATCGGCGAGGGCACGCGAATTGAGCCGGGTGCCGTGGTGCTGGGGCCGGCGATCATCGGCGCGGGATGCGAAATCCGAAGCCATGCCTACATCCGGTCGTTCGCCATCATCGGCGACGATTCGATGGTCGGCCATGCGTGCGAAATTAAAAGCTCCATCCTCTTCCCTGAATGCGTGGTGCCACACTTCGCCTATGTCGGCGACAGCATCCTTGGCTATCGCGCGCATTTGGGCGCGGGCGTCAAAACTGCAAATGTAAAAATCAACGGCGAGCCAATTCGGGTAAAAGTGGGTGGCCAAGTGTTGGCAACCGGTCTGGAAAAATTCGGTGCGATCCTCGGCGACTATGTCGAAATTGGCTGCAACACCGTTTTGAATCCGGGCACACTGATCGGCCCGCGGACCTTGGCCCTGCCCAATCTTTCGTTGCGGGGACTTTATCCGGCGGATTCATTCATTAAGTCCAACACCCCCGAAGGAATCATCCCACGGCGCCGCTGAGCCTGTCCATGCCGTCCTCCCCATCCATCTTTCGTTTTTTCGCCGTTGCCCTTGCAGCCGTGGCACAGATGCTTCTAAGCGCCTGCGCACATTGGGGCCGCCCCCCACTATGGCCTCGGCGCGAGCCGCCGCCAACCGTCGAATCCCTCCTCGCCCCTCTGCGTGCACGCGCCCAACCCGTTCGCACGCTGTGGCTCCGCGCCAACGCCACGGTCAGCCGCACCGGCCGCCCGGGCAAGGCTATTTTCCAAGCCACCGTTCTGGCTCAGGTGCCCGACCGGCTTCGCTTGCGCGCTTATCGCAACAGCACGATTCTGGTTCTAGACCTGCTGGCCGACCCGTCGGGTTTGCGCGTCTGCGATGCACTGCAGAAGCGCTACTATGCTTCCGATTATGAAACATTGCGCGTTGCCGGTTCCTCTTGGGCAGGGTTCTCCGCGCCTTTGCTCATTCAAGCCCTGACGGTGGAGGCCACGGTTCTCGACCGCGCCGCCGTCGCCCGAGCCTCGCGCATCCGGCGCCACTGGACCACGTTCGAGCTGATGCTGGAATTGCCCGATGGCCGCGCCCGCGTCTTCTTTCGCCGTAACGACCTGCAAATTGCATCCGTTCTGTGGCAGGAGCCGGACGGCGCAACTACACGCATCACCTATCAGGCCATACGCGAAGTTGACGGTGTTCGTTTGCCCGAACGCGTGGACGTCCGCCACGATGCGTCCGAAATGCACTTGCGTCTGGATGTCACCGAATACAAAGTCAACGCCGACTTTGACCCGCGAGCATTTGTCTTGCAAGCGCCCGCGGGAACTGCATGGCTTCCCTTGGACAAAATGAATTTCAGCTCGGTCGGCAAAGCCGATCCATCAGAATAACCGCGGCGGGCAAGGCAATGCGTGCGCCGGCTTGCGCCTCAGAAACAGAACCATAAGGGCGTTCGTGATGCGGCGGTATATTTTGCAATTCATCGCGCGACTGACCATCAAGGCCCCGATCCTCGTGCTGAGCGCCTGCGCTTTTCTGACCCTCGTGGCCGGCATCCGGGCCCGAAAGCTGTTCCCCGTCGAGAGCGACTTTCGCGCTCTTCTGCCCCGCTCGGCCCCGGAAGCGCTCGTCTACCATCGCGCGCTCGGCCAGTTTGGCAGTTTCGACTATTTGATCGTGGTGGTCGAAACCTCGCGCCGCGATCAGCAAAAAAGCCTCATTGAAGTCGCCTCACGCTTCGCCGGTGCTGTCCGCGATTATGGCCGCTATGTCCAAGCCATCGAGTATGCCCCCGACGATGAAACCTCCGGCGAAACCATCGCGGCCCGTTCCGCGCGCGCCGCCCAAATCATCCCCGCGCTCCTGACCCGACGCCAACTCGACAATCTCGAAGACCTGCTCAACCGCCGTCTAGAACAGCAACTCAGTCTCTTCCGCCGCCGGCTGGCTCTGCCGCTTTCCCCCGACCATCGCGCGCGGCTCCTTCAAGACCCCCTGCAATTGTCCCAAATCGCCCGACTCGACGGCCTTCATGCTTGGGGACCCATTCACAGCCCCAGCCCTCGCGGCCTTGCTCTGTCCGACGACGGGCGCATGCTCCTGATGGTCCTCAAGCCCAGCCGACCGGCAACCGATCTGCTTTTCTCCGAACAACTGATGCGTTGGCTCCGCAGTGTGGCGCGCTACGCCATCGAGACCTCCGGTTTGGATCCGGCAGACTGCTGGATCGGATTCGTCGGCAGCCATGCCGAAGCGGAGAACGACGCGCAGATCGTCCGGCGCGAACTGGCCGCCACCCTTGTTGCCTCCTTCATCTTGATGGTCCTCCTGTTCATCGTATCCGTCCGGCGCATTGGAGCCGTGCTCTTTGTCGGCATTCCGCTGGCTGTCGGCGTGGTTTGGACTCTTGGCGCCGCCAGTTTCTTTGTCGAGCAAATCGGCGTGGTCACCTGCGTATTCGGTGCGGCTCTTGTCGGGCTGGGCATCGCTCAGGCCATTCATCTCTACAACCGCTATTTGGAAGAACGCATCGGCGGCGCGGATGTCGGCCCGGCTCTCGAAACCGCTCTCTGCGAGACCGGCCAGGGTGTGGTGATCGGCTCGCTGACCACCGCCGTCGGTTTCTACGGCATGTATTTCACCGGCTTCGAGGCCTTCGGCCAACTTGCCATTGTCGGCGGAACCGGCATCCTGTGCTGCATGGCTGCCATGTTCTTGGTTCTGCCCCCGATGGTGGTGTTGAGCGAGCGGGCGCCGGCGCGGCTGCGTATCCACGTGCCCCCCAGCACACTGGGACTTGGCCGCATGGCCGCAACCGTTCAGAATTATCCCCGCCTGACCCTTCTGGTCGGCTTGATCATCACCGCATGGCTCGGCTTTTTTGCCGAACGCATTGACTTCGATGAAAACATCGGCCACCTGCGCAAGCACTCCAGAGAGTATGATGACCTCATCCGCCGAATGGAACTGCGCCAGTTTGAATTGCCCGACACCCAAATTCTCGCCATTGTCTCCGGTCCCACGCTCGAAGATGCCCTTTATCAGAATGACTTGCTTTATCAGCGCCTCGAGGACGGAAGCACCGCGTTCTCCATTCTCGGCTATGACTCGCTGCGCACAGCACTACCCTCCGTGCGCACCCAGCGAGAAACCTTGGCGCGACTCCGCTCCATCCTCGATCTCGAAGCCATCGAGAAACGTCTGCATCTCATCGCAAAAAAGGAATCGCTGGGCACGACCATTACCGCCCATCTGCTTGCCCGCCTGCAAGCGCTGAAAACCGCAGCCGCGGAAGACCGCATTATTCGCTTCACCGGTGAGTCCGCCCCGGAGTTTGTACAACTCGTTACGCAGTACGTCTATCGCCACCGCAACCAATCCCGCGTCTTGACCCACATCTACCCGCGGCAGGGCGCATGGGAACACCGCAGCCTCGATGCCTTTGTCGCCTATCTCAAGCAAGGCAGCGATGCCGTCGAGGTAACCGGCCTGACCTTTGTCATCGAGGCCCTGAAAGGCATGCTCCGCTCCGGAATGCGCCTTGCGGTCATTCTGGTTTCGCTTACCGTCTATCTCCTGCTCATTCTCCATTTTCGCAGCATCCGCAAGGCCACTGTTGCCACACTGCCTGTCCTCTGCAGCGTGCTGTGGACTCTCGGCACCATGCAGATGGTGGGCATGAAACTGAACTTTCTCAACGTGCTGGTGATTCCCCTAATCATCGGATTGGGTATTGATAACGGCGTGCATATCCTGCAGCGCTACTACGAGGGCGGACGGCGCGACGTCGAAGCTGCCGTCGAACAATCCGGCCGCGCCGTTCTCATCACCTCGCTGGCCAATATCCTCGCCTTCGGCACCATGTGGTTCGCCAGCTTTCAAGGTATGCGAGAGATCGGTTTGGTGGCTATTCTGGGAATCAGCTTTGCACTGATTGCTGCGATCCTTTTCGTTCCAGCCATGTTGCGGCTGGCCGGCGAACGACTCCGACTAATTGATCTGCTGGGGAATGAAGACCTCGGCGACAAACTTTAAGATGGGAGGACAGACAAATGAAAATCAGGTG
This sequence comes from Candidatus Sumerlaeia bacterium, assembly GCA_026415575.1. GTDB lineage: Bacteria > Sumerlaeota > Sumerlaeia > JADFCW01 > JADFCW01 > JADFCW01. Next base: position 18,865 of record JAOAGV010000049.1, read on the forward strand.
GGAACAAAGCCGTACTATCCGAAAAGGGGCGGTCCTCGCTCTGGTGCTCTGCCTTGCCGCCTGCGCTGCGCACCATCGGACACTAAAAACGCAGGAACGCGCTCAAGCGCAGGCATCTTTGGCACGTGCTGCTGCGACCGAAACCGCAAAACCCGCAGCGGCTGCCGTCGGCGGCGATTTGCTCAAACAAATCCAAGGCCACTGGGTCGGTGAAAATGACTCCACTCAATGGGAAATCACCGTTACCGGCCAGACCGTCAGCGCGAAAACATCCGACGGGGATTTTTACAAAGGAACCCTTACAATCAACGACCGTGTTTCTCCGGCCGAAATGGACCTTAAGTTCAGCGAAGCGTCCGACAGCAGCCTCGTGGGACAAGTCATTCTGGGGATTGTCAAAGTCGAGGGCGGAAAAATAACCTTCTGCGTCGCGCGACCCGATGATGCCGTTCGCCCGAAGTCTTTTGACCGCGCCGAAGGGCTGGTCATCGTGGGCGAAAAGAAATAGGGAAATTGTTGTAGACGAATAATAGTGGCGGAGAGGGTGGGATTTGAACCCACGAGGCAGGGTCACCGCCTACACGCTCTCCAGGCGTGCTCCTTCGACCACTCGGACACCTCTCCGCCGGTCGCCCTTTGGTTGCGCCTTTTCTCCGCGGCCGCAACCAAATAGAAAGTGCGGCAGTCCGCACCGCTGCTTCAAGCTTTTTTCAACCCCGATGAACGAACGCCGAGGGATGGATGCGTTCCACGGCGAATGCGGTCGGGCTGGAACCCGACCCTCCAAGGGGTACGAACTGAAATGTGGAGGAGCGCGTTCCACCGCGCCCGATTGCGGTCGGCGTACAAAACGAAAACACGGTCGGGGTGGAACCCGACCCTCCACCGCGTCCGAATGCCTCACTGCATCAACCATTCCCAATTGAACCGCGCGAACGTAATCCGCTCCGAGTAGCGCTCCTCTCCACGCTCATACAAACACCCGATGGTCCCGTCGGGCAACACCGCCAAACACGAATACGCCGACGGGCCGGCATATAGCGACCGACCCACCGGCCACGTCTTCCCTTCGTCAAAACTGGCGCGCACTGTCATATTCTCCCGCTTGGTGCTGGCCGGATTGGAAAACAGCAGAACAAATTGATTTGCTTGATTGCCCACACGCCCCGCATGGGCAATCAAGCTGGCTTGGCAGACCGGCTCAATGAGGTTTGGGTCGGTCTGCGGCGGCGTCCACGTCAGACCGCCGTCGCGGCTGTAGGCAATCTCCCGCCGGTTCTTGCCGGTATAGCTGCGCATGTTGAGCATGAGCGAGCCGTCGCGCAGTTCGACGACCTGGCATTCATTGACATTCGGCGTCACCACGCCGCCGAGTTGCCACGTCGCCCCGTGATCATCGCTGTAAATAATGTGCGACTGCTCTTCCTTGCTGTCGGCCTCTTTATTGTCGCACGGAATGACCAGCCGCCCGCTTTTCAACTGAATGCCGATGCCCGGCCCCGTTGCATACCACGTCCAGTTGGGCCGCTTGGTGGTTGCGGTGATTTCCCACGGTTTGGCCCATGTTGCGCCGTCGTTGGTGCTTTTGGTCATCCAGACCGTGCGCGTCCCCTTGCTCTCGCGCGCGGCAATCTGCTTTTCGGTGTCGGTGCCGAGATTGTGCGTCAGCGGCAGCCAAATTGTCCCTGTGTCGCGGTCCACTACAGGACACGGATTGCCGGCGGTATTGGGGCCGTCGTCCCAGACCATCTGCAGAGGCTGCCACGTACGACCGCCGTCGGTGCTGCGCCGCACGACGGTGTCAATGTCGCCCGTGTCGCTGGCGCTGTGTTTTCGGGCCTCGCAAAATGCCAGCACGGTTCCTTTCTTCGTTACAATGAGCGCGGGGATACGATAGGTGTGATAGCCCCCTTCGCCGCCCACATAGAGGTCGGTCTGTTCGAGAAACGGCTTCGCTTTGCGAGACAAAAAGTCCTCACGCATCCGGCATGCCGAAAACACAGCCACGCACGTTGCGAGAAATACGAAAATCGTCCTTTTCATGTTCGCTCCCTTCCTTTTCGGTCGTCAAAGTTTCGACAAAGTTCTCCAATCTTCAACGATCACGCAAAGTTCAGTTTGACTTTTTTCTCCCGATCTTTTTCCCAATTTTGTTGCCTTGTAAGCGACCCAAGAGGGAAAAGTCAAACGCAACTTTCAGTGTCCACCGCGTCTTCGGTGTCCATATAGTCCGCCAAATTTCCCCCATGATAAGTCTGACCGACATTCGTTTGCGCCTCGGAGGTCGTGAAGTTCTCAAAGGCGTTAATCTCAACATCCGCGACGGCGAATGCCTCGCCATTGTCGGTCCCAACGGCTGCGGCAAGTCCACACTTCTGCGGATCATCGCCAAGATGGAGCGCCCCGACTCCGGCGAGGTGGTCCACCCAAACCGCTTGACGCTGGGCCATCTGCCGCAAGAAGCCAATCTCGACTCCTCGCGTACGCTCGAAGCCGAACTCCTGTCCAGTTTCGCCGAGGTGCAGGATGCTTTTGCCGAAATGGCGGAAATCGAACACGCCATGGCCCATCTCCCTCACGATTCGCCTGAATACAAGCGGCTTCTGCAGCGCTACGCGGAGGCATCGCACTGCGTCGAACATGGCGAGGGGTACCAGCTCGAAGCCAAGGTGCGGCGCGTGGCCGCCGGTCTTGGCTTTCGACCCGAAGACATGCGCCGTCCCTGCCGCGAGTTTTCCGGCGGCTGGCAGATGCGAATCTTGCTGGCGAAAATCCTCCTTCGCAAACCCGATGTACTGCTTCTCGACGAGCCCACCAACCACCTCGATCTGGAAACCATGCTCTGGCTCGAAGAGTGGCTCCGAACGTGCAAGCGCACTGTCGTGATGGTCTCCCACGAGCGCGCCTTTATGGACCGTCTCGTGGACCGCATCGTCTGTCTCGAACAGGGAACGGCAGAGGTTTATCCGGGCGATTATTCCCATTACATCGAGCAAAGTGCCCTCAAACGTGAGGCACTGTGGAAGGCTTACGAACAGCAGCAACGGGAAATTGCCGCCGCCGAAGCGTTCATCCGCAAGTTCCGGTACAACGCCGCCCGCGCCCCGCAGGTGCAAAGCCGCATCAAACTGCTTGAAAAGATTGAGCGCCTCGAACCACCGTTCCATCCAACGGCCATTCATTTCGATTTTCCACCTGCACCACCCAGCTATCGCGACGTCCTGACGCTCAAAAATGTCGGCCACCGCTACGGCGACCTGCGGGTCTTCTCGAACGTCAACTTGATCGTTACCCGCGGGGAAAAAATCGGCCTCGTCGGCATCAACGGCGCGGGCAAGTCCACGCTACTGCGGATTCTTGCCGGACGCGAGCGGCCCGCCGAAGGCGAGGTCATAGTCGGCGGCAACGTCTCCATTGCCTACTTTGCGCAATACGATCTCGAGCGTCTCAACTCAAATCAGACCGTCCTGCAGGCCATCGAGGCCGCCGCGCCACTGGGCCAGGCCGCGCGGGCGCGCGATGTACTGGGGGCGTTCCTTTTCACCGGCGACGATGTCGAAAAACCCCTCTCCGTTCTCTCCGGCGGCGAACGCACCCGCTTCCGTCTGGCCGAAATGCTCTTCAGTCCCGCCAACCTGCTCCTGCTCGACGAGCCGACCAACCATCTGGACATCACCTCGCGCGCTACCGTCGAGGACGCTCTCCAGTCGTACACCGGCACGGTCATTGTCGTCTCGCACGACCGCGTCTTTATGGACAAGGTAACCAACCGGATCATCGAAATCGAGAACGGCCGCGTCTCGACCTATCCCGGAACCTACAGCGACTATCTGGCGCACAAGCAGGCGCTGGTCGAGCGCGAGGGACTGGCCGACAATGGCGGCGCCGAACCGGGGGCGCCACGGCCCGGCCGCAGCAAGGAACAGCGCCTGCTGGAACGCGAGCGCCAGAAGGCCCACGCGCGCAAGGTCCAGTCGGTCGAACGCAAAATCTCAGCCCTCGAATCCGAGATCGCCGCGCAGGAAGCACGTCTTGCCGAATTGGATCGCCAGATGGCCGCCCCCACCGTCGCCTCCGACTACGGCCGCCTTGCCCCACTTATGGAAGAGCGCCTGCGCACGGAAACGGACCTTCGCCGCAATCTCGAACAGTGGGAAAACTTGCAACAGGAGCTGCTCGCACTCCAGTCGCCGTCAAAGCATCCCACCGATGACGCAACCCATCCCTGAAGGGACGCCTTCCACGGCGTCCGGATGTGGTCGGGGTGGAACCCGACCCTCCATTCCGGCAATGTGGAGGGACACGTTCCACCGCGTTCGGATGTATGATGTCACAATGTAGGACGGCAGAGATTCATGTAGGATAGCAGAAATCCGCTGGGAAGAAACCCGGCTCTGTCTGTTGTTTCCCGAACGCACGTAATGACAGTATTCATGCAATCCATGAAATCTGCAGATAGTCTTTTGTCTTTACTTTTCCCATATTTGCAATAACTTTATCCTTGATGTAAAAATCCCAAAGGAGACAACATCCATGAAAAAGATTTGCGCCCTCGTTCTGACCATCCTCGCGCTGAAAACTCCGGCGAGCCTTAATGCCGCGGAACCAGCTGCCTTGCACGCCGGAGCCGCCGCTGTGGACATCACCCCCAAAATGTTTCCGCTCAACATGCCCGGCGGCTTCAGCGCCAATATGGCCGAAAGCGCACATGACCCCCTTCATGCCCGCGCACTTGTTCTCGATGACGGCAAGACCGCTCTGGCCCTCGTAATCGTGGATGTTATCGACATCGCGCGCGACCTTTCAGACGAAATCAAAACCGCCGCAGCCGCCAAAACCGGCCTTGCAACCGACAAAATCCTGATCGCTGCCACCCATACCCACAGCGGCCCGCCGCTAAACTCCCGCACCGAACCGGAAAAAGCTTATCGCCAGATCTTCATCCATGGCGTTGCCGAGGCCATCATCCAAGCCCATGGCGCGCGCCGTCCAGCCGCCGTCGGCGCCGCCTCGCACCCGCTGCCCGATGAAGTCTTCAACCGCCGCTGGTATCTGAAGCCCGGCAAAATGCCACTCAACCCCTTTGGCCGCCTCGACGCCGTCAAGATGAATCCGGGCACCGACCCCGACGTGCTCGATCGCCCCGCCGGCCCCACCGACCCTGACTTGACCATCCTCTCCGTGCAGGATGCCAAACGCCGTCCCCTCGCGCTCCTTGCCAACTATGCGCTGCACTATGTCGGCAATCCGCCGCGCGGACAAATCTCGGCCGACTACTTCGGCGAGTTTGCCCGCCTCATGCCCTCCCGCCTGCGCGCCGACGCCGCCTTCGTGGCCATGATGTCCAACGGCGCATCGGGCGACATCAACAACATCCCGTTCACCGTAACGCGCCCGCCGCGCGAGCCCTTTGAACAAATCCGCATTGTCGCGCAAAAGGCCGCCGACGCCGCATGGTTTGCCCATCGCAAAATCGAAACCCATCGCAGCGACCCCAAGCTCGGCATGGTGGAGCGCAAAGTCCCGCTAAAGTATCGCCGACCCACCGAGCGCGAGGTTGCTGATGCCCGCGCCGTACTTGCCGTCAAGGACAAAGCCGAAATCGCAAAACTCCCGAATCTGGCCCAGCATTACGCCGGACGCGTTGTCGCCGCCGCCGAGCGCCGCGAAGACTCCGTTGCCGTCACCCTACAGGCTGTCCGCATCGGCGACTTCGCCATCTGCGCCATTCCCTTCGAGACCTTTTGCGAAATCGGCCTCAACCTCAAAAAGCGCAGCCCGTTTCCGATGACCATGATTATCAGCCATGCCAACGGATCTCACGGCTATCTTCCAACGCCCGAACAGCACAAACTCGGCGGCTACGAAACCTGGCTTGGCACCAACCATGTTCAGGAAGACGCCTCCGTCATCCTGACCGATAATCTTCTTGCGATGCTCGCGGAACTCAAGCAGGCGGACTAGGTAGAGATATATTGCGATAAGGCGGCACGCTTGTTTTCGCTCGTTCTGGCTTTTTCCCGATTTCTCGAGACGCCGTCGTTCCTCAAAAAGTACAGAAAAAAACCTTGACGCGCATAAGGCATTGAAGAATTATTCCTAATTAGGAACAAATTGGATATAGCAATTTCCTTCAGGTTTTTAGCCGAGAACACTCGCAAGACTGCCTAGCGAGAAAGGAGGATGTGCAGCATCACGACTGAGCAACTCCCGGCAATGAGACAAACCGCCGTTAGGGCGTGAGGGCAGTCTCGGGCCGGACACAAACGAAAGGAGGAGCGAACATGGTGCGTTCACACTCAAGGTTCCTTGCGGCGGGGCTGAGTATTCTCAGTGCCTGTATCCTGATGTGCAATGCCGTGCAGGCGGGTCAGCCCGGCGGAAAAACATCGAGCTATTCGCCGGTGGTGATTCAGGAAGAATTCAGCGCCATCTTGGCTCGAATGAAGGCCGCAAAGCCGGAAGTGATGAAACGCCAGATGGCCCTGCTCGAGGAGCGGTATGACCTGAGCAACCGTCCGTCGGGCGTAATGATGTCGGCCGGCCGCCGCGCCGTGCAGGAAGGCGTGCGGGTCAAGCTGCCGAAAGGCGTAACGTGGCAGCAATTGGCGGCCATGTCGCCGGAAGAGATTCGGGAAAAAGGCGTGTGGCCAAAAGGTTTCCTGCCGCTGCCGCATCCGAACCACCCCGAAGGCGGGATGGTCTTTCCCAAGTTTCATATTGACGAGATCAAAAAGCAAGAAGGACGTGACCTCACCCGTTTTGATCTCGACCTCGACNTGCCGGATCATCTCCTGCCGGAATATCCGCCGCCGATCTATCTGACCACGCGTCCCGACTTGGGCGACGTGTCGCAAGGCAAGGTGGTCACGATCATGAACTACTATGAGCTGTTCAATGGCATTCTCAATCCGAAACAGCTCGAAGGGCTGCGGCTGCTGGTAACTCCGTTCCCCCAGCAGCAGTTCAACATGACCGAAGACCGCCGCTCGGAGCTGCCGCATCGCGGCGTTACCTGCTTCGACTGCCACGTCAACGGACACACCAACGCCGCCACGCATCTGGTCGGGGACATTCGCCCGCAGGAGCTGCGCCATCGGCTGGACATCCCGCCGCTGCGCGGCGTCAACATCCAGCGGCTGTTCGGATCGCAGCGCGCCCTGAAGTCCATCGAGGACTTTACGGAATTTGAGCAGCGCGCAGCCTACTTCGACGGCGATCCGGTTATCGCCACCAAGAAAGGCATCAACATCCTCGAGCGCGGCAGTCAGGTGCATTTCATGGCCGAGTTCCAGTCGCTTCTGGATTTTCCACCGGCGCCCAAACTCAATATCTATGGCCGTCTCGATCCGAAGAAGGCCACTGAGGCCGAACTGCGCGGCGAGGCCGTCTTTTTCGGCAAGGCGCAATGCGCTGTCTGTCATCCGGCACCGTATTACACCGACAACCTGATGCACAACCTGAAGGCCGAGCGTTTCTTCAAGCCGCAGGATGTCAACGGTCGGTGGGCCTCGGCTGACGGTCCCATCAAGACCTTCCCCTTACGCGGTTTGAAAGACTCGCCGCCGTACCTGCACGACGGCCGTCTGCTGACGCTTGAAGACACCGTCGAGTTCTTCAACCTGATCCAGGGTATCAACCTCACGGAGCAGGAAAAGAAAGACTTGGTAGAGTTTATGCGGGCCCTTTAATGTACAATCGGGGAAGTCCGGGTGTGGGAAAACTCGCAGCACTTCGCGATGCGCAGTTCCGCACCAAGGACTTCCCCTTTTTTCTTGAAATCCAGGGAAGCAATCGCTGAGTTGTTGCAACGGCGGCGGCATCCAGTTCAAGAAAGGTTCATTTCTGCCAAGAGAGATTCCGACCCAATGTGGACCATATGGACCGGCCCTTATCAGCGAAAGGGTGTCGCTTTCGGACTGCTATTCGCCCTGAAGAAGGCATCGGAATCCGTTGGACATGAATGGAAGTTAACAAACGCTGGAAAAGGCAGGGTCGAAATGGACACACTTCGGGACATTTGCCGGCGCGCCGGCATGAAAGCAACGCACCAACGTCTGGAAATCCTCCACGAAATCCTGCAGGCCTCGGACCATCCTTCGGCCGAACTAATCCACCAGCGCGTGCGGCGGCGGTTGCCCACAGTCTCCCTCGATACCGTGTATCGAACGCTCGCCGTGTTTGATCAACATGGCGTAATAACCCGTGTGTTTTCATCCGCCGGTTGCGTTCGCTACGATCCCGTCCGGGAGCGCCATGACCATTTTGTCTGCGACCAATGCAACCGGATTCTGGACTGCCGCGTCAGCGGCGCAGACCGCCTGCGCCTGCCGGCCAGTGTGCGTGTAATGGGAACGGTAGAGCGCATACAGGTGGAAGTGCGCGGGGTGTGCAAAGCATGCCTGAAACAAGGGCGCACCCGCCAACGCCCCTGACGCAATCCAAACAAGGCTTCAAGGAATTGCCGGGCTGGCACATTGCGCGGCAAGTCCGGCGCGAACGGTCTCTCCCCCTTACTTGATTCGCACGGCACTCAGATCGTTCGAGGGTTGGGGATATTGCATGTTCAAACTCTCCAGCGCCTCGACCAAAATGCGGGCAATCGCCCAGTTCCGATACCATCGGTGATTGGAAGGGATGATATACCACGGAGCAAAGTCGGTGCTTGTGCGCGAGAGGGCGTCCTCATAGGCGGTCATGTATTGGGGCCACAACCGTCGTTCCTCCAGATCCTCGATGCGGAATTTCCACTTCTTGGTCGGGTCATTCAACCGATCCTCCAGCTGCTTTTTCTGTTCGGCTTTGCTAATGTTCAGATAAAACTTGAGGATGGTGGTGCCTTCGTCGGCCAGCATCCGCTCAAACTCAACGATGTGGCGGTAGCGGCGCTCCCAAACACTGCGCGGAACCAGTTTGTGGACGCGCACAATCAGCACATCTTCATAGTGGCTGCGGTTGAAGATGACAATCTGTCCGCGCCCGGGGGCGTGTGCATGAACGCGCCAGAGATAGTCGTGGGAGAGTTCGCGCGGCGTCGGCGCCTTAAAGCTCATAACTGAAACACCCTGCGGATTGACCCCTTGGAACACGCGCCGAATGACGCTGTCCTTGCCGCCGCAGTCCATGGCCTGCAGCACCACGAGCATCTTGTGCTTGCTCTCGGCATACAGCAGTTCTTGAAGTGCTTCGAGCCGGTGGTTCAGCTTTGCAAACGCTGTTTCCACTTCCACGCGAGTGCCTTGAAAACCGCCGGTATCGTCAGGGTCCCATTCGCGGAGCCTGACCCTGCTGCCCGGTCTGACACGATAGCGATCCCACATGGCCGGCCTCCTTTGCGGCTGCGGCGGTGGAGGGACTCCCGCAACCAAATAATGGCGATGAACGAAAAGTCCTTGCACTTTGCGCGAAGGACCTTGCCTGTTTTCGGTGCCTGCTTAAAAAGCAAATCATTCTGTTGCCGTTGGCGGCTTCTGACCGGCACAGGGGGAAGCGCCGTCCATCCCCAGCCAGCGCATAATCGCCATCATGGGACACCAATTGGTGAACGCCGACTGCAAGAGATTCAGCCCGACAAAGGCCGTGAACAGAAACCACCATGGCGAAACAAACCAGCCGAGAGCAAGGCTGAGCAGAACAAAGAAGCCCGCAATTCCGCGCAGAAACCTTTCTACCAGCATGACCTTCCCTCTCTCTGCAGCGTTCTCTTGCCGTGCGGGGTTGCAAACTCCGCTCCGCTTACTTTTGCTTTTCCCGTTTCGGTTTGGCGGACGACGGCCACAGCGCCGATTCGACGTGCGCAGTTTTCATGCAGTTTTCGATTTTTTTGACAATGTCGGGATGCGCGGCAGCAACATCGCGGCTTTCCTTGATGTCGCTGCTGAGATCATACAGCTGCACCGCGCCTTCCAAACCAAAGCGCACCCCTTTCCAGTTTCCCATTCGGACGGCCTGAGCGAAACCGTCGCCGGTGCGAAATTCCCAGTAGAGATAATCGCGCGAACTCTGCCGCGCCGCATCGCCTAAAAGCGTCGGGGCCACCGACACACCATCAATGCCCTTGGGACATTCAGCGCCGGCCAGTTCCCCCGCCGTGGGCAAAAAATCCCAAAAGGCCCACGGCAGGGGGTTCACCGTGCCGGCTGCGATTCGCCCGGGCCAGCGGACCACCATCGGCGTGCGAAGGCCGCCTTCCCAGACACTCGACTTGCGGCCGCGAAGCCCGCCGCGGCTGTCGAACATCGCCCATTCCTCGCCGTCCCACGGCGCGCCGTTGTCGCTGCTGAAAAACACGATAGTCTTTTCATCAAGATTCAGTTCCTTCAACAGCGCCATTACCTTGCCGACATAGCTGTCCATGCGCGTGACCATCGCGGCGTAGGTTTTTTGGCGGAGCGTCCAAGGCTTGTCCATGTAAGGGTCGAGCGAGGGCACGGCATGTTTTTCATGGGGGATTGTGAAGGCAAGATAGATAAAGAACGGCTTGTCCTTGCTGCGGCGGATAAAGTCGAGCGTCTCGTCGCAAAACAGGTCATTGGAGTATTTGCCGCGCCGGCCGTTCTTGTTCTCCTCGATGATGACCTTCTCCTCATTGCGCCACAGGTAGTCGGTGTAATAGTCGTCGCAATGGTTCTGGTTCAGGTAGCCGAAATAGTAGTCGAAGCCTTGGCGGTTGGGGATGCCGGGAGTGCCGGGTTCGCCCAAACCCCACTTTCCGATAAGAGCCGTCGCGTAGCCCGCCTGCTTGAGAACTTCGGCGACGGTGACGTCTTCGGCCCGCAGCGGGACACGGCCTTCAGGATTGTCCTTCGATGCGGCCAGCGAGGAAGCGTTGCCGCGCACGGTCGCATGACCCGAGTGCATGCCAGTCATCAAGCAGCAGCGCGACGGAGCGCAGACAGGGCTGCCGGCGTAGCAATCAGTGAATCGCATGCCTTCGGCGGCGATCCGGTCAATGTTCGGCGTGCGAATGTGCTTTTGGCCGTAGCAGCCGAGGTCGCCGATGCCGAGATCGTCGGCAAGCATGAAAATGATATTGGGTTTTTGGGCTGTTCCGGCAGCGTTAGCAGCCGTGCTGTGCGCGAACGCGGCAGCGCCAAGAGCCGCGGCGGTCATGTTGTGCATAAACTCGCGTCGCGTTTGCATGATTCTCCTCCCATCTCAGGTAACGAGTTGGTTTTGCCGTGAGATCTGCAAGAATCTCTACTTGTCTCCCTCTTTCTTTGCTTTGCTCTTGGCCTTGCCAGCGGTTTTTTTTGTTTGCCGAAAGTCCTGCGCCGGCCACGCGGCCGATTCCGTTCGCGCGCTGTCGAGATAGCGCTCGATTTTTGCCACGATGTCGCGTTGCTCCGCTGCAACGTTTTTCGTCTCCGCCGGGTCCTCTTTCAAATTGTAGAGTTCCAGAGGCTCTTTCAATCCGAAACGGACGCCTTTCCAATCGCCCATACGTACGGCCTGCGCAAATCCGCCCTGATGTGTTTCCCAATAGAGAAAGTCGTGACTCTGTTGCGGTTGGCCCAACAGCGCCGGTACCATCGAAATACCATCAATATTGGGCGGACACTTTGCACCGGCGATTTCGGCCGCTGTCGGCAGAAAATCCCAAAACGCCCACACTTGGTCGCTGACGGCACCGGCTTTGACCTTGCCCGGCCAGCGCACTATCATAGGGACGCGCGTTCCACCCTCATAAGGCGAGCCTTTTTGCGCGCGGAAGGGGTAGTCGCGGCGGAAAAGGTCCCAATCGCCGCCGCGCGAAGGCGCGCCGTTGTCGCTGGTGAAAAAGATGACAGTATTTTCTTCAAGGCCGAGCTCGCGAAGCAAGGCCAGCAGATCGCCGATATAGCCGTCATAGCGGTGCATCATGGCAGCGAAGATTTTTTGGGTTTCAGTCCAAGGTTTGTCGGCATACGGGCCGAGGTCGGGCACTTGAAACTTGGCGTGGGGTATTGTGAACGTGTGATATAAAAAGAACGGCTTGTCTTTTACACGACGGACAAATTCCAGAACCTCTTTATTCATCAGGTCGTTCGAGTATTCGGTCTGCTTACCGTTCAGATTACCCGACAAAACTACTTTCTCCTCGTTCCGCCAAAGATGGTCGGTGTAATACTCGTGGGCGTGTACCTGATCGAGATAGCCAAACCAGAAATCAAAACCCTGCCGGTTGGGATGGCCGGTTGTGTCGGGCTCGCCCAGTCCCCACTTGCCTACAGCGCCGGTTACGTAGCCGGCTTCCTTGAGCACTTCGGCCACAGTGATGTCTTCGGGCAAAAGGATGCGGCCTTCGCGATAGCCGTCGGCGTTCCAACGAATCCGCGTGTGGCCCAGATGCTGGCCAGTCATCAAACAGCTGCGCGACGGGGCGCATACGGCACCGCCGGCATAACACTGGGTAAACTTCATGCCCTCAGCGGCAAGCCGGTCAATATTGGGTGTGGCAATCATCTTTTGCCCATACGCGCCGATGTCCGTATAGCCCAAGTCATCGGCCATGATGAAAATGATGTTGGGCTGGCGCGATCTTGATGTTCCGGCGGCGGTGGCCCAGCCCGTGCAAAGGGCTGGTCCGACGGCCCCGGCAGCCAACGCGGCGCGGCTGGCGGTTTGGAGAAACCGACGACGGTTGATGGTTGTCATTGCAGCAGGCTCCTTTGGCGTTGTCTCCGGTAAAATGAATGGTCTGCATCCTACTATGGCATGGGCGCGCTTGCCGAAATCATCTTCAAGTTCACGTTCTCGGTAAAATCATCCCAATGCGTGCGCACACCGTGCGGGTTGATGGCAAATATCGTACCGTGAATGTCCCGCATCAGATAGTCGCCCCTGGGAAAGCGCGCTGTCAAGATCGGCCGGTCAAAATTATCCTCCACCCTGCAGTCGCGAAACTCAATGCAGCCGTAGGCCTGCGTGAGTGCAGTCTTGCTGAAGTGGAGCACCAGCGGTGCGCTCGCGGCGACACGTTGGGGGTCGCGGGCTTCCTGCAGCGAAACATTCTTCCATACACAGCGGTCAAAGACCAGCCGGCCGCGCGCTGCTGACTTGTCGGTAACCGTCAGGCCGCGCCCGCCGCAGTCTGCAAACACACAGTTCCGAATCTCAATCACTCCGTCGGGACCGTCGTCTTTCCATGCACCCAGCCGCAATCCACCACCGTATGGGCTGGAGACATGGCAGTTTTCAATGCGAACGGACAGCGGGTGCGACTGGCGCGAGAGGTTTCTCAGGTAAAGGCCGATGCCCGTGCTTCGGTTGTTTTCAAACCGGCAGTTGCGCACCACACAATCGGCAAGAGATTCGTCCGGATGATTCGGCTCGAAATCAATGCCCTCTTGCGGCGCTGTCCCGCTGGTGTTGTTGAAGGCAGACTTCTCGATGAGCAAATTGACCGCGCTGATGACGCTGATGCCCTGCCGGTGATTGTTGTCGCACAAAACATCGCGGATGACGATGTTGCGGCAGTGGGGCGAGCCAGCGCGGTCCCGCCCGAGATAAATGCCGTCGCCGCCCGTATCCCGAATGGTCAAGCCGCAAATGGTCACGTCGCTGCAGCCGAGCAACGACAGGCCGTGGCGCCATTCGGACTTCTGATAGTCGGCCGTGGTGTAATCCGCCTTTTGCATGCGAAGGATGGCGCCGTAACCGGTCAGGCGAATATTACTTTTTCCAACGGCGCGAAACAAGCAATCGCCGAGATTTTTGAAATAGCCTTTACGCGCAGTAATCACAACACCGCGCTCAAAAACAATCTCTTGATCACTTTGCAGGTAAATCGGACGGATAACCCAGTCCTTGCCCATGTTGGGAACCACAACGCGCCGGGCACCGGAATTGATCGCCGACTGAAGCGCATCGGTGGCGTCGGTTTCATCAAAACCCCACCATGCAGCGTTAGCCGTAGCGCGTTGACCCGCCTTGACCTGCTCGACGCGTTCGGGCGAGCGCTGGTTGGGAAGAACCGACAGTTGCGCGCAACCCAATGCGTAGGCCGCGGCGAACAATCCGGCCACACGAAATAAATTTCGGAAAGTGGGTCGGAGATTCATGTGTCAACCCCTTGGCCGTTCGCCAAAAC
>JAOAGV010000004.1 GCA_026415575.1 Candidatus Sumerlaeia bacterium
GTTGCCGGCCAACCTCATTCAGGGCCTGCGCGACTACTTCGGCGCCCATACCTTCGAGCGGCTCGACAAGCCGGGCACGTTCCATATCGAGTGGATGCAGAAGTAAAGGCGGGCGGTCAGCAGGGGCGAAGCAAGAAGTTAGAAGTTAGAGATTAGAGGTTAGAACGGCGGGATTGTCGCAAGGCTGATCCCGCCTCTTTTTATCGGGCAACGCAGGCGCGAGGGCGAAATCGCACGCCAAGGGTTTCCCCGGCAAAGCGCCGACAGGCATCCATATCCACCCCCGGAAAGGCCACGGCGCTGGCGGCAACTTCCGCAATGGCCGTTTTTGCTTCGGCGATAAACTGACAGACCGCTTCAAAGCAGAAGCGGGCCTCGGCGGGACGGCACAATCGCGCATAATCGGCGGCGTTGGCCGCGTTGAGACTGACCGAGACGGCATCCAAAACCGACGCCAGTTCGCGCACAATCGAGCGACCGTGGATGACATTACCGTGCCCGTTGGTATTCAGGCGGATGCGGCGAACACCGCGCGATTTCAGCCAGCGGCCCACGCGCAGAAGCGTTGGCAGCCGGAGGGTGGGTTCGCCGTAGCCGCAAAACACCACCTCGTCGAAGTGGGCGGATGGTTTGCCTTCTCCGGCGGCTGCAATTCCGAGTTTTTCCGCAAGTGCCGCGATAACCTCGCCGGCCGAGGGTTCGCGCGGCAGGCGCAAGTCATAGCCGGCGAGGCTGCACTCATGCGTCCGCGCGCAAAAGATGCAATCGTTGGTGCAGCGGTTGGTGAGGTTGATGTAAAGAGCGTTGCGCAAGGGATAGGCAATGGAGTCCGGTGGGATGTCCGGTCCCAGACGAAAGAGCCGCATGGCGTTGCGACGGGTGGCCGCAGCGACTTCGTCAGGGCTGACGTCGCCGGAAAGAACCCGGGCAATGGTTTCCGCCACGCGGACCACGTAGGCCGGCTCGTTCGGGTGGCCGCGCATGGGTTCAGGGGCCAGATACGGCGCGTCGGTTTCCAGAAGGAGACGGTCGAGCGGGAGAACTTCCGCAACAATCTGCCGCAGCCGGTCGGCCTTGCGAAACGTGACCGGCCCGCCGATGCCAAGATGCAGTCCCATGTCCAGAAAGCGCCGGGCATCGTCGGCCGTGCCGCTGAAGCAATGGAGAACGCCTCCGGCCGGCAGTGGAAGATGGTCGGCCAGAATCGCCGCCAGATCGGCGAAGGCCTCGCGGCAGTGAATTACCAGTGGAAAGCCGACCGACTTGGCCAGAGTGATTTGCCCGCGGAAGGCGCGCTGCTGGTTTTCGCGTGTCGAGAAGTTGTAGTGATAATCCAAGCCGGTTTCGCCGACAGCGACAATGGAGCCGGCGCCGGCCAGCGCGGCGATGGCTTCCGCCGTGGTGTCCGACCAGCTGTCGGCGCGATGGGGATGGACGCCTGCGGTGGCCGCGAGCATTTCGTCGGCCTGAACGAGAGCCTGCACCGCGCGAGAGTCGTCGAGACTTTCTGCTATGGTAACAATGCGCTCCACGCCGGCGAACGCGGCGCGGTCGAGCACCGCGTCAAGGTCTTCCGCAAAAGCCTTGTCGGTCAGATGGGCGTGGGAGTCTATGAGGAGCATGAGTTGCAGGACGTGCGATGCAATTTTTGTGGTTTGGGTTCCGCGTGCGAGGAATC
This sequence comes from Candidatus Sumerlaeia bacterium, assembly GCA_026415575.1. GTDB lineage: Bacteria > Sumerlaeota > Sumerlaeia > JADFCW01 > JADFCW01 > JADFCW01. Next base: position 1,679 of record JAOAGV010000004.1, read on the forward strand.
TGTTGGATTAGACGTAGTTGTCCGACACGCGAAAAGACCCGCCCCTGCGCGCCCGACCCCAAAAGCCAAAGCACCGTTTTATCCGGCCGAGAGGATGGCGCCTTTGTCGCCCGACGATTGGACACCGCGGATAAACCGGCGATAGGCATAGAAGTCCTCGCAGAATTTCTTGCCTTCCTCGAACGTAATTTTTTTGGCGCGGACCAGATCGGCCAGTGCCTGATCGAACGTCTGCATGCCGGCTTCGCGGCTGCGGATAATCGGAAAAATGTCGGGGATGCGGCTTTCGCGGATCAGTTTGGCAATGACATCGGTAACCACCATAATCTCCTGTGCGGCCATGCGCCCCGTGCCGTCGGCCTTTTTGACCAGACGCTGCGTGATCGAAGCCTTCAGGTTCAGCGACAATTGCTCGCGCACAAGGTCGTGTTCGGCGTCGGGGTAATGGCCGATGATACGCTGGATGGTATGGACCGCGCCGGTCGTGTGGAGCGTGCTCAGGAGCAAGTGGCCGGTTTCGGCGGCCTTAATGGCCACGCGGATGGTTTCGAGGTCGCGCATTTCTCCGATCAAAATCACGTCGGGGTCCATGCGCAGGGCTTGGCGCAGACCGGTGGCAAAATCCGGAATGTCGTCGCCGACCTCGCGCTGGCTGATAATACACTTGGCCGGCACATACAGATATTCGACCGGGTCTTCGATGGTGATCACGCGGCGCGCCTCAAGGTTGTTGAGATGGTTGATCATCGCCGCGAGGGTGGTGGACTTGCCGCTGCCCGTGATGCCCGTCAGCAACACCATGCCGCGGTGGATGCGGGCGATGGATTTGAGCACTTCGGGCATGTCCAGTTCGTCGAGCGTGGGAATTTTCATCGGAATGCAGCGCATGGCCAGACCCAGCCGCTCTTGCGCATAGAAGGCCACGCAGCGGAACCGTTCCATGTTGCGGTATTGGTAGGAGAAGTCCACGCCGCGGTTGGTTTCGAGCAGGTGGGCGATGCGGGTGGGGACAATTTGCGCCACAATTTGCTCGACTTCCTCCCGCTCGCAAATCACACCGTCCACACGAACCAACGAACCGTTGATCCGAAGGAAAGGTGTGCTGTCGGTGAGGATGTGGATGTCCGAAGCTTTGTGTTTGATTGCAGCTTGAATGAGGGTCTCAAAATTCAAACTCATTGAAAAATTCTGACCTCCGGCAAACTAGGCGATTCTGTCAGCGGCTGGCAAATCCTTTGAGCTGCATCACATTCGACAGCCGATTTTGGCGGGCGCTTCTTCGACAACATGCCAAGAGGCTTATAGCATCATGATCAAATAAGGATCAAGAGATTTCTTTCTGGGGAAACGAACTTTCTGCCGGTCCCCTGCCGCGCGCATGTCGAGAACATCCAAGACGACGCGCGCGCAGATCGCTTGGGTTTGCAATTCGCTGGGGGGACACCTTCCATGGCATTCAAATTAAAATGTGGTCACTAGGGAGGAATATCACCACGGGCAATCTCGGGGTGAAACCCGAACCACACCGGCGAAAACCAAAAACGGGCCGTTCCGTCCGCGTGCGTTCTACCGCTGCACGACTTCATAAGGAATGGCCGGCAAGACGCCGAGCGAAAAGCGCTGGGGGCCTGCTTTGGCGGCCGCTTTCGGGGGGAGGCCTTCCGAGAACACCTCGACAATGAGATTGTCGGCAAAGCCCGCTTTCACAGCCTCGCCGTCGGCCTTGATCGCAAAAGTCACCCCGCCGGGCACCATCGCCACATCTTCCACCGCCACGCCTTTGGGCAGGTCGCGCGCCTCCAGTTTTACATTCCGCATGTTCGGTCCCAACGGGGTTTTGATGTGCACCTGCGCCGTGCCGCCTGCCGGCACACGGATTGGCCCGGTATCAGCCAGTTCGATCGCCGGGGCGGCAAATCGCGCTCCCTGCACGCGCGCCATGAGCGTCTGCGACGGCGTCAAATGGCGATACAGAAATGCCTGCATCAAATCTTCGGAAGGGGTTGCTGGCCGCGTGACGGATTTCCCTGCGATCACCGCGCGGCCTTCAAACTCAATCTGTACCGGGTCGGCAAACCCTTTTCGGGGGGCCGTCAATGTCATGCAGACGCGGTCGCGGCCCTTGGGAATTTTGGCGCCGCTCAGCACAAACCCCGCAGGGGCGTTCTTGAGGGCCAGCTCGATCTCGCCGTCGAAGCCGTCTTTGCGAAGCGCATAAACATAGACCGGCACGGCGCGTCCGGCGGCGATGTTAAGGCTCGACGGCGTCACACACAGCGAAAAATCCGGTTGCGGCGGGCTCAGGCGCAGCCGATAGGCAAAGGCCTCGCCGCCGTGCTGCTGCGAGTCCGAGACTTCGACGTAATAGACGCCGTCGCGCGGCAACTGAAACATCAGATACGAGTCGGCATGGTGGGTGAGGTAGACGGGTTCGCGGCGCAGATAGCCGTCTTTGTCCTCGAAATCGTTGTTATAAGCGAGAATCTTGCCGGAAGAATCCATGAGCCGCACGAGCGAGTCCATGGGGGAATTGAGTCGGCGGGCCGTAACCTCCGCGACGATGGAGTCGCCGGCGCGCCCCTCAAACCGGAACACATCCACATCGTTGGGCTGGGCAATCCGGCCGTTGACCACCTGCGGCAGTCGGACGGCTTGCGCCGCCTTGAGGTTGTTGTTGGGTTCGGCCTCAAGACATTCGGGCAACGTGCCGACGGCGTAGGCCACTTCGTTGGACAGCAGATTGTTCTCGCGCACAACAGCCTGGCGAACCGAAGCGCCCGGTCGCGTATCCAAGGGCAGCTTGGTTTGCGTTAGATTCCAGCCGGAAATCGAAGCGATGGTCTGGGTGCCTGCCTGCCCGCCCAACGGAAACATGGCCGTAATGAACGGCAGTTCACCGATGGCCACGCGATAAACAAAATCCTCGCGCCCGCGATAAATCGAGTCGCGGATTTCGACCGTATATTCGCCGTCGGCCGGGATTTCACAAAACAGCACCGGGTCGGGCTGGAAGTAATAATCGTCGGCAAAAGCGATTTCATTGCCCCGCGCGTCGTAAAGAGTCAGCGTGGCTTGGAACCAGCCGGGGACGGCGTCGGCCAGATATGGAATCAGCCGGCGGGCGCTGGCCTGCATGACCAGCCGCTGGCCTTTGCGGGCAAAAAATGAAAAACGGTCCACATCGCCCGGCATGATTTGGCCGTTCAAAAGAACGGGCAGCGTGAGCGGCGGGGGCTTGGGCAGCGAGAGTTGAGGGGCCTTGCCGGTTTTTTGGGCGTAAAGATTTCCGGGCATTTGCTGAAGCGACCCCGGATCGTTGGGTTCAAGTTCGCTAACTTCCGGCAGCTGGCCGACCTCAAAGACCATCGGGTTGGTCAGACCTTGTCCGGTTTCGAGACGGAGTTCGCGTTGGCCCGGAGCGGCATCGGGCGCAATCGTAACTTCAATCAGAACCATTTCCGCGATCTGGGCATTCATTTGCCTCTTCTGTCGCGGGAAGAAAATATGATACATTATATGACTCAACTCGCGGAGACTTTTGCTTTCGAGATTGTAGAGAAGGGGATGCTCAACGGGGCGAAACGGCGCGGTCTTGGCTGCCTCTTTCGCCGGTGCGTCCTTGGCTTTGGTCTTGTCGGCATTTTGGGCAGACGTCGCCGGTGTAGGGGCTTTTGGTGCCGCGTCCTTCCCTTGGCCGCGAAAGAATGCGCCGGCCCTGCCGCCGAACCGTTTTTGCATCCCGGGCGGAACGGTGCCCGACGGCGACATCTCGGCAATCCGCTTTTCCCGCACGGCATTCACCCGTTCCATCAGTTCCACCCGTTGTTCCGCCTGAATATTTCCAATGGGACGGTAATATTGGATGACCTTGGCACTGACGCCTTCGCCGGTAATATGCACTTTGGTTGGGCCGGGCAGATATTGGCCGCCGACGATAACCTGAAACGTCGTTCCCTGCCGCCCGCCGGCGGGATAGAGATAACCGAGACGTGGAGTCCGCTGCGCCGTCTGACTCCACGCAATGCAAGATATGGCAAAGAAAACAACGAGCAGGAAGCGTTTGGGCGAGGTCATGATGAATACACTCCTTTTCCGGTTCTTGGCCCAGTAAAGAATGCGAGGAGATGAAGCGACACTGAAAAAGAAATTTAAAGAAGATCAAACAACCGTGCAAGAAAGTCCCTATTTCTCCATTGCGCCCTTGAGATGTTGGCAGGGCCGAAATAATCCACGCGCCTTGGCTTTATGTTGATTTCGCTCTTGTCCGGGTCCCACACAATCCTCATACGTTGGTCGTTAATCTCATATTTCTCGCGCCCTGCCGGCGCCGCATGACCAAAGCATTGGGATCCATCGCAGCGGAATTGCCAAATTTCGCCCGTCGGCCGATCCCACCTGTGAACCGTCGCTGCCCGCTCGCGCCGTATAAATCCGTTCATCATGCGGCAAGGGATATACGGGAATGGGATACCGAACTTTTTTATATTTCCTCGCCGGAGTGTCGTAGCGCGGCCGCTCAGCCATTTCGCCGAGAACCCAAGAAATGCCCCGGCCCACGCACAATACTTATTCCCCACACGGCGAATCTCTAAGGACTTTGGGGAATTCCGCGTCCTAACGCAGGTGGCCGAGCGCTACATAATCTCCTTGAGCCGGCCGCCGCTTTGCGTGCCATCGGCCACCGAAGGCAGTACCTTGACGTCCATGCCGCGCGGATTGGGCAATGGCCCCTCCGGGTCTATGCCCAGCAGCTCATACATGCTGCCGATGAGGTCGTGCGGATAAACCGGCCGCTCGGCCACTTCCATCCCCTTGCTGTCGGAGGCGCCCACGACGCGGCCGCCCTTGAATCCGCCGCCGGCAACCACGGCGCAAAAGCACGGCCCATATAGGCCCCGCCCGCCGTTCCACGGCGCTTCCCACTGCACGCGCGGTGTACGGCCAAACTCGCCGCTCCACCAGACAATCGTGCTGTCGAGCAGGCCGCGGTCGGCGAGGTCTTCCAACAGCGTTGCCATGCCCTGATCCAACTCCGGCAATTTCCTCTTCATCATCTCGAAATGCTGTTTGTGGGTATCCCACCCTTGATAGTTAATGGTAACATACGGCACGCCGTGTTCGACCAGACGACGCGCGACCAGACAGGACTGGCCGAATGTGTTGCGGCCATACTTGTCGCGCAGTTCATCCTTTTCCTGCGTCGGATCGAACAGTTTCCGCGCCTCGCCAAACATCAGGTCGTAGGCTTTGGACTCCGCGGCATCGAGCCGTGCCAGATTGGGATTATTCGGCAGGGCCTTGCCGAGAGAATCGAGCGTGTGGAGCAACTGTCGGCGGCTTTCCTGACGCTGATCGGAGATGCCCTGCGCCACAATGCCCTCGACAGCAAACGGCGTGCGGGCGGGATCGCCGCCTGTGGCAAACGGCTTGTATCGTTGTCCGAGAAAGCCCGCCTCGGAGAACCGCCCCTGCGGCCGGGTCAGTACAATATACGGCGGCACAACCCCCTGATAACCGCGATCGTAGCCCTTGAACAGCGCCACGACGGCGCCGGCGCATGGATATACCAGCCGGTCGGGTTTCCGGCCGGTCTGCACCATGTAGCTGGCCGTTTCGTGCGAGTTGTTGCCGTGGGTCATGCTGCGAATGATGGAAAACTTGTCGGCCTGTTTGGCCAGCAAGGGCAGGAATTCATTGATCTGAATCCCGTCCACCTTCGTGGGTATGGCGGTCTTGAACGGGCCGGTATAGTCATAGCCCGCATCCGGCTTGGGATCAAATGTGTCCAAATGCGACGGACCGCCCCACATCCAGATTTGGATGACCGCCCTGGCCTTAGCGGGTTTCGTCGCAACGTCGGCCGGCGGTTGCGCTGCCTCAGCGGCTTCGGCACGCCGCCTTTGCCCAAGCAGTAGTCCGGCGGCCCCCAAAAGTCCGGCCTTCAAGACTTCCCTCCGACTCACATCGCTGCCAAATGCGTGCTCGGTCATGTTCGATACCTCCGTTTGTGAGCGTTGGCGAGTCAGATATAGAATTATCGAAAATCCTCACTCTTTTTGGTTCAAAAGAATCCAACCGGTCTTCTTGCTGAACCCTTTTTCCCCTCTCCCTCAGCCTGAAAGTAATACTGACAGGGAAAGGAAAGTTTTGTCAAGTATTGTGTTTGGCCAAATGTGCGAAATAGCCTTTCGGCTCAAAAAAACTGCCATTCGCTATTGACGCGGCGGCGGGTGCTTCCATAGCATCCTGTATCTCGACCGATTCAAGGGTGAATCTGGTGTTCGAGGCAGGTAGCAACCGTGACTCTCAAACCCTCGATAGAAGAATTTGCCGAAAAAGCACGGGCGGGGAATCTCATCCCCGTTTATGAAGAAATTCTTGCCGACATGGAGACCCCCGTGTCGGCCTTTTTGAAGATCGCCGGCCAAAGCCGCCATGCTTTCTTGCTCGAAAGCGTTGAACAGGGCGAAAACATCGGGCGGTTCTCGTTTCTCGGCAGCGATCCCGAGCTGGTTTTCGAGTGCCGGGGCAAGCAGGTCACCATTACCGAGCAGGGCGAGCGCCGCCGTATCGAGGTCGAGCGCGCCCCGCTCAACCAGCTGCGCGAGGTGCTCCGCCGTTACCGTCCCGTGCCCGATCCCGAATTGCCGCCGTTCACCGGCGGCGTGGTCGGCTATGTCAGCTATGACATGGTGCGCGACTTCGAGCGGCTGCCGTCGCTCAAGCCCGACGACATCGGGGCGCCGGACGCCCATTTCATTCTCGCCGACACGTTTGTCATCTTCGATCACGTCAAGCGGAAGATCATCCTTCTGACCAACGCGCACGTGGCCGCGCCGCGCGATGCTGAAATCGCTTATGAGCGCGCCGCCGCCAAGATCGCCGTCTTGCGCGACAAGCTCAACCAGCCGCTGGTTCGCCCCCAACGGCCCGATGCCGCACCGGCTGCCGTCGAACCGAAGTCCAATTTTACCCGCGAGGCCTACTACGACGTGGTCGAGCGCTGCAAAGAGTATATTCGCGCCGGCGACATCGTGCAGGTGGTTCCCAGCCAGCGGTGGCACATGCCCCTGCCGTGCGATCCGTTCGACATCTATCGTGCGCTGCGGACGGTCAATCCGTCGCCCTACATGTTTTATCTCAAGGCCGACGCCCTTCATCTGGCCGGCTCCAGTCCCGAAACGCTGGTCAAACTGATTGGCGAAACGATTACCGTCCGCCCCATTGCCGGCACGCGGCGGCGCGGGCGGACGCCCGAAGAAGACAAGGCGCTCGAGCGGGAACTTCTGGCCGACCCCAAGGAGCGTGCCGAACACGTTATGCTGGTGGACCTTGGCCGAAACGACGTCGGGCGCGTTGCCCGCTACGGCACCGTGCGCGTGACCGACCTCATGGTGGTCGAGCGCTATTCGCACGTCATGCACATTGTGTCGAACGTCGAGGGGCAAATCCGTCCGGGGCTCGACGCCTTCGACGTGCTGCGGGCGTGCTTTCCGGCGGGCACGCTGACCGGCGCGCCGAAAATCCGCGCCATGGAAATCATCGAAGAGATGGAGCCGCAGCGACGCGGACCCTACGGCGGCGCGATGGGCTATGTCGGGTTCAACGGCAATCTCGACGCCTGTATCACCATCCGCACCGTCGTGGTCAAAGGCAATGACTGCTACGTGCAGGCCGGCGGGGGCGTTGTGGCCGATTCGGTGCCCGAACTGGAGTTCAAGGAGACGGAGAACAAGGCGCGCGGCCTTATGCGCGCCATCGAAATGGCCGCTCGAGGACTGACATGATTCTGGTCATAGACAACTACGACTCGTTCACGTATAATCTGGTGCAATATCTGGGCGATCTGGGTGCGGAGCTTCGCGTCTTTCGCAACGACGAGGTCTCGCTCGATGCCGTCGAAAAACTCGGCCCCGAGCGCATTGTCATTTCGCCCGGCCCGTGCACGCCGAAGGAGGCGGGCATTTCGCGCGACGTCATCCGGCGCTTCGGCCCGCGCATCCCGCTGCTGGGCGTCTGCCTTGGCCATCAGGCCATCGGCGATGTCTATGGCGGCGAGGTGGTGCGTGCCGACCGTGTCTGGCACGGCAAAACTTCGATGATCCACCACGACGGACGCGACGTCTTCCGCGGCCTGCCCAACCCGTTCGAGGCCACGCGCTATCACTCGCTGATCGTGCGGCGCGAGTCGCTGCCGCCGTGTCTGGAAATCACCGCGTGGACCGACGACGGGCTGATCATGGGCCTGCGCCACCGCGAGCACCCGGTCTGGGGCGTCCAGTTTCATCCGGAGTCCATTTTGACGGCACCGGGCAAGGACCTGCTGCGAAATTTCCTCTCGCTGGGGAAACCCTGAGCGCGTTGAGCAACGAAGCGAAAACGGATCGGGATAAAGGGGATGGTTGTTGGGCGACTGCCGATGGCGAAAAGTCCCGCAAATGCGGGACCAGACACGACAAACTGAAGTTTGAATTATGAGCAGCGTAAAAGAGACGTTTTTTCCCTCTCCAGATAACGCAGAAATTCGATTGTCGCAGCAAGGAGCTCCGCAATGATTCGCGAAGCAATCGGCCAGCTGGTGGCGGGCGATGAGTTGACGGGCGAGGCGGCGCGCGCCGTCGCGCTCGAAATTCTTTCGGGCGAGGCCACGCCCTGCCAAATTGCCTCATTCCTGACCGCGCTTCGCATTCGCGGCCACACCGCGGCGCATGTTCTCGGCTTCGTGCAAGCCATGCGCGAGAAGGCCACTCGCATCGCCGCGCCCGAAGGCGTCATTCTCGACACGTGCGGCACGGGCGGCGATGATCTGGGGACGTTCAACATCTCGACAACCGCCATGTTTCTGGCCGCCGGCGCGGGCGTCCGCGTAGCCAAACACGGCAACCGCGCGATGTCCAGCCGCTGCGGCAGTGCCGATGTGCTGACCGCGCTGGGCGTGAAGATTGATTGCAGTCCGGCGCTGTCTGAACGCTGCCTCCACGAACTCGGCGTGTGTTTCCTGTTTGCCCCGTTGTATCACACGGCAATGAAACATGCCGTGCAGCCGCGCCGCGAAATCGGCCATCGAACGATTTTCAACCTTGCAGGCCCCCTGTGCAATCCGGCGGGTGCCACGCATCAGCTGATCGGCGTCTATGACGCCCCGCTCGGCTCCATGTTCGCCGAGGTGCTTCGCATGCTGGGATGCCGCCGCGCGCTGATTGTCCATGGCGCCGATGGCCTCGATGAAATTTCGGTCACGGCGCCGACTGAATTGACCGAGTTGCGCGACGGCAAAATCCGCGCATGGACGGTGACACCCCGCGATCTCGGTTTCAAGCATACGGCCGCTCTTGCCGACCTGCGCGCCGCCGAAGACGCCGCCGGCAATGCGGCCATAACTCTTGCGATTTTGCGCGGCGAGGAGACCGGCCCGCGCGCCGAGGTCGCACTGGCCAACGCCGGCGCCGCTCTCTATGTCGCCGAGCAGGCAGACACGTTGTGCGAGGGTATCGAACTGGCGCGCAAGGCCCTTGCTTCGGGCGCCGCACTGGCAAAACTGGACGCACTGCGGCAGATGACGAATCTGGATGAGAGAAAAGAGAATCCAAGCACAGATTCACACAGATGAACACAGATTGTTGAGGTTCGCGCGACCGGTTGACACGAAAAATGCACAGTCTTGGGTATTTTTCGGCGCTTCTCCGAGTAGTGTAGCCGTCAACCGTTTTGGCATACTTCAATCGGTGTGCATTCCCCAAACCAATCTCACTCCGTGTGAACCTGTGGTTGGAGAAAGAAAAGCACTGCAATGGCGGGTCTGGAACCGCATTTCGGCGACCGGATTGCCGAACGCCTCGAACGGCTGAAGCAACTGCCGGCGAAAATCGGGGGAATCGAGCTGATCATCTTGTTCGGTTCTCTGGCCACCGGAACGCATCATTCGCTCAGCGATATTGACTTGGCGTTTCAGGTGAGGCATCTCGATGCCTTGACACGCGGCAGAATCTTGAGGGAAACATCCGAGGCCCTCGAAACCGATGCAGTGGATATTGTCTTTCTCAATGACGATCTACCCTACCGGCTAAGATACGAAATCGCCTGGAACGGCAAGCCGCTGTTCGAGGCCCGGCCGGGTTTGCTTTCGGATTTCAAGGTTCTCGCTTGGGCATTGTGGGCGGATTTCAAACCGCTCGCCGACTGGCAGCGCCGCGTTTTTTGGGAACGTGTCGAAAAAACGGGATTTGGGAAATGACCCGCGAGTCCATGGAAAAACATCTCTGGCTGATTGACGCGAACCTTCGCGAACTTGCCGCCAAGAAGGCTCTGCCCGAAAACCAGTTTTGCGCGGATACCACGGTCCAGTCGGCCGTGGTCAACTGGGTCGTTCAATTGGTGGAGAGTTGCTCCAAGATGGCCATTGCGATCATCAATCTCCGCCGGCTCAAACCCAGCGAAACCTATCGCGGGGTCTTCGCCGCGCTTGGCCGCAGCGGCGTCATCACACCCGAGCTGCAAAGCCGCATGGAGGCGTTGGTCGCATTCCGAAACGCCGCCGTTCACATCTATTGGGACGTTACGCCGCGGGAAATCTATCACATACTCCAGAACGATCTCGGAGCGATCGAAGAGTTTGCTCGAATTGCCAAAACCATTCTGGTCGAATCCCAATAAGGAGCATTCCCTTGGCCAACAATCACAAAGTCAAAGGCGTCATCGTCGGCGCCGGTTACGGCACGCGGTTCCTGCCGCTGACCAAAACGATCCCCAAAGAGATGATCCCGCTGGTGGACCGTCCCACGATTGATTTTGTCATTCAGGAGTTTATCGAGGCGGGCATCGAAGAGGTGGCGTTCATCAGTTCGCGCCGGAAAAAAGCCGTCGAGGATTACTTCGACCGCGAGTTCGAACTGGACTGGTTCCTGCGCGACCGCAACGCCATCGAGCAGCTACCCACCATCCAGCCCGTCCCCCTGATGGTGGCCTCAATCCGCCAGGACGACATGCGCGGCACGGGCCACGCCATTCTGCAGGCGCGTCCGGTGGTCGGCGACGGCCCGTTTGTTGTCGCCTACCCCGACGATGTGTTTATCGGCGGCCGGTCGTTCTCCAAAATCCTCATCGAGGCCTATCTGGAAACGGGCAAGTCGGTTTTGGGTGTTGTCGAGGCGGGCCCGGAGATTTCGCGCCTGTCCTCGATCGAATACGAGGGCGAGCGGCCGATTCTCAGCGTCAAGCGTGTGGTGGAAAAACCCGCTCCCGGCACCGAGCCGTCGAACATCGCCTCGATCGGCCGGTATCTGTTCACGCCCGAATTGCTCGAACTGCTCGACCGCGGCTGGAAGCGCCACAAAGGCCCGGGCGAGTTCTACCACACCGATGCAATCAACACCATGGCAGCGCAGGGACACGTCTGCGCGGTCTTTGCGGAAGGCCGGCGCCTCGATGTCGGCACGCCCGAAACCTATCTCGAAGCCTTCGTCGAGTATGCCCTGAGCGAACCGCGCTGGCGGCCGATGATGCTCGAACTGATCCTGAGGGTGGCCAAACGCGAGTTCCAAATGTTCGAGTTCCTGACCCCCGATGACGCGCGGCTGCGCGACAAGGCGCTCGAAGCGCTTCGCGCGCTATCCTATTCCGAGCGCGAGTGGATTCCGCAGGCCATGCGCTGGCTCGAACGCACTACCAGCATCATCCGCGCCCTCGAAAACCAAGAGAAGAAAAAATAGCTTCATGCGGCAGGCAGATGCGGCCCCCGTTCGGTCGGGTGCCGACACCTGCTGTTGGGGTGCGCGGCTGAAGGTATGTTGAGACCGGTGCGTACACGATGCAGCGGTTCGCGCAAATGAATTGGTGTGGCCTGTTTATCGTTTTGAAACGCGCGCCCGGAGGATTTTTTCTACATCGGCCACCATAGATTTGGCAATGTTGGCAAACAACGTGTCATAATTGAAATCTTCTGACATGTAGTAAAGCCACGACCATTGAACGCTGCTCGCCTCGTAGCGGCTCTCCAAGACGACTTCGCCGGTCTTGTTGTCCTTGAGGACAAGCGCGATCTGGAGGTCATTGCGAACACGCGCAGCCGGCGCTCCGACAAACCAGAGCAACGGCCCATAAACCGACAGGCCATATGTGATCATATAACCTTTGTAATGGGTTGACAAAAGCCTTCCCTCCAAAACCAGATCACCTTCACTTGGCCGATTTGTAAAGAAGACTTCCCGAAAAATCTTGGTTTTTTCCAATTCCGCTGCCGTCGCTTTAGCCAAGTCTTCGGCAGGTTTGAACATCCATAGGCCGCTGGTTGCATGAATTTGCACGCCTTCCGGAGCGCCCAAATCCTGCCAGCCAAAAGGCATAAGGGGAATCAAATACAGCGCCATGTAGTTTTTGTTCACATTAGGCCGTTCATCTGTAAACGGCGGTACGGCAACCGACTTGTTCAGCAACGGTGCGCCGGCCACGGCCGCTGCCTTCGGCGCATAAACCCACATCTTTTGTCGCGCACAACCGGAAATGAAAACCGCAAGCACTACCAATCCCGTTAGACAGCGAGAAGTTCGTTTTAACATGGCACACACCGCCCTATTTCGGATTATGCTTCTACAAAAGATAAACTACCGGCTACTTGCCGCTGTATTTAAAGGTTATTTTATCGAGTAATTTCGCAAATCGTCAAGTTTTTCCTTTGGATAGAGATCAAAATACCGGCCAGCCACCGGCCTTTCAACATTTGCCCGGATGCCTTTACAAACTTTTCCTTCCCCAGTTTCCTTCGCCCTTGCTGGTCAGCGACAGGAAAAACTCCTTCAGCGTGCGGCGGACGGGCACGATGGCCTCGACGTCAAGAACGCTCTGGCGAAGCAGGCGGCTGAGTTCCACCGGATCGCGCCGCAGTTCCACGCGGACGGTTCGCGGCCCCGCCGCCCCCATTTCGCCGGCAACCACCCGTATCCAATCGTGCCGCGCAAAGCAGCGCAGCGCCAGTGCCCGCACCGTCTCGTCGGGAAAGGTTACATCCAGCAGCGGGCTTTCATAGCGCAGAAGGTTTTCGACTGTGTCGCACGCCACCTGCCGGCCCTGATCAATGACGCAGACGCGGTCGCAGTATTCCTCGACCTCCGAGAGCAGGTGGCTCGAAACAAGCGCCGTCAGGCCGCGCTCGGCCACCAGACGCCGCAGCAGAAGCCACAGGTCGCGGTTGCCTTCGGGATCGAGGCCGTTGGTCGGTTCGTCCAAAATAAGCAGGTCGGGCTTGTGAAGGAGGGCTTGGGCGACGCCGAGCCGCTGGCGCATGCCGTCGGAGTAGGTCGAGACCTTGTCGTCGCCGCGCGACAGCAGGCCGACGATGTCGAGTGCCTCGTCAATATGGCGGCGTTCGGCCGTTCGGGTGAGGCGTCCGAGCAATTCGAGGTTTTTCCGGCCGCTGAGATAGCCGTAGAAGGCGGGGGTTTCGATCATCGAGCCGACGCGCTGCTTGACCTCGCGGGCGTGGACCGACTGGCCGAAGATACGCACGGTGCCGCCGGTCGGACGCACCAGCCCCAGCAGCATGTAGAGCGTGGTGCTCTTGCCGGCGCCGTTGGGACCGAGGAAGCCGAAAAGCGTGCGCGGCGGAACGGAAAAGGTCAGGCCACAGACCACCATTTTGCGGCCGTAGCGTTTTTTCAATTCGACAATCTGGATGACGTCGTCGGGCGAACTGACGGGCGGCGGGCTCACGGGCACCTCGCTTTCGACAGGATAATGGAGTGGGCGAAAATAGGCCATTGTTGGTCTCTTACCTTGTCGGTGGGAGAATGTCGCTTGGAGGATTCTGGGTTTTTGATTTTGGATTTTGGATTGAGGGATCGGGTGGCATTGTCTTTCGTCTGCATCGCTGCGCTTGGGAATTTCAAATCTCTTTGGCTGGCGGCTCCGGCAAAACAAGTTCGTGTTTTGTCTAAAGATGAGCAGAGCGGTTGTCAAGATTGGCAGATAGCGAGATGCTTTACACAGAATCTCACGCAAAGGCGCCAAGAGAACCAAGGAAGGCATGGATGATTTTGCCTGAAGGGCGTCCTTTTGAGAAAAAGGAGTTCCGATCCGGTTCGGTCCAGCTGGAATCGAAGAAACAATTTGCGGCTTGGCGAAGGGAGATTCACCTGAAAGCGGGAGAAGGTCCTGTGGGGTCGAACCGGTGGAAAAAGGCTTTGACACTGCCCCATCACTCCTTTATATGAATTTCCCGCTTTTTGCGTGAGAAGCGGCAAAGCCGTTTGAAATCAATAAAATGCGTTTCCGCTGGCGGGACGCGAAGGGAGATTGCAAGGTGGTCCAACAGGTGGTTTTGCAGGCCGAGCCTCGGACGGAGTGCGGCAAGGGACCGGGTCGCCGTTTGCGCACCAACGGCAGGATTCCCGCCGTGGTGTATGGGCTGGGGCGCCCGCCGGTCAATGTCTCGGTGAACGTGCGCGAGATGGAGCATTTGGTGGGTGCAGCCGGCACACACGCGATCGTTTCGCTGAAAGTCGGCGACCAGACTGAAAACGTCATGTTGCAGGAATCGCAGCGCCATCCGGTGACGGGCCGATTGCTTCATGCCGATTTCTTCCGCATTGACCTGAGCAAGACGATTGATGTCGCCGTTCCCATCGAGTCGGTCAGCACGCCCGTCGGGGTCAAGGACGGCGGTCTGCTCGAACAGCTTCTGCGCGAAATCGAGGTGCGCTGCCTGCCGCTGACCAAGCCCAACGTCATCCGCGTCAACGTCGAGAGCATCCGCATTGGCCATTCGCTGTTTGCACGCGATCTGCCGCCGATGGAAGGCATCGAAATTCTGACACCGCCCGACACGGCATTGTTCACGGTGTTGGCGCCTCGCAAGGAAGAAGAACTGGTTGCGGCGCCGGCCGAGGGCGAGGTGCAGGAGCCCGAAGTCATCGGCAAGGGCAAGGAGAAGGAAGAAGGCGAAGCCGAGGAAGAAGAGGCAAAGGGCGAGGCCAAGAAGGAAGCCAAAGCCGAAGCGAAAACCGAGGGCAAGAAGGAAGGCAAGAAATAGCGGGTCGCGCCGCGGCGGAAGGCTTTGTACCAAAAAAATGGAACCGCGCCGGATGCTTTCGAACTCCGGCGCGGTTTTTTTGTTTATTGGCCCTTGCAGTGGACAACGCTCCGGCCCGATTTACAGAATAAAATCTGTCGAAAGAAAATTCGATTTCCGCTCGCGCACAATCCGGTTGATGATCCCCTTATTGAGGTCGCTGGCCTTGGCGGCCACCAGCGTGCGGATCGAAAACACACGCAGCGCGTCGGACACCGACAATGTTCCTTCGGCCGAGTCCTTGCGTCCGGTGAACGGAAAAATATCCGGCCCCCGCTGGCACTGGCTGTTGAGGTTGACGCGGCAGACCTGATTGACCAGCGGATCAATCAATTTGGCCAGCGTATCCGGGTCGCGGCCGAACAGGCTGACTTGCTGGCCATAGGGGGACTGGATCACATACTGGATCGGCGTTTCCACGCTGTCGAACGGAAGTACGGGAATGACCGGGCCCCATTGTTCCTCTCTATACAAGCGCATCTTTTCGTTCGCCGGATAGAGGATCGCCGGATGCAAATAGGTGTGCTCGGCGGTTCCGCCGGCTTCGTTGATAATTTCCGCACCGTGAGTTTTGGCATCTTCGATCAGTTCTTGGTGGCGATGGACGCTTTCGGGATCCGGCAGCGGAGTGACCAGCACGTCCTTATCCCACGGCATGCCAAAGGGGACACGGTTGACGGCGTCGGCAAAGCGTTCGAGAAACGGCTTCAGGATGGAGGAATGCACAAAGAGGATTTTGAGGGCCGTGCAGCGTTGGCCGTTATACGAGAGGGTGCCGAGAATGCATTCGCGGACCGTGAGGTCGAGATCGGCATCGGGTAGAATAATACCGGCGTTCTTGGCTGCCAGCCCGAGCACACACCGCAGGCGATGGGGGCGGGGATGCTGCTTTTTGAGCGAGTCGGCCGCTCCGGGCGACCCGATAAAGGCGAGCACATCCACCTTGCCCGAAGCCATGAGCGGCGGAGCGACCGCCCGGCCCTGACCGTAGATGGTGTTGACCACGCCCGGCGGAAATGAATCGCGCAGTGCTTCCAGCAGCGGCCGGTGAAGCAATGTTCCGGGCCGCGGGCATTTCATCACCACCGTGGTTCCCATGATCAGCGCAGGAATCAATGTGGTGAAGGTTTCATTGAGCGGATAGTTGGACGGCCCCATACAGAGCACCACACCCAGAGGCGCCCGACGAACCTGCCCAATCACACCCTGATGGATCACAAAACGCGACGAGACACGGTCGAGGTCCTTGAGGGCGTCAATGGTGTCGGCAATATAGTCGAGCGTGCGGTCGAATTCCTTTTGCGAGTCGGCGAGCGACTTGCCGATTTCCCACATGAGCAGTCGAACGACCTCTTCGCGGCGGTTTTTCATTCGCCGCGCAAACTCCTGCATGTGTTCGATGCGAGCCGCCACCGACAGGGTCGGCCAGCGTCCGCAGCCATTGGCGTAGGCGGCCACGGCGGCATCGAGGGCGGCCAACGCTTCGCGTTCGCCAAACAGCGGAAAGCTGCCGATTCGGGCGCGCTCGATGCCTGACGCTGTGCGCAGACAAACGGGCGACAGCGCGTCCTCGACCGCGCCGTCCCATGTGCGCAGCTGACCGTCGAGCAAATAGTCACGTTGTTCGATTGGGTGGTCCAGCCGAGCTTCGGCCGGGATTTCGGCCTCGGACGGAAACATGGACCGTATGCGGTGGAGTAGGTTCATTGCAGCGGTTCCTCCCCAAAAAGATGATGGAGTATATGGTCGTGCGCGCAGGCATCGGCCCTAAGCGTTTTCAAATCCACTTTCCACGCGGACACCATGGAGGGTCGGGTTCCACCCCGACCGGTCGGACGCCGTGGAAGGCGTTTTTCTACGATTTGGATACGGATGCCATGTAGGGTCGGGTTCCACCCCGACCGCCTCACTGGGCAATCGCGGCGATGGTTCCTCCTGCACAAACGGTTTGATTTTTTACGAGGACAAAACGGCCCAACGGCGGACAATCGCCAAAACCATCCACGGCGACGGGTGAGGCCAATTCAAGAACGACGCGGGCGACTTCGGCGTGTTCGAGGCGCATCGCGTCGGTCTCGATGGTTTCCAGCGTGGCTGAATTGACGCGCCGGATGACGCGCTCGATTCTTGCAGGCGCCTCTTGCGTGGCGCAGCGCAAGAGCAGCGCGTCGCCCTGTTCCCACGGCGCATTGGCCAGCCAGAACATGTTGGCCTCCAGCCGCCGCGCAGCTTTGGCGGGAAACGAAGGATCGCACAGGACCATTCCGCGCCGGACGTCCTGCGGCGCTTCCAACGTCAGGCCCACGCACTCGCCAGCTTCAGCCGATGTGCGGCTTTCGAGAAACCGCTCGACGGACAGGATCTTGACCGGCACGCCGTCGGGAAGAAGCAGGACCGCTTGTCCTTTGGCCACGCGGCCGCTTTCAACCCGTCCGACAACCCGCGGGCGCCCTTCGCGCGGATAGACGTCCTGCACGGGAAAGCGAAGCGGGCGGTGGGATTGCGGCTCGGGCGGCGGAAGCGAATCGAGCGCCTCGAACAGCGTCGGGCCGTCATACCATGCCAGCGCCTCGCTTCGAACAGCAAGATTCCAGCCCAGTTGGGCGGAAATGGGAATAACGGCGTGCGCGCGGAGGTTCATTTGGGCAAGCAGGTCTGCGGCAGACTCGGCCGCCCGCGCAAACTCCGCGCTGCGTCCTCCGACGCGATCCATCTTGTTGACCGCAGCGATGACGCGCGTCTGGCCGAGCAGGGCCAGCAACGCGGCGTGGCGGCGTGTCTGCTCCATCACGCCCGCCTCGACGTCTATGACCAGAACGGCCGCGTCGGCCTGTGCGGCGCCGGTGACCATGTTTTTGAGGAACTCGCGGTGGCCGGGCGCGTCAATGATGCGATAAACACGCCGGCCCGTGGCAAAAAACGCCTGCGTCGAGTCAATGGTGCGTTCCTGCTCGCGCTCCTCGTGGAAGTGGTCGAGCAGAAGCGCCCATTCGGGGGCGGCGTTGGCTGCAGCGTCGGCACGCGCGATGTCGTCGAGGCGGCCTTCGGGCAGTGCGCCCGAATCATGCAACAGCCGGCCGATCAATGTGGACTTGCCGTGATCCACATGGCCGACGACCACGATGCGCAGCCAGTGCAGGTCCATCACATATATCCCAGCGAGCGGAGTTTTTGCATCATGAACGCCTGTTCCTTGTCTTGCGCACGGCCGGCGCGTTCGGCAATGCGCGTGGTGCGAAGTTCCTCGACTATTTCGTCGAGGGTCGCGGCGTTGGATTCCACCGGCTGGCAGCAGCACTCGCAGCCGATGCTGCGAAAACGCCTGCCGTTGCGCGCGAAATACAGACTCACCACGGGGATGCCCTCGCGCTGAATGTATCGCCAGATGTCGAGTTCGCGCCAGTCGAGCATCGGATGAATCCGCAAATGGGTGTCAGAGTCGGCGGTTCCGCCGTATTGATCCCACAGTTCGGCGGGCTGGTCGAGGTAGTTCCATTGGAAGGAGCGATCGCGGGGCGAGAAGAAGCGTTCCTTGGCGCGGATGCCGTGTTCGTCGCGGCGGATGGCCAGAAGTAGGGCCGCGAAACGCCGCTCGGCGATCATGCGCTTGAGCGCGTTGGTCTTGAGTTCGGTGCAGCAGGCCAGTTTGTCGGCGAACGATGGTGCGGCTTCGAGTGCGCGGTCGCTGCGGGCGATGAGGAGGTTGAGATTCCATTCGGCGGCAAACCGGTCGCGGAATTCATAGATCTCCTTGAACTTGCGGCCGGTGTCTATGTGAACGACGGGAAAGGGCGGCGGGCCGAAAAACGCCTTTCGCACCAACCACAACAGCGCCGTCGAGTCCTTGCCGATGCTCCACAGCATGGCCATGTTGCGATGGCGCGCATAGGCCTCGCGGATGATGTAGATGCTCTTGTTTTCCAGTTCGTCAAGGTCAGTCATAATCCGGCCGTTCTCGTTACATGCATGCTCTTGCATCCAACCTGTTCACTTTTGCTTCGCGCTTTTTATCTCGCGCCACGCGCGCGCAGGACGGCAGGGATGGTTTGGAACAAAATCCTCACGTCCAGAACGATGTTGCGGTGTGCGACATATTCGCGGTCAAGGCGAATCCGCTCGTCGAGCGGCAAATCGTTGCGGCCGCTCACCTGCCAGAGGCCGGTCAGGCCGGGCTTGACGCGGTCAAACACTTCGCGCCAAGCATCGTGGCCCGCCAGTTCCGCCGCCGTTGCCATACGCGGCCCGACGAGGCTCATCTGGCCGAGAAGCACGTTGAACAGCTGGGGCAGTTCATTGAGGCTGGTGCGGCGCAGCCAGCGTCCGAGCCGCGTAACGCGCGGATCGTCGGCCCTCTTTCGGCCGCCGGTATTCTCCATCGCCCATTCGGGATGCGCGGCCAGCATGGCGTCGGCGTCGGCGCGCATGGTGCGGAACTTGAAGGCGTCGAATTCGCGGCCGCCGCGGCCGACAACGCGCCGGCGATAGAAAACCGGCCCGCGCGAGTCCAGCTTGATCGCAACGGCAACAAGAAAAAACAGCGGAAGGGCCGCAAGCAGAAGCGCCGCGCCGAGAAGATAATCCATCAGGCATTTTGCCGCCGTGTCGAGCCGCGATGCCGCTTTCATGTTTGCTGCGCGAGAAGGGCAAAGTAAAAACCGGCCAGCGAGTCCACAATCGCGCGCCAGTCATGATGGGTCTGAACATAGGCGCGCGCATTTCGGGCAATCAAGCGGCGAAGCGCCGCATCGTCCAGCAACCGAACGACTTGTTGCGCAAACGACCCGGCATCGTCGGCAACCAGCAGGTCGCGGTCGCCCTGTGCGGCCATTTCGGCCGCGGCCTCCCGTGTGGCGACCACCGGCACCCCCATGGCCATCGGCTCGAGAATTTTGTTTTGCGTGCCGACGGCAAAACGTGCCGGACACACCACCGCCCGCGCCTTGCGGATAAACGGGCGCACATCTTCCACGCGACCCGTGACAACCACGCCCTCTCCAGCGGCGCCCGCGGCAATCCGCGGCGGCGAGGGACCGACGATGCGCAGAATTGCGGCAGGGCGAACAGCCCGCACGCGCGGCCAGATTTCGCACAAAAGAAACCGCAGTGCCTCGCGGTTGGCGGCATAAGACAGGCGCCCATAAAACAACACTTCCTCCCCCCCGTCCACACGGTCCCCCCGGTCCATCCCAAAAAACTCCAAGTCTACCCCATTGGGCACGACCCGCGCATTGGGCGCTCGAAGGGCGGCGCAATCGGTCTCGGTGCTGGCCAGCACGGCATCGAACTGGCGGCACAGCCAAGGCTCATAGCGCCTCACCTTGGGCAATTCATTGAGACTGATCAGGCGGTCGAGGAGGCCGCCGGAAATGTGTGCGATTTTTTCCTGCAGCCGCGCAATTGAATCTATCGAATCGAAAACCCGCAGCGGGCCGCGCAGCGGCAGCGCAAAATGGGCGGCCATCATGTGTTCGACGTGGATCAGATCAAAACGCCGTGTGGAAAGCTGCCGTGCGATGGCACGCCGCATGGCCGGATTGAAAAAGTAGGCCGCCCGCAGCGGCGTCGGCGTCGGCAGATAGCGCAGGCAGTTGGCAAGGCTGCGCGCGCGGCTCAGCGGCACGGCTTCGGTACCCTCGCAGCACGTGCGCAGGCTTTCGATTGCCGCGCGGTCGCTCTCCGAGCGCGCCTGTGCAATCAGCGAGACGCGGAAGTGCCGCGCCAGACCGCGCAGGATGTTATACGCGCGCGGCCGCTCGGTGGATGGCGCATAAGAGGCCAAGAAAAGAATGCGGCGCTCGGACGGCATGGTCAGTCCATATAGCCCAATGTTTTCAGGTGCGCGGCGATAGAGTCCTGCTCATCCGGAGAGAAAGCGCCCTCGGCAACTGTCGCGGGCGGCGGTGCGGCCGGCTCGCCCATAGTCTTCCGGTCTGCTTCGGGCGGGGCGACTAAAATCTGGCCCAAGATGCGTCCTTCCATGCTTGCGGGAACGGGAACGCCCAGAAGACTCAGGGCTGTCGGGGCTAGATCGGCAATGGAGGGGCGGGACAATTCAGCTCCGCGGCGTATGGCCGGCCCCGCGGCAATCAAAATCCCTTCGCACCGATGATTACCGCTGTGCGAGCGCAATCGGCGGAGAGAGGTGGGGGTAATCGCGGCGCTCCACAGTTGCGAGCCGCATGCATACCCCTCGGCCGTCTCGACAATCAAATCCGGCAGGGCCTCGATTTGCGTGCCCTGATAGACCTCTTCGCGACGGCGGACGGAGACCACGACGGCTCGGCCGTCGAGCGGGTCACGCAGAGCCATAAGCTCGCGGATCAATTGCCCGCGCAGCGGCTCGTAGTCGGCCGGTTCGACGCAGCCCTGAGGCTGCCGGCCTTTGAGGTTGATAACAATTCCTTGATGGCAGACATGGAGCGGAAAGCGAAACGCGCGCGTGCGCGGCCAGACGATGCCGGCCACGCCGAAGGTGGCACCCGCATCGAAGCGCGTCAAGCAGCTGCGCAGCGCGCGCGGCAGTGCCCGATAAATTTGCTCTTTGGCCGCAATACGGTCGCGCGCCCAGCGGTAGGCGGCCGTTACAATTCGCCGCCATAAGGCCGGGCGTCGGGCTTCGAGCAGCCCACGTTCGCGCAGCCATGCGTTCAGATGAAGCAGGCGCGAGGCAGCCGGTCCGGCCCCGTGGTCGGACATTACGATAACGTTGGCGTCGGGCCCGGCTGCGGCCAGCATTTCGCCGACGGCGGCGTCGGCCGCGCGATAGGTGTTGCGAATGGTGTCACCAAGCGCGCGTGCGCCTTCCACATCGTAGACCGGATGGGCCGGATCGCAATAGTGCCAGTAGCGATGTTGAGCATGATCAATGGAGCCGATGACCATGACAAAAAGGTCGAATTCGCTGCGGCGGATCAGGTCGGCGGCCACGCGGCCGCGTTCGCGCGCCAGCCGGAGCAACTCTGCGGCGACGGCCTCTTTTCCAGCCGACCGGAAAAAGGCGGAGTTCTCCGTCAGACATGGAATGTCGGCGGCGCGGTTTTCCGGATACGTGAACGACCGGCCCTCGCTGGGTGTCGGATAGCCGGAAACCAGAAGGCCGTTGACCTTCCACGGCGGATAGGTGACGGGCACCCATAGCGCCGCCACACGCAGGCCGTGCGCGCCGGCCACATCCCAGAAGGTGCGTCCGGCCACGCGCGCCGATGTAATGATGTCCGGCTCGTGGTATTCATAGCGCCGCGCATCCACATTGCGAAAACCCAGCACACCGTGGCTGCCCGGCTGCAAGCCGGTCATGAAAGTGGACCATGCGGTCGGCGAAATCGGGGGAATGGTCGAGACAAGGGGGGCGAAAACTCCCCGCGTCATGAGGCCGGCAAGATTCGGCAGATCGCCCGACTGTGTCCACCGCCGAATCCATTCCGGCGATGCGCCGTCCAGACCGATAATCAGCAGCGGGGTGCGGAACATCTTCATAATCGTTTGTGGTTCGCTCATTATGTATGATACTGACGGAGTGCCGGGTTGTCATTGAACGCCGGCAAACATCTCTTCGTCAATTGCGCCAAGGGGTTGGAGCAGCATGCGGGGAAATCGGCCGTCAGTTCATTCGCCAGATTGCATAATTCAAGCCGGTTGCAAAGCCAACCCACACCCAATAGGGCAGAAGAAGAATTGCGGCCGGTGGTTTGATTTGCCAGAAAGAAATGATTGTAGCGGCGATGAATGTCCATAGGAGCACGACATCTATCAACGCAGCGGCCGGATGTTTTAGGCCAAAAAACAACGGCGACCATGCAGCATTGAGAGCCAACTGGACGGCGAAAAAGACCATCGCAGTCTTGGCACCGGCCAGACCGCGCTCGCGCCACACAATCCACGCCGCAACAGCCATCGAAAGATACAGGGCCGTCCAGACCGGCCCGAACACCCAGCCGGGCGGGGTCCATGCCGGTTTCCGCAGTGCAGGATACCACGTGGCAACCGACGTGCTGGTGAAGAAAGCGCCCAGCACGGCGGGCACGAAGCAGACGGCGACAAACCCCGCCAAGGCAATCCATGGCTTCATGTCGAATCTCACCAAGTAAAGGCCTGCGAAAGCGGCGTCTAAAAAGCGCCCAAGCCGTCGGTCTCGGCAGCCAGCATGGGCAAATCCTCAGGAGGTGCAGCGATGCCGCCGCGCGGCAGCACTACGATGTTGGCCGCGCGATCGAGATGACAGCGCGGATCGCTGGCGGCGCTTTCGGGAGAGATGTGCGCTCCCGGCGGGATTTCGTTGAACCGGTCCAAGATCGCCCGCCGGATGACCGCGCCGGCGCCGATATGGGTATGTTCCATGATGATGGACTCTTCGATTACGGCCTCCGGTTCGATGACCACACCCCGGCCGACGACTGACCGCCGCAGCGTGGCGCGCTCAATCCGGCCGCCCTCGCCGACAAGAGAGTCCTCGATAACTGCCGACAGGAAGCTGGTCGGCGGCATCGTGGCCCGCGCCGGATAGATCGGCCATTTCATGTTGCGCAAATCAAAAAGGGGTTGGGGGCCGAGCAGGTCCATGTGGGCTGCCCAGTAGGAGCCGATCGTGCCGACGTCGCACCAATAGCCGCGTTGTTCATAGGGTTTGCGGTCGGGAATCTCATTCGCCTCGAAATTGTACGCCCAAGCGCGTCCGCGTGCCACCAGTTGGGGAAAGACATCGCGCGACAGGTCGGTCGGGCTGGCGCTCTGGCCGGCCTGTCGCATCAGCACCTCGACCAACACATCCGGTTGAAACAGGTAACAGCCCATCGAAGCAAACGCGCAATCGGGCCGTTCGCGCATAGGCTGTGGATTGTCGGGCTTTTCCACAAATTCCTCGATAAGTCCATCCGCATTGGCCTTGGCCACGCCCAGCCGTTTGCGTGCCTGCGCCAGCGGAACCGGCGAACACGCCAGTGTGACCTCGGCACCCCATTCGCGATGGCGCGCGAGCATCTGGGTGACATCCATGCGGAACACGAGATCGCCGGCGAAAATAGCCACAGCGTCAGGCTGGAACGTCTGGACGAGATTCAGATTTTGCGCCACGGCGTCGGCGCTGCCGCGATACCACAGCTCGCCGTGGCGCATTTGGGGCGGAACCACCGTGATAAAGGCGTCAATGCCGATGCCGCGGCCCAACCATCCGGTGCGCAGATGCTCGATCAGCGATTGGGAGCGGTATTGCACGAGCACGTAGATGGCATGGATGCCGGAGTTGACGAGATTGCTGAGGGCAAAATCCACAATGCGGTAATTGCCGCCAAACGGCACGGCCGGTTTGGTGCGATGGCGCGTCAGCGGGAAAAGCCGCTGCCCTTTTCCCCCTGCCAGAATCATGGCCAGAACGCGCATGGACTCCACCCCTGCCGGACAAGGATAACCCGAAGTCAACGACCCTCTCGACCCGCTCCCGAAATTGCTACGGTTCGAAATCTCTGCGTGTGTGTTTCAACCCAACTGTCCTGAACTGTGAACTCTGCTGCGTTTGGGGTCAAGTTAGAATCCTGCTACGCCCTGTTGGCTTTGATCCTTCTGACAAGGCTTAAGGCAGAGGCACCAAGCGAGAAAACAGTGGCAAGCATGCGGCGGCGAATGATTGCAATGAATCCATCATTTGTGATTTGAGCTGCTTTGCGCAGATTGTGGCCGGACCAGCAAAATGCGAAATGCAGGCGGGAGAGTATCGCGTGATTTCCGGATGTTGAGGTTCCTTTCCGGTCCTAAAGGGCGCGAAAAGATATAATTTTAGCACAGGCAGGACACCCGCGCTGCGTCGGGCCCGCGGCGTTCTGCCTGTGACTCTCCAGGGCGTCTGGGATGAGCCTCGTTTGACGCCCCGGAGAGGCAATATCGAAAAACGTACGGTATGCTTTTTACAGGAACAGCGGCGCCAGCACCAGCGTGATTGTGCTTAGAAGCTTGATCAGCACGTGCAGCGACGGGCCGGCCGTGTCCTTCAGCGGATCGCCGACCGTGTCGCCCACGACCGCCGCCTTGTGGGCGTCGGACCCCTTGCCGCCCAGCTGACCGGTCTCGATGTATTTCTTGGCGTTGTCCCAAGCGCCCCCGCCGTTGTTCATCAAAAGCGCCATGAGAATCCCAGCAATGGTGCCGATCATCAGCAGGGCCGCCACCGCCTCGGCAGCCGTTCCCGGACGCACCGGCAGGTACTTGAAGCTAAAGCCCACAGCAGCCACAAAAACCAGCGGCAAAATACCGGGGATGACCATGGCTTTCAGCGCACCGCCGGTCACAATGTCCACACACTTTCCGTAATCCGGCTTCTCCGTTCCCTGCATAATGCCGGGCCGTTCTCTGAATTGCTGGCGGACGGCCTCGATCACCTTTTGCGCGGCCTTGCCGACAGCACGGATGGCCATGGCGCTGAACAGGAAGATGAGCATCGCGCCCAGCAGGCCGCCGATAAACACCGGCACGCGTCCGATGTCCACTTGTTTGGTGAACGAGGGCATATATTTGACGACCTCGTCGAGGTAGGCGCTGAACAGAAGGAAAGCTGCCAGCGCTGCGCTGCCGATCGCATACCCTTTGGTCAGGGCCTTGGTCGTGTTGCCGATCGAATCCAGCCGGTCGGTCCGCTCGCGAACTTCTTTGGGTTGGTCGGACATTTCGACGATGCCGCCGGCATTGTCCGTAATCGGTCCGAACGTGTCCATGGCCAGAATATAGCCGCAGGTGGCCAGCATGCCCATGGTGGCAACGGCCGTGCCGTATAGCCCACCGTTGGGCGCGCCCGGATAAACCGCCATGCCCATTTTACCCAGCCAGTAGGACAACATGATGGCGGCGGAGATCACGATAACCGGCACTGCCGTGCATTCGAGGGCCACCGAAAACCCGCTGATGATGGTCGTGGCCGGACCCGTCTTGCACGATTCGGCAATCGAAAGCACCGGCCGATAGCGGTATTCTGTGTAGTATTGCGTGATCCAAACATACAGGTAACTGGTCACGATACCGACCACGCCGGCAGCGAAAAACCACATGTTCGCCTTGAGCAGCCATACGACCGAGATGAAGAAGCCCGCGATCGCAAGCACCGTGGTGATCAGATAGCCGCGGTTGAGCGCTTTCATCGGGTCTTCGTTCCCTTTGATCTGAACTGAATAGACGCCGATGATGGAGGCAATGAGACCGAAGGCACGCGCCAGAAGCGGGAAAATGATGCCCTTGGCGCCGAAGACGGGAATCAGCGCCATGCCGAGAATCATCGCGCCGATGTTCTCCGCCGCCGTGGACTCGAACAGGTCGGCGCCACGACCCGCGCAGTCGCCCACGTTGTCGCCCACAAGGTCGGCGATCACCGCAGGGTTGCGGGGGTCGTCTTCGGGAATGCCGGCCTCGACTTTGCCGACCAAATCGGCGCCCACATCGGCGGCCTTTGTGTAAATTCCGCCGCCCAACTGCGCAAACAAGGCGACAAAGGACGCACCAAAACCGAATCCGACCAGCTGCAGTGGCACTACATAGTCAGGCCCCACATTGCTCAACCCGCCGTAAATCAAGAAGAGCAGGCCGACGCCAAACAGCGACATCGAAACCACCAGCAGGCCCGACACCGCTCCGCCCCGCATGGCAATCTGAAGGGCGCGGTTCAGGTCGGAGCGGGCCGCCGCGGCCGCGCGAATGTTCGACCGGATGGAGATATACATGCCGACAAAACCGGCAAAACCCGAGCACACGGCTCCAAGAATGAAGGAAATCACCGTCTTGATCGCCAATTCGCGCTGGGTCATTCCATGTGGAATGTCCAAGTGTGTCTTCAAGTAGAAAAAGAGCAGAATGAAGGCGACCACGATACAAATGGCAATGATCGTGCGATACTGCCTCCGGAGAAACGCCTCGGCGCCCTGTTGGATGGCGTCTGAAATCTCCTGCATCCGTTCGGTGCCGCGGTCTTGGCTCAAAACCCACTTGGCCAGGGCATAAATCGTGTAAAGCGCCCCGAACGAGATGAGCATTGCGACGAAGAACCCTCCCGATGCCAGAAACTTGTCCATTCTTTTTCTCCTTTCTTTATTTCCGCCGGGCCACCCTCACCGGCGCCCGAACATGTTGCCTAAAACAAACAAAACCAACGCCTCACGCAGAAAACCTCAGCAAGAGTTCTGCATGCCGCGCAAAAAAGAAACGGCTTACTTATGGTTGCCGGCGCCGTGTTGTCAAATGCTGATTTGCAAAAAAGCCTCGGCCGAATTTCTACAATAAGTTCGGTCCCTCGCACGCGATTGCTCTCCGGCAGCGCCGAGAGTGGGGGCTTCAAAACTTTTTCAAGATGCCCGGGATTCTTTCGCCGAGATTCTTTCCAAAACCCAAGCAGTGAGCATGGTTCGTTCAACCTTTTGGACTGCGACAGCATGGCTGCCGCGGTCCAAATGATTAGGCATCTGTGCAGATTTACCGGCGGTTAAGGGCCGGCAGGCGCCGCGACAGTCTGCAATATCTGGGATGTCATTCATTGCCCAACAAATAATTACTGCGACAAGATTTTTTGTACGCCCGCTCTTGTGATTATGAGAAATGCCGGTTAGGGGCTCCGTTATTTCGCGCACGTCGGCCTTAGAGTCTATCCGAAAACCGTTCGATCGGGGCTTGGGCGTGCCGCTCAAGCATCTTGGCCGAGACGGCCAAGCCACGTTTTCGGATAGGCTCTTATGGGATCAGGCATTTGCCTGCGTGATATGAACTTCTTACCATCGGTCCGGACAGTATCTGCGGGATGCCCATAGCGCTGCCTACCGCGGCCCAATGGTCGAACTCCTCCGGCGATACATACCGCGCCACAGGCAGTTGCGCGCGAGTGGGCTGAAGATACTGCCCTAAGGTGACAATCGAGCAGCCGGCATGGTGCAGGCGGGCAAGAACGTCGGCAATCTCGACGTCGGTTTCCCCCAAACCCAGCATGAGCCCGCTCTTGACAGCGAGGTCGGGGCGCTTGCAATGGGCGGTTTCCAACAAGGCCAGCGACCGCTCGAAATCGGCTTCCGGCCGGACCGATGGATACAGACGCGGAACGGTCTCAACGTTGTGATTGAATACATCAATCGGTGCGGCCAGCACCTCATCGAGGCTTTCGGCCCTGCCGCCGAAATCCGGCACGAGCACCTCGACCGTGCTGTCGGGCAGGACCTGTTTGACCGCCTCGGCACAGCGGCGAAAATGCAAGGCACCGCCGTCGGCCAAATCATCGCGCGTCACCGACGTAATGACCACATGGCGCAATGCCATCGCGCGCGCAGCTTGGGCAAGGCGTTGGGGCTCGTCCCGGTCAGGCGCAAGCGGCTGCCCTTGCCGGACGGCGCAGAACCGGCAGCGGCGCGTGCACACGCGGCCCAGAATCATGAATGTTGCCGTCCCTTCACCAAAACACTCTCCGCGGTTCGGACATTGCGCCTCCTCGCAGACGGTGGCCAGACGCAAGTGCCGCAAGACCGCAGAGGTTTGACCCGCGGCCGCACCAGCCGGAATTCTGGCCTTGATCCAGTCGGGATGTCGGCGTGCGTTCATCGGCGGGGGAAAATGCAGCGTTACATGCCTATTTGGGCGGTACAGATGGTGCGGGCGCAGGTGGCGGCGCCGGCGGCAGTACTACAACATCGCCTTGGCGCAAGCCTTCGAGCACTTCGCACCGCGCGCCGTCCGAGCGTCCAATACGGATCGTGCGCTCCTTGGGTTGGTTCTGTTCGAGTACGACCACGCGCGGCTCGGCATTGACCCACCGGATGGCTTTGACATCCAAGAGCAGCGCGTTGGATTTTTCGATGGCCACAATATGCGCCAAAGCAGTCAGACCGGGCCGGGCGGCCTCCCCCGGATTGCCATCCACGTTGATGCGTACCATGAAGCAGGTCTTGCCCGCACGATTCACTCCCTTGGGCAAAATGGAGGCAACGCGCCCCTGAAATCGCTTTTCGGGAAACGCCGGAAACGTGACCGTCGCTGCAAGATTGGGCTGAATCTCCGGAAGATATGCCTCGTCCACTTCCACCAGCACCGCGATCTTGGACAGATCGCTGAGGGTTAGAATCGGCTGACCGCTCTCGACCATGCCGGCGGAAATCACCTGACTCCGACGGATGGTACATTCGGTAATGACGCCGCTGGTGGGAGCGACAATGACCAGCCGGTTGAAATCTGCCCGCGCGGCCTCGACAGCCAGTTGGGCCTTGGCGAGGGCCGCTTCGCGCGCGGCGACCTCGCATCGGCGCAATTCCAGTGTGTAGGTCGAAAAGGAAGGTATGCTTTTGCGTCCGCGCTCTCCGGCCGCCCGTTGTTGCTCCTGTTCGCATTCTGCCAGTTGCAAACGGGCCGTTTGCAGAAGAGCTTCGCATTCGCGCAATTCGGCCAGAGCGAGAGCCAACGCCCGGCTGGTCGGGGCCGGATCCAATTCCACCAGCCGCTGGCCTTTTTTCACGCTTTGTCCGATATCCACCGGCGCCGAGATGATCTCGCCGGCCATTCGCGCTTGAACGGGAATTTCTGCCGAGGGAACCACAATGCCCGAGACCGGAATGACGATGCGCAGCAAGCCGGTCTGGACGACCGTGGTTTGTTGCTGGTCGCCTTTTTCAGGGGCAGCTGCGCTGAGCCACACGCACGCGGCGGTTGCCAGTGCCGCGGCAAGGTAAAATTTCAATTGTTTCCTCATCGAGATGCCCCCTGTAGCATGGGGAAGTGGGTGCCGCGGTTTTTTCACCGCCTATTGCTTTTTGTCCGCCTTCGCCGACGGGGCCTCGGCGCCCTTGTTTTGTTCTTTTTGGATCTCGTCGAGGATGAGCTGGTTGATCTGCTGCGGCGACATCTTCTTGTTGTAATTCTGCGCCAGAAGGATTCGGATTCGGACGGCGAGTTCCTGCCGTTTGAGACGCAGAAGCACGGGGCCCATTTGACTCTTGAACGTCTCATCGTAGGGAACCAGAACGGCGGGTTTGACCTCTTCGAGGCGGAAGAAAGAGAACTGCTCGCCCTCGTCCAAGGGGCCGATCCACTCGCCAACCTTGATCTTGGCGATGTTCTCGCGCAGGAAACGCCAGCGCCGGTCGGGATCAATCAGGCCGAGATCGCCGTCTTTCTCCTTGCTGGCGGCGGTCGAGTATTGTCGAACGAGGTCTTCGAATTTGGCTCCGGCCTTCAGTTTTTCGGCGATTTCGGCGGCCAAAGCTTTCATCTTCATCCGGTTGAGGTGGATTTCGCGTGGCGGCATACTGCGGCCCGTACTGTAGCGCAGTACGAGTTCGCGGATGCGCATCCTTTCGGGTTCTTTGGTGTAAGATTCCCGGTAGTCTTCATAGTGCTGGCGGATTTCCGACTCGTCCATGCGCGTCAGCTTGCCCAGCATCCATTCGAGATAGTTCTGGCCGACAATGACATCGGCGGCATAGTCGAGCAAATGCTTGATGTCGGGATTGTTCGGGAGTCCCTCGTCCGCGGCGGCCCGGCGGATTCGTTCTGTCATGATCCAGCTGTCGAGAAAATCGCGGCGGAAATCCGGTTCCTGCAGCCGGGCGCGCATCGCTGGCGGAACCACCTCCAGTTTTTTGCGATAGTCGCCGGCCGTGAGGGTAAAAAAGCTGGAATCCGCCACGATGGCGCTGTCGGGTGTGGCGGTCGAATCGAGAATGTCATAATGCCGCTTGGCCGGGTATTTCTGCTCCATAAGCGCGCGGAACAGCTTTTCATACTCCGGATACTGTTCTTCCTGCAGAATTGCCACGATGGAGTCGCGCACCTGTTCGAGGGTTTTGGTGGTGGGGTGTACCACTTTCTCGGCGCGAAAGATATGAAAGCCCGACTTTGTCCGGACAATATCGCTGATCTGGCCCGGCTGGAGGGCGAGGATGGCTTTCTCGATGACGGGATTGATCTCGCCGCAGTCAATCGGGCCGATGATTTCATCTTTGACTTCGTTGTCGGAATACTGCAGGGCCAGCTGGGTGAACGAAGTCCCTTGTTTGAGGTCGCTCAGGATCTTCTTGGCCAGTTCTTCCTTTTCCTTTTCTTTGCCGGGATTGTCTATGGTATTGAGGAAAATCTGGCGCATGGAAAACTCGCCCTTGACCACATAGTCGCTGAGGTTCTCCTCGTAGTAGGCGCGAACTGCGGCTTCATTGACCGGAATTTGGGGATAGGTGCGTTTGAACAGCGCCCGGAAGTATTCCTCGACCCGCGCTTTG
Organism: Candidatus Sumerlaeia bacterium; assembly: GCA_026415575.1. Classification (GTDB taxonomy): domain Bacteria; phylum Sumerlaeota; class Sumerlaeia; order JADFCW01; family JADFCW01; genus JADFCW01. The sequence continues at coordinate 32,957 of JAOAGV010000004.1, forward strand.
TCCATCATATCGAGGACGGTGGGGTTACTGGTCCAGCCGTCGGCGCGTGCCGCCGAGGCGATCATGCGCACCGAGCGATAATAGGCCAACGAGGCATCTTCGGGAGCGGGCCAGAGTTTTTGCGCTTCCTTGCTTCCGCCGAAGGCCTGACGTGCATCGGCAATCACGCGCTCGACCAACACAGCGGGCACCTCGGCTTCGAGCCGTTTCATCGCTGCGGTCTTGGGGGTTGGCTTCTTCGCAGCGGGTTTGTCCGAAGGCCCTGAAGCGGATTTGCAGCCGCCGGCCAGAACAATGGCCAGAATCAGACCGATGGCAACAAACGCACGAGACCCTGGCCGTCCGTGGCCCAAATCGGCAGACCGGTTTTCACTTGTCATACGAAGTCCTTTCTTTTTGATCCTTTTCGGCTAATCGTACTGCGTTTTTAGAAAGGAGCCTTGTGCGTGCATCCTTTCCATTCTGCGCAAAAAAGGACGATGAAGGCAGCGCGGGGCAGACGCAAGCTAAAACGCACACCATGGAATGGCCGTGAAGGGATGACAACTATTCTGAAATCGTTTGGAATTTGCAAAAAGTCTGCCGCAGGGCGTTTTGAAGGGCCGACCGGTATGTATGTGGTTCCTTGCAGTGGGGCTTTTTACGCAAATCGCCCACTCTGGTTTAAACCATCTGCGTTCGCCGACAATCTGCTGAAAGCCGACCACAATCGGCCATCGGGAACGGGCGAGAGATAGCTGCTTCCCCCGCCACGGCAGGCGGGATCATCACCGGTGCAGTTCAGATGCTCCACGGGCGGCGCATGGGACGGCTCACCCAGTGCGCCGCTTCTTCATCGCCCACAATCTGTTCCTTTTCGGGATCCCAGCGGATTTTCCGTCCCAATCGGATGGCGATGTTGCCCAAGTGGCAGACGGTGACGGAGCGATGGCCGATCTCGACGTCGCAAACGGGGAGTTTGCGCGTGCGGACACATTCGAGAAAGTTTTCGTAATGATCGTCGCTTTCATAAAGACGGACGTCGTTGGGTCCGAGGGGTTCTTTGATAATCTCTTCGCGGCTGGCTATCAGCTTGTTGCCGCGGTTGCAAGTGATCCAGCCGTCCGTGCCGTGGAAAATTACGTCGTTGCCTTTGCTGGTGCACCGCACTTCCACGCCGTTTTTGTAACGGAACGTAGCATGGAATTCCGTCGGGCACTCGCTCATTACGCCGGTGGGGAAGGTGCCGCTGCCTTCGATCTCAACCGGTCCCGAATGGTCCATATCCAATCCCCATTGGGCGATGTCGTTGTGGTGCGCGCCCCAGTCGGTCATGTTGCCGCCGGAGTAATCCCAAAAGACGCGAAACCGGTTCGAGGCGCGATGGCGGTTATAAACCACCCACGGTGCCGGCCCAAGATACATGTCCCAATCAAGACCTTCGGGCACCCGATCGAATCCTTCCCATGGGAGCGTGCGGTTGCCGCCGATCTTGGTCTCGACATATTGCAGTTTGCCGATCCGTCCGCTGCGCACCAGTTCGCAGGCGCGGCGGAAGGAAAATTCCGAGCGCTGCTGGCTGCCGACCTGCAGGATGCGATTGTGTTTGCGGACGGCATTGACCATGGCGCGGCCTTCGGCAATCGTGAGGGTCATCGGTTTCTGGCAATAGACGTCCTTGCCTGCCTCGGCGGCCGCGATCGAAATCAGTGCGTGCCAATGGTCGGGCGTTGCAATCTCGACAATGTCAATGCCGGGATGTTCGAGCATTTTCCGGAAATCCGTGTAAATGGCCTTGCCGCTGCTCCATTTCGCGGCTGCCGCTTCGGCATGCGCTCGATTCACATCGCACAGGGCAACCAGCTCGACCTGACCTGTGCGCAGGAACTTGTTGACATCGCTGCTGCCTTGACCGCCGCAGCCAACCCAGCCAAGGCCAAGGCGGTCGTTGGCGGGTCGCTTGCCTGCCCCGCCCAATGCCGAACGCGGAATGATCACGGGGCCGGACAGAGCCGCGGCGGCTCCGGCGGCCGATTGCGCACTTGTTTTGAGAAAATGGCGGCGACTGATTTGCTCAAGTTTTCGCATAGTCCACCTCGTGTTCTAGGGTGGGTGGAACAGTCTTGTTCCAGACCTTGATGGCTCTCCGGTTCTTTTCCGGTGCCACCAAAGTCCGGAAATAAGAAAAAGCGCGCAACGACACGCTGTCAAGCCGAATTCGGTTGATTCTCGCAAGCAAGATTCCCAATTTGCACTGCGGTGTCGCGGTGCCATACCGAAAAAGAATGTTTCGATGACAATTCAATCCGATTGCCAACTTTATAGCGGCTACAAGCCCTGCGGAAAGCAGGACGACTGTATTGCCTGCCCGCACTACGCCCCGTGGGCGGGGCAAATCTTGGTGGTTAAACTGGCGGCGGCCGGCGACGTTGTGCGCACGACTGCCATTCTGCCCGGCCTTCGCAAGCACTTCGCCGACCATTGCATCACATGGCTGACTGNCCCGGGCGCTGTTGCCCTTCTCCGGCACAATCCAATGATTGACCGCCTCTATCCGTTCACGGTGGACGGCTTGGCAGCGGTGCAGGCCACACAATACACGCTGCTCCTAAATTTCGAGAAGGAAACGCGCGCACTCGGGTTTTGCCGCACCCTCCATGCCTACAAGCGCAAGGGATTCATCGCCAGCCGTTCCGGCACACCCGCCGCCGCCGATGAGGACAGCGAATATGCGCTGCGGCTTGGCCTTTCCGACGACCTCAAGTTTCGCCGGAACACGCTTACCTATCCCCAGATCATCTACGAAATGGCCGGTATTGCCTACGAAGGCCAGGAATATGTTCTCGAACTGGGACCGGAATCGCTAAACTTTGCCGACCAGTTTGCCGCAAAAATGCGGGGCGCTGGCGAAACCGCCGCCAAAAAAATCGTCGGCCTCAACACCGGCTGCGGCTCGGTGTTCGGAACGAAACGCTGGACAGTCGAGGGCTTCGTCGCCCTGATCGAGGACCTTTCTGCGATGCCGGAGGTTCATCTGTTGCTTCTGGGAGGGCCGCTCGAAGTCGAATTCAACCGTGCTATTATGGATCGCGCGCGGGGGAAAATCACTGACACCGGCTGCGGCAATACTCTCGAACAATTCCTCGGCATCATCGAATGCTGCGACGTGGTAGTCAGCGCCGACAGCCTCGCCATGCATTTGGCCATCGGCCGCCGGAAACAGGTGGTGGCTCTGTTCGGCCCGACTTGTCATCAAGAGGTGGACCTGTTCGGACGCGGCGAGAAAGTAATCACCGATTTTCCCTGCGCCCCCTGTTATCTGACGCGTTGCGAGAAACATCCCTCCTGCATGGAAGCGATGAGCGCGTCGAGTGTGGCGGCCGCGGTGCGAAAGTGTTTGGAGAGGGTGGCGAAATAGACCCGTCCGCAGATCGCGCGGATTACCAGACTGGAAAGCGTTTCATGCAGAGGCGGCACCGCCGGCGGGAGTGGCCGGAGGGGCTGTCCTCTGGACTGCGCTCCACCATCTGTAAATGCTTTTTTCTGGATTTTTGCCCGCCTATGTGCCTTCCTTATGGCCGATGAAAGGGAAGGCGCACGATGGCCCTTGCACCACCAACGGAAATCGCTCTCCGCACGCCCGAATACGACAGCCTTCTTCGTTTGATCGCCCGGGTTCGACTGAAAGCCAAGGGGCTGATTCTTGCCGAGGCCGCGATGAAGACAGCCGTCTTTTGTCTGGCGGGGGTGACGGCAGTGTTCGCGCTCGACAATCTGCTGCATCTGTCCGCATTCATCCGGCTGGCCGTTCTTGTTACCCTAACCACAGGCGCGGCGGTTTTGTTCCTCCGCCTGAGCCGCGAGGTGTTTGTGCGCTGGCGCGACGACCGTGTGGCAGTCCGGCTTGAAACCGCTTATCCCCAACTGCACAACCAACTCATCAACGCCATCCAGTTGGGGCGCGAGCCGGGCAGCGAAGCCATGGCGCGCGTGGTTCATGTGATTGTGGCTCAGGCCGCCGAGCAGGGACGACATCTGGGGCTCGAACGGGCGGTGACGTGGCGGCCTCTGCGCCGGTGGTTGCTGGTGCTGGCAGCGGTTGCCGCAGTGCTTGCGGCTTATTCGCTGCTTTTTCCTGCGCACTTCCGCAATGCCGCCGGGCGTTTTCTGCGGCCGACCGCCGGCCCCCTGCCGTTGACGCGCATCAACCTGTCGGTCGCGCCGGGCAACATGCTGGTGGCGCGTGGCAGTTCGGTCCTTCTCAAGGCCACGCCCGTCGGCCCGTTGCCGCAGAAGGCCGTTGTGTGTTTCCGCCAGCCCGGCCAGACCACCTCGTTGGATATGGTCTTTGACGGCTCGGCATTTCTGCACGCCATCAATGAAATTCAGGAAACCCTCCGCTATCAGGTGCGCGCCGACGACTTCCGGTCGCCGTGGTTCACCTTGCGCGCAGCCGACAAGCCCGAAGTTACGCGCTTCCATATTCAATACCGCTTCCCGCCTTACACGCGGCAGCCGGACGAATCCATCCGCTCCACGCAAGGCCACATTCGCGCCGTGGTCGGCACGCATGTCGAGATCGAGGCATGGACCAATCAAGTCGTGGCCGAAGCCCGCGTTACCGACGACCGCGAGCAGCCGGTCAAGTCCGAGCTGGATGCCGTGGTCAAGCCCCCCGACGGCGGGCGTGAAACCAGCCGCATTCGGTTCAGCCTGCCGGTTTCGCGCGACGGCGCCTATACGATTTTCGTGAGCACTGCGGAGAAACTCAGCAACAGCCCTTCGCCCGTCTATACCGTCAAGGCCGTGCCCGACCTGCGGCCGAATATTTTGATCCAGTCGCCGCGCGACGCCGTCGAAGTTCCCCAAGGACGCGACCTGCCTGTGCTCTATCTGGCTTCCGACGACTTTGGCGTCGTTTCGCTCAAAGCCAATCTGGTTCGGCAGGACGGTTCCGACCGCCGCACCGTCGAAGATCGCACCCTCACGACACCCACACTACGCATCGAGGATGGCTTTCGCCTCTCTTTGAAGGAGTATAAAATCGGCGATGAACTCTTCCTGACCATGGTGGCGCGCGACAGCAATCCGGTGACCGCCGGCATGGCCATCTCGGATCCCGTGCGCATCAAAATCGTTGATCCGGCCAAAGTGGCCCAAAGCGAACTGGCGAAATTCGATGCCCTCGACAGCACGGCTGCAACGACTGCCCGCGCTGAAAAAACCACCACCGAAAGTCTGACCCCTCTCGGCGATCTGCGCCAGACCACTGGCAGCAGTCTGACCGAGAAGTTGCGCCAACTGCACGACAAGCTCGAAGAATTCCGCGAGGTGCAGCAGCGTATCATCAAAACGTCGCAGGAACTGGCCAAAGTTCCGCCCGACCAGATGACCGAGGCGCAGTTGGGCGAACTCAAGGATGTGGCCAACAAGGAGGACGAGTGGGCCAAATACTTCAAAGAGACCTCGATGGACCTCAGCCGTCTGCCCGAAACCAAGGCGATAGATTCGGCCCTCTGTGCGGAGCTCAACGAGATTTACAGCGAGATTCAAAAAGTCGCCGATGAACTTCAACCCAAGAATATCGAAATGATGGTGCCGCTCGAACAACTCGGCGCCGAACTGGCCGAAAAACTCCTCAACCGCATGGAAGAATGGCTTCCCGACTTCGGCGACCACATCAAATGGAACCTCGAAGAGCCGCCTGCGCCGCTCGATGTGCCCCTCGCACAATTGCCCGAAGAGTTGGAAGATATGATGGGCGATCTGATTGAGCAGGAAGAAGATATGAGTGCGGAAATCGAGGACGTCTCCTCGTCATGGGCCGACTCAATGAGCGATGCCGGATGGGATGCCATGGACGGGCCGATCAGCAATTTCAGCGCGGTTGGGAAAACCGGCAATACATTGCCCAACAACACGGAGCTCAGCGGCAGGGCGGGAGAAGGACGCAGCGGCCGGTCGCACGGCGAATTTGTCGAACAGACCGCCTCGGGCAAGGACGGCGGACGCCAAACGCCGACACGGCTGACTCCCGAAGAGTTTGAAAATACTATCGTACAAGACACCAGCACCGAAGGAACGGGCGGTTCGACGGGCGGCGGCAAGCGGGCCGGCTTCGGCGGCCTTGGGCTGACAGGGCCGACCCCGCCGATTACGCAGGATCAGGGCGTGCGACTGGCCGGTCGGCAAGCCAGTATCCGCGAAAAGGCGCAAAAGCTCGAAGGCCTTATGCGCCGCTATCAATTGCCGACGGCCAAACTCGATGCCGCCATTGGCCAGATGCGCGAGATCGAGGAAGCGCTGCGCGCTTATCGCTATGAGAACCTGATGGCCATCCAAAAAGTGAAGTTGCAGAACCTGCGCGAGAACGAGACATTTGTTCGGGAAAAGGTCCGCCTTAATCAGGAACAGGCCGATGCCGTCCCGCCGCGCGTGCGGCATCAAATCACGCAGGGGTTGCAGGAAAAATTTCCCGAAGGGTATGAGGAATTGTTGAAAATCTTTTACGAAACGCTGTCGGGCGGAATGGCCGGCAAATAGGGGAAACGGCGGGGCAGACAAAGTGGACAACATGGACGGAACGGGCACGGCGGCCTAAAAGGACCTCATGAACGGCCACTCCGTCCACCCTGTCTATCTGCACCTTTTACCCATCAGTCCGTGCTGTAGCGAAGAATCATGCCCGCGCTGGCCGTGCCGTTGGTTGGGTCATAAGGAATCCCAACCTCCTGATAAATCATTTGCGGTATGGGCCCCATTCCACCGAGCATAAACTCATCGCTGTCGCGGCGCAAGGGCTTGCACCCCAGAGTTCGCCACTCGGTCCGTCCTTCGTCCACGTAGTTGGAGCCGTGATCGCGGGTGTCCGGAAAAGCCGACTCATCGTCAATGTAGTAATAGACATAAGGCCGATAGCGATCCGACGCCACGAGGTTGGCGTAGAAATTGGACATGATTTTGTCCGTGGCAAAGGGGTCTTCGGGAATCGAAGTCATGTAGGCAATTGGCGTGGTGATGGGAACATAAATCCCGACCAGCCCGCCGCGATTATCCTTCGATTGCTGGGTGCCGAAGTCCTCGGTCAACCGTCGCTGCCCCCCCGCCTGATCGTCATCCCAGAAATCCACCAGCATCAGCTGGCGGTCGGTCATAAACGCCACGATGGCCAGATTGAGCGACCGCATGTCATTCTTGCTGCGGGCCACCTTGGCGCGCACCTGCGCCTCCATAAAGTTTGGGATCGCAATGGCTGCTAGGATCGCGATAATCGCGACCACAATCAGCAATTCGATCAATGTGAACCCACCCTGCTTTGTCTTTTCCATGATGCGCTTTCTCCTTGTATCATTAATAATAGCGAATCTACAGCATCGGTAAAAGGCTATTTCTGCGGCGAAAGATGTCAAGGAAATTCGGAGGATGATCCAAATTCGGCGAGGCAACGAAAGGCTTGACTCAGCAAGCTACGATTTTAGAATCTGTGCTACAGGTTGCGGATGAGACCTGTGCGGAAGAGTTGACTTGCACCCTGCCAGTACGCACCGCACCGCCCCTCTCATCCGACAAAAGGAGTCTGACGGATGCACATGGCCGATGCCTTGCTCTCGCCGGCGGTCGGCGGGGCGTTTATCGCCGCGTCCGGAGCGACGCTGGCTTTCAGCGCGTATCGCCTCGGCCGCCAGCCCGACGAGCGGCGCGTGCCGCTGATGGGCGTGCTGGGCGCCTTTGTTTTTGCGGCGCAGATGATCAACTTCACCATTCCCGGCACGGGCTCGAGCGGACATCTCGGCGGCGGGATGCTTCTGGCCATTCTGCTTGGACCTTATGCCGCGTTTCTGGTCATCGCCTCGGTATTGGTGGTGCAAAGTCTGTTTTTTCTCGACGGCGGAGTTCTTGCGCTCGGAACCAATCTGTTCAATCTCGGCGTCTGGCCATGTTTCTTGGGACTGCTGATCTATCGGGTCATTGTCGGGCGCAGCCTTCAGGGTTGGCGGATGTGGCTCGGCGCATGCGTTGCCGTGGTGGTGAGTTTGGAATTGGGCGCGGCGGGTGTCGTCATACAGACCATGCTGTCGGGCCGCACCGATCTGCCGTTCGGTCGTTTTATGGCGCTGATGCTGGGCATTCATTTTCCGATCGGACTGGTCGAGGGGGTTGTGACGGCCGCCGTCGTGCAGTATGTGTGGGCGATCCGACCGGGCGTGGTGGAAAACGGGCGCGGTCTGTCCGAATCGGCGGCGGGCAGGGGTGCTCTGGCTCCCGTCGTAATTTCCTTTCTGGCTTTTGCCGTGCTGACCGGCGGCGTGCTGGCGTGGTTTGCGTCCGAGCATCCCGACGGTCTGGAATGGGCGGTCGCGCAGGTTCGGGGCGGCGAACATACCGGGGCCGAGTCGCCCGTTCCGGCATTGGAACGGCTCCAGCAAAAGACGGCTCTGATGCCGGACTATGATTTTCCACGCCGCGGCGAAGACCCCTCTGCACCGGCCGGTGTGGCCGATGAAGCGGCTGCGGCCATTCCGGTGAACGTTGGCACCAGCGTGGCCGGACTTCTCGGGGCGGCGATCACGCTGGCTCTTACGACTCTAATCGCGGCAGCGCTTTACCGCTTTCGGCCTCGTTCCAGAGACGTGTCCCGATGACGGTGCTTTCCGCTCATACGCTCGACCGACTCGGCTACGGCGACACGGTTATCCATCGTCTTGATCCGCGTGGGAAAACGCTGGCCACACTGGTCTTCGTTCTGACTGTGGTCTCGTTTCCCAAGTATGCAGTAGCCCCGTTGATCCCGCTGGCGCTGTTTCCCCTGACGCTGATGATTCTGGGCGAAATTCCGCCGGCGGCCATTCTCAAGCGCACGGCCGCCGTCTCGCCGTTTGCCGTTCTGGTCGGCATGTTCAATCCGGTGTTCGACACGCAGCCGATGGCCCACATTGCGGGGATGACTATTACCGGCGGCTGGATCAGTTTCGCTTCGATACTGCTGCGATTCCTGCTGACCGTGAGTGCGGCGTTGGCGCTTGTTGCCACTACGTCATTTCCGCGAATTTGCCAAGGGCTGGACGCGATGAAAGTGCCTCGGGCGTTCATCGTGCAAATGTTGTTTCTGTATCGCTATCTGTTTGTCCTCGTCGAGGAAGGGACACGGCTGAAACGCGCGCGCGACCTGCGGCGGTTCGGCGGCCGCCACGGCATGGGTCTGCGGGTCGCCGCCTCGCTCATCGGCGTGCTGTTCCTTCGCACCTATGAGCGCGCCGAGCGCATCTATCTGGCCATGTGCGCGCGGGGTTTCGACGGCCATCTGCGGCTGCATCAGGGCTTGCGATTCGGCCCGGCGGACGCGCTGTTTGTGGCGGCAACTGTGGCCGCCTGCACCATGCTGCGATTTTTTCCGGTTGTGGAACGGTTGGGGCGGTGGGCGGCGGGGTGGACGTAGGGGGCGGGAGCATGGACGCAGGAAAACAGAAGTCTGCGGCAATCGAGGTTCAGGGCTTGGCCTTTACCTACCCGGATGGGACGGAGGCGCTGCGGGGTGTGACGTTTGCGGTTGCCGGGGGCGAAGCGGTAGGTTTGGTCGGCCCCAACGGGGCGGGCAAGTCCACCTTGACGTGGCTGTTGAGCGGTTTTCTGGAGCCGGCCGCCGGTTGTGCACGCATTTGCGGACTCGACGTCTGCAAGGCCAACCTCGCGCAAGTCCGCCGCCGGTTGGGCGTAATCTTTCAAAATCCCGACGACCAACTGTTCATGCCCACGCTGTTTGACGACGTGGCGTTTGGGTTGTTGAATCTGGACAGTGACAGCGGCGCATCGTCAGGAAAAAACAAACGTCATGGGCGGGACACCCATGCTGGCGCCATCGAGGCGCGGGTCATCGAAGCGCTGCAACAGGTTGGCCTCGAAAGCGAGCGCCACCGGTTTGCGGGCCATCTTTCCGCCGGCCAGAAACGTCTTGCCGCCCTCGCCGCCGTTCTCGTCGTCCAACCCGACGTGCTGGTGCTCGACGAGCCGACCAGCGATCTGGACCCGCGCGCGCGGCGGCGGTTCATCGAGCAGATGCAAACACTCCCACAGACGCGGCTGATTGCCTCGCACGATCTTGAAATGATCCTCGATTTGTGCCCGCGAGTTCTCTTGCTCGATCAAGGTGTTGTGGCTGCGGACGGGCCGGCGGTCGAAATTCTTGGCGATGCGGCGCTGGTGGAATCGCACGGCCTCGAAGTGCCCTATTCGCTCCGCCGCGATCACACGCACCGCTTCCCGCTGCGCGGCACTCCGCACGAAATGGAACATCGCAAACAGGACGCAAGACCGGCTTCCGGCGGCTCGAGTTCGCCTCAGCCGTAATAGCGCAACATGCTCGGCGCAAACAGCGGCTTGGCCAGCATCCGCTCGACCATGCCGGTCAGCAATGGATACTGGTCGAACAGGCGCATGAAATCGGTGTGGAAACAGTAGTATTTCTCGACGGCACCGACGGCTTCGTCCACATCTTCCCGCCCGACTTCGGCCGCGCCGCGCAACACGGCATAGCCCGCTGCATAATGCCGCATCAGCGCTACAAACACCAGCAGGAACCCATAGCCTTTGAGAAGCGGAGTGAACACAATCAAGTCCTTGCGAAAAAGCGAATGGGCAGCAAACCGCGTCAGCAGATGGACGAAAAACGGATCGTTCCAGTCGGCCCGCACGCGGCGCAGTTGCGAAAGCGCCATACGACCGGGCAACGGCGGCATGGCCACCGACCCCAGTCCTCCCAGATGCCGCACATACTGATAGAACAGATAGGCGCTGCGGCCCAGCCGCCCGCGCAGCCTTGCGTCGAAGGCGCTGCGATAGGTCAGCAACAGACCGATCAGTGCGCGGTGAAGTCCGCGCGAGCCGGCCGCCTTCCGCGCAATCGCAATCACGCGCCGAAACCGGTCGTTGCGAAATACCGGGAGCATCTGCCGCACACATTCATCCCAGTGGCTGACCGGCCCCTCGCGCCGGTTGCCGCTCATCTGGACGACGGCGCGTTCGAGCAACTGAAGAAAAACATAGCCGGCAATCAGACGGTCATTGAGAGACAGCCCGTCGCATGCCAAAAGATCGTTCAGGCACGATTCGATTTCTTCATAGACGTCAAATGAAATGGGCAAGCCGGGATTGAGTTCGACCGGGTCGCAGACCGTGGCAACGCTGTGCGAGCGTGCGAAGGCGTCGGCCAGTTCCTGCCGTCGCTCTTCGATCGCCGGTCCGCGGTTGGCGCGAACGCTCGGACAGGCCATGGACAAGCCGACAAAAATCCCCCGCGGTGTGCGAATGTATCGAAACGGAAAGTCCTGACAGGTTTGAGGTTTGGCCGCCGGACCAAAATGAGTATGAATCAGGCAGCGGCGGGCCGAATCCAGAAAAACGCACCGGCCGTTGACCCGCCGCAGACTCAAGCCCGCCTTGGGGCCGGCGCTCATTTCCGAATACTGCGCCGGATCGCAAAAGGACGGGGACAGGTTGCTAAGGGGAAGTTGTTGCAAGCGGGCCAGCGAGGTTTCATCCAAAGGGATTTCCCAGAAATCCTCGCAGCAGCGGCCGGAGTTATGGCAGGCGTAATGGAGGTCGGCCGGCAGATAGAACTGCTCCGGAGGCGGAGGGGCTAGGGTTTCATTGGAGTGGCTCATGGAAACATCGCCATGTCGGCAAAGAAGAGTTTGACAACCCGCCGCAATGCCCGTATTTCTACTCAAAGTGGTTTGGGAAAGTAAATGCCGAAAACACGGAATCGCGGCGCGAACGGCGGATAAAGGAGTTGAGCGAGCATGGCAATCATGGCGGGATTTATCAGCATGCCGGGCGGCTCGGAATGGCTGATAATCTTTATTGTAATCCTGATCCTCTTCGGTCCAAAGAATCTGCCCAAGATTGGCAAGGCCATTGGTCGGGGGATTCGCGAGTTCAAAGAGGCCAGCGACGGACTGACGCGCGCCATCGAAGAGGAAGCCGCGGCGGTCGAGCGCGAGGAAGAAGAACGCAAAAGGCGGGAGGCCGCTTCGGCTTCTTCCGACGCCGATTCTTCACCCGAACTCGATTCGTCCGGCGAAACGGAACCGCCGACGGCTTCTTCCACAGCGGCCGATGCGGAAAATGTGTCCGACCGCCAAATCCCATCGGACTAAGGTGTAAGATAAAGAACCGCCCCCGTTGCCATCACCCATGGATATTGTTCTGCCGGTGAACGGGAAGGGGTTCGCAGCGTTGGATTGGGTTGTACGGGAAAAGAGTTGCGGTGAAGGCTTTTTTTGCCAAGCGAAAAACACGGCCGCGCCGAAAGCGCGAAAACCCCAAACGCGAGATGTCCTTTCTCGAACATCTCGATGAGTTGCGCGGCCGGCTGATTATTTGTTTTGTCAGCATTGTTCTTACGACCATCGGCGGGGGGGTTTTCTTTGCCAAGCCCATGCTCGACGCCCTGACGCGGCCGTTCAATGTTGCCCGCAATGTGATGAAAGAGGACATGCTGGTTTTGCGGATCGCCAAGGACGGCAGTGTCCATGCGCTGAACCGGCAGGACTGGGCCGACGGGAATCTCACGAAGAGTCTTGTAAAGATTCAGGGCACGGGCGTGCCTCAAGACCGCGAAATCGTGCTGGGGCCGGGAACGGGCGAGGGATTGATCTCGACCACGCTGTTTGCCCCGCTGATTCTGCTGATCAAAGCGGCCATTATTCTGGGCATTATCTTCGCCGTGCCCATCTGGCTCTGGCAGATTTGGCTGTTTGTGGCGCCGGCCATGACCACGCGCGAGCGGCAGGTCGTGCGGCCGGTTCTTCTGTCGGGCATCTTCCTGTTTCCTCTGGGGGCTGCCTTTGCCTATGGAATGCTAAACTTTATCATGCCGGTTTTGCTCCAATATGCCAAAGTTATCTCCGGCGTTCAGCTCCTGCCCGACATCCAAAAATACGTCAGCTTTGCGTTGAATCTAATGCTGGCGTTTGGTTTGATATTCGAGACACCGCTGGTGCTGGTCATGGTGGTCCGGATGGGACTGATTTCCACCGAGGTGCTGCGGAAGAGCCGGCCGTATATGGTGGTCGGCGTGTTTGTGCTGGCTGCCGTCCTCACGCCTTCGACCGATCCGTTCACCCTGTTTGCAATGGCGCTGCCGATGCTGATCCTGTTTGAAATCTCGATGTGGGTGGCCTGGGTCGTCGAACGCAAAGTGAAAGCCGCTGAGGGAGAATAGCAAGGCCCGACCATCGAGATGCCGTCGCTGTGAGATGCAGGTCAGTTAGCAATTGCCCATGCGAGGTTGTCCATGCCGGAACGTTGGGCTGCTCTTGTTCACCTTCCGCCGGACGCCGCACACCGGCTGGCGGCGTTTCTGGAAGAAAAGGGCGTCTGTCCCCATATCCGGCGTTGGGAGACTGCCGGAGCACAGTGGCCCTCCACTCCGCCCGAATTAGTCGTCTGCCCTGCTGAAACCTACGCCGCACATCGCGATTGTCTGCCGTGGCTGAACAACGTGCCGCCGGCGCGAGTCGTTCTGGTTTCTCAGGCGCTGCCGCTTTCGGACACGCTTCAACTCTGTTTGGCGCGCAATCTCGTCAACGTCGTTCCTCTTGCGCTGTGGGAGAAACCGGAATGCTTCGGCCGATTGTTTGCCGCGTTGCTTGAACCGCAAGTGGCTTTCAACATTCGCCATTGGTCGCCTGACAGCAAGCCCGAGCAGTTTGCCGTGACCTCGCTGGCGGACAAGCAGCAGATTATCGAGAACGTGACGGCGCTCGTTCGCGAGCAAAGCGCGGGAGTGGGCCAAACGCGCGACATCCGGCTGGTCGTCGCCGAGTTGATCAACAACGCGCTGTTTCATTCCTTTCGCAACGGCGAAGGCGGGGAGAAGTACTCGCCGCGCCAGTTTTCCGGCTTGTGCGCTCCGGACACCGTCCGGGTCGAGGCCGCCGTGGACCGCAATTCTGCAGTGGTAGCCGTCGAAGACAATGCCGGCACGCTTCAGCCGGCGGAAGTCCTGCACCATCTGCACCGCCAGACGACCGGCGAAGGCGTGTATGACAGCCATGGGCGCGGTCTGTATCTGGTGTATCAACTGGCTGACCACCTAAATGTGTGCGTGGCGCCGCGTCGGCGAACCCAAATCGTGGCGGTGGTTCATGCCGCCGAGACGCCGCCGCCGACTTTGGCCTTTTTTGTCTGCGAATAAGTTTTCCCGCCCGCGCGGCCTGCCTCTCAAAAACACCTCTTGCAAAGAGTGGTCTTCTGTTCCAGTCATTTTCTCCGCAAGCAACTCTTTCCTTCAGGAGGCGAAGCAATGAATGCAGTATGGATGCACCGATGGACCGTTGCGATTCTTCTGGCGGTTGCCTGTGGTTCTGTTTCCCTGCCGGCGGCGCCGGCGCCGGAAACCCAAGCACGCGACATTTTGTCCGCAACCGGCGTCCAAGGCGGGTTGATCGTCCATCTCGGCTGCGGAGACGGCAAGCTTACGGCCGCCCTTCGCGCCAATGACCGTTTTCTGGTTCATGGTCTTGATGCCAATCCGGCGAACATTGCCGCGGCGCGCAAGCATATCCAGTCGCTGGGCCTTTACGGTTCCGTCTCAGTCGAACCGTTTGCCGGCGACCGGCTTCCGTATATCGAAAACTTCGTCAATCTCCTTGTCGCCGAAAATTTGGGCAACATTCCCATGAGCGAGGTCATGCGTGTGCTGGTGCCCAACGGTGTGGCCTACGTTCGGAGCGGCACCGTATGGACCAAGACCGTCAAGCCGCGCCCTGCAAACATTGACGACTGGACCCACTATCTTCACGACCCCAGCAACAACGCCGTCGCCCACGACACGGTCATCGCCCCGCCCAATCGGCTCCAATGGCTCGGCACTCCCCGCTACTCGCGGCACCACGACCACATGTCGGCCATCAGCGCCATGGTCTCGGCCAACGGACGCACGTTCTATATCTTCGACGAGGGGCCCCACGCATCCATCCTCCTGCCACCCAACTGGCAGGTTGTGGCCCGCGATGCCTTCAATGGGGCGCTGCTGTGGAAGCGACCCATCGCGCAATGGCACACCCATCTGTACCGCCTCAAGAGCGGACCGGCGGTCTTGCCGCGCCGGCTGGTGGCCAGCGGCGACCGCGTCTATGTCACCCTGGGCATTGTCGAACCTCTTACGGCGCTTGATGCCGCCACCGGCGAGATTATTCGCACGTATGAAGGAACCAAAGCCACAGAAGAGATTCTGCTCGACGGCGGGGTGCTGTATCTGGTGGTTGCGTCCGAAGGCCAGCCGCTACGCAGCGACCCATCACGCAAACTCACCGGCATCGCCTCGATTATGAAAGAGCTCAACGATCTGCCGTGGGGCGCCGCTCCGCGCACGATCATGGCTGTCGAGGAAAGCAGCGGCAAAATCCTCTGGAAGAAAGACTTCCCTGTTGCCCCATTGACCTTGGCGTTGGACAAGCAGCAGGTGTATTTCTATGATGGAAACAACGTGCGTGCGCTCCGCCGCGACACCGGCGAACCCGTGTGGAGTTCCGAGCCGGTGCCGCCGCGCCCCGCCTCACTCGCGCGGTTCGCCGAAAGCGCCTTTGCCCCCACGCTCGTGGTCAGCGATGGCGTTGTGATGTTTGGCAGCGGCGCGCCGTTGGAAACCTACGCAGATCCCGAATCCAGCACCATGCTGGCTTTTTCGGCAACCGACGGCAAAACACTCTGGAAGGCGGAGCATCCGGCGTGTGGCCACGGCAATCCCAAGGACCTTCTCATCGTCGGTGGCAACGTCTGGTTCGGCCATGTGGCGCTGGGCAGCGACTCCGGCGTGATGACCGCGCGCGATCTGCACACCGGCGAAATCAAGAAGCAGTTTCCCCCCGATGTCGTCACCCACTGGTTCCATCATCGCTGCTATCGCGCGCGGGCGACCGACAACTATCTGCTGTTTTCGCGCACTGGCATCGAGTTCATTGACGTTCTGACCAACCACTGGATTCCCCATCACTGGGTGCGCGGCGGCTGCCTGTACGGCTTCATGCCGGCCAACGGCATGATCTACTCGCCGCCCCATCCCTGTGCCTGTTACATCGAGGCGAAACTCTTTGGCTTCAATGCCATCGCGCCACCATCACCGGAATGGAAGCCGCTGCGCGATGTGCCGGACGAGGGCCGGTTGCAACGCGGCCCCGCCTATGATTCCATCCGTAACCCGCAATCCTCACCGCGCAATGACGCGGAATGGCCCACCTACCGCGCCAACGCTGCCCGCAGCGGTGCGATTCCGTCTGACTTGTCGGTGACGTCCGACTTGTCGGGCCTGAAACTCCAATGGCAAACTCCGCTCGGCGGCAAACTCAGCGCCGTCACGGTCGCCGATGGCAAACTGTTCGTGGCTTCCGTGGACACGCACACCGTTCATGCACTGGATGCCTACACAGGGAAACCCGTCTGGACTTTTACCGCCGGCGGGCGCGTGGACTCGCCGCCCACCATTTGGCAGGGCCGTGTCCTGTTCGGCTCGGCCGACGGCTATGTGTACTGTCTGCGCGCATCGGACGGTGAACTGGCCTGGCGGTTCCGCGCCGCGCCCGAAGACCGCCGCCTCGGCTCGTACGAGCAGGTTGAGTCGGTCTGGCCGGTTCATGGCAGTGTTCTGGTGCAAGACGATACGTTGTATTGCGTGGCGGGGCGCTCGTTGTTTCTTGACGGCGGCATGCGGCTGCTGCGGCTCGATCCGAAAACCGGCCGGAAACTCTCCGAAACCATTCTCGACGACCAAGACCCGGAAACGCAGAAAAACATGCAAGTCTACGTCAGCGGCCTGAACATGCCCGTGGCGCTGCCCGACATTCTCGCGTCCGACGGCCGCTACGTCTATATGCGCTCGCTGCCGTTCACGCTCGACGGCAAACGCAAGTATCTCGACTACCAGCGGGTCAACGATCAGCGCGGCGACGATGTCCACCTGTTCAGCCCCACCGGTTTTCTCGACGACACCTTGTGGCACNGCACCTACTGGGTTTATGGCCGCGCGTTTGCCTCCGGCGCCGGCGGCTACTATCAGGCCGGCAAGATTGTTCCTGCCGGACGTCTCCTCGTGTTCAATGACACCAATGTCTATGGCTACGGACGCCTCTGGCAATACTATCGCTGGAGCACTCCCTATGAGTTCCATCTGTTCGGCACGGTTAAGCAGCCCGATGTGGTGAGGATGCGTCCCGAAACGGCGCCGAAAAAAAAGAAAGACGGAACAAGGGCTTTTACGGCGACCGATATACCAACCACCCGTTTTGATTACGCTTGGAGCAATGAGGTGCCCATTCAGGTCAATGCCATGGCGTTGACGGGCAAAACGCTGTTCATTGCCGGTCCACCCGACATCGTCAACGAGGAAGAGGCTATGCGCTCGCCGAGCAGCCCGGAAACCCAGCAGAAACTGGCCGAGCAGTTGGAAGCCATGAAAGGAAAGCGCGGTGCGTTTCTGGCGGCAGTCTCGGCGACCGATGGCAAGCATCTTGCCGCCTATCGCCTCGATTCGATGCCGGTGTTCGACGGCATGGCCGCGGCCTATGGCCGGTTGTATTTTGCCACCTGCGACGGCAAACTGATGTGTGTCGCGGCAGGCGAGGGCAAGGCGTTGCCACCGGCCCCGGATGTAACGGCCAAACCGCGTCCACCCGATACGCCCATTGCCGCACCGGAAGCCCCCAAAGCCCCGGAAGCCGACCAATCCACTGCTACGCTTCACGTGGCGCGGCCCGGCGCAGGGCTCGATATCGCCTCCGACGATTTTCAAAAGATCGCCGGCGCCACAGTGTTCTGGAGTGACCGGAGCGGCTACCGCGTCTGCGCCGATGTCGGCGCCAACGGTCTGGCGCTCAAACGGATGCCCAAACCGCTGACCGGCAAAGTGACCCTGAAGTGCACGATGAAAATGGATGCCGCTCTTGTCGAGGGACTTAGCCGCATCAACGGCTTTCTCGTCTTTGGCGACAGCCCCGTCAGCGACGGCCTTGTCCAGTGCGGCATTTTGCAGAAACAAGGCCGGATTACCATCACCGAAGGCAGCGGCAAAAAAGCCTCCACCGCCGAGCAAAAGATTACCATTAGTGCCGACCAGTCCCATGAACTGGTTGTAACGGTGGACCTCGCCGCGAGCGAAGTCACCATGACCATTGGCAAACAGACGGTGGTGAAAAAGCTGGAACGTCCATTAAAAAATATTTCGTGGATCGGTTACGCTGTTCAGGGCGCAGTCACGGATTTTACACCCGTGGACGTTTCCGCACCCGGCTTTGTCCGCCGCATTTGAGTATCTGGATCAGGCAGCTCGGTTTGGTTTCTTCAACACAGCGGGGGTATCCTGCCCACGAAAATCTCGTATTCCCGCACGGTTTTAGAGCGGGAATCATGGGTAAGATAGCCATATTGTATTTGATCCCGAAGCCCTAAAAGACGGCATGGCAAAGATATTTGGTGGACAAAGAGGCGCCGGCGTTCCATACTTCTATTAGTTCGACAGGGAGAGGGTTTCCCTAATCAATACACAGAGACTTCCTCAGCGGGAGGCGTTCACATGATTGTTGGAAAAATCTCGCTTTGCCGGGCAACTGTCGTTTGTACAGTACTGGCATTGGGCGCGCTGGCTTATGCCGGACAAAAAGGACCTGCGACGGGCATTACCAAGCTCACACCCAAAGCCACCGCCGGTTCGCCGGCCTCTCCTGCCGGCGTGGACACGGGCAAGGGGGTTCCCGGCGGCTACGGACCGGGCGCCCTGTCGTTGCAGCAACTGACACGCATTGCCCGCCCCAATTTGGCCGTATTCCTGCCGTTTGACCGCGATTGCGTCGTGCCGAACAATCCGACTGTTCCGCTCGATCTCGGCGGCGGCCATGCCGTGTTCAATCGCAACAGCTATATTGCGCCGTTTGGCCGGTTGCGCGACTCCCAGCGTTTTGGCATCCTCGCCTTTGGCGCCATTCAACCCATGTTCATTGCCGTCCCGCCCGCAGCGCATACCCTTGCCCTCGACATGAATCAAGCGTGCACCATTGCCGTCTGGGTCTTCCCCGAACGCCTCGGCGGCCTGACGGGGTCGGCCAATCAAACGATTTTGTGCCGCGGGGTAACGACCCTCGAAAATGCCCCCAGTTATTGCCTCGCGCTAAGTCCCAACGGTATCCCCTACTTTGAAGGGCGCGTGCCGGCCAACTGGCCGAATCCCGGGCCATGGGTGCGTCAAGCCGCCCGTGCGGTAAGCCTTGGCCGGTGGCAGCATATTTGCGTGGTCTTCAACGCAGGCCAAGTAAGTTTCTACATTGACGGACAGCCCGCAGGCCAGTTGACTGCTCCGGCAAAGGCGCTCGATGCGGTTCGCCCGTCGGATTGCCCGCTCTATATCGGCGCGCGGTATGCCTATGACCCCACGGGCGATATTCGCGACCCCTATTTCGGCTACCTCGACGACCTCGCTTTATGGAATCGCCCGCTCCTGCCACGCGACATCGCCATGCTGGTATCTGACAACGACAGCAACGGGATTGCCGACTATTGGGACTTCATGATTACGGGCCGCGTGCCTCCACCGACCGGCAGCAAGGTTACGCCGACGCCTACACCGGTCACGCCGACCCCGACGCCGACACCCGGCCCTGCCTTTACCGGTCAGACGCAAGCAACGCCGGTTTCTCCGAAGAAAACCCCGCGCTACAAGTCGCCGACGCCGCCCGGCGTCCCCCAAGGCGTCGGTCCCGGAGCCCTTGGCCCGGGCGGCATGGAAAGCGGTCCCGGCGGAGCCATCGTCGCGCCAACACCGACTCCGACGCCGCGGGCGAAAGGTTTTACCTCGACCGCGCGCCCTACACCCTTGAAAAAGAAATAGAAAACGGGACCGGCGTGGCGGAATGCAGGACGCAAAAAGCCTGACTCTGAATGGGTGATTCACCAATCGAAGCGTGAGCTCAAACCGGTGCCCCATTTTTTTGGAGTTCCTTTGTAGAGCGCGGGAGCGTTTATTTGCCCTCCTGCGGCGCTGGCAGCTGCGATGCTTTCCATTCGATTGCCCCTGAACGGATTATCGCATCGGCGAATATCTCCGCCATTCGCCCCAACCCTTCGGGTTTGTCCACCAGATGCATGACATCATAGAAGTCCACGGGATTATAAGGAAACAAGACGGCAAAATCAATCAACGGCACGTGCTCTGCCGCAGCCACTTTCCGCGTAATGTTGTTGAGTTTGGTCAGTTGTTCATACCAATTGCAGCCGAGCGGCGTGTCGTCGGCCGTGCTTTGTGTGCTCAGGATCGGCACAATGTCGTGGGCGCGCGCGACGGCAACAAACGTCCGCGTATGGCGCTCGAACGCTGCCAGCATGGCGGGCGTAATCTCGCGACGCCGCGCCCCCAGATAGTGGCGAATGGCTTCGGGCTGGGCGATGATTGGAATATTCAGATTCACCACTTCGCGCGGCGGGAAATACGGATTCACCGCCGAATCGCGGGCGAACAGATACGAAAGCAGCGGGCTGTATTCCCAAATCTTCGGCGGCGGCAGGGCAAACGTCTGACGCGCATGGGAGTAGTCGCTGCGGAAATTGTCGAATTCCGTCATAAACCAGCAATCGTTCAACCCGTGATGGGCCACGGCAATGTCTGGCGACAGGTCAAGCAGCGTCGTTTGAAACAGCATCAGCGAGTCGAGCGAGTTGTAGGCGGCCAAGCCCGCGTTGATCACCTCAATCCGGAATGATGCATGGCGGTAGCGCTCGCGCAGAATGCGTTCCATGCGCGCCGGATACGCATGCGAGTCCGTTGTGGCTCCGTCGCTGAACGTGGTTGACCCTCCCAGACAGACAATCCGAATGGTATTCGGCGGTTTGGCGATTTCGATTTCCGGCCCGCGCAAGCCCAGCGAGTTGAGCGAGACCCATCCGTCGCGGCTCCGGCCGTGCGGCAGACCGGCATAGGCGCGATAGGGATGCGGGCCAAATAGAAACGAATAGGCCGACGGCGGACGGCCCCGCAGCCACAAATCGAACAAGATCCCAACTTCGGCCATGAGCCAGAACAACAACACGGCTACAAGGCTGAACAAGATGCGTTTGATCAGCTCGGACGCTTTCAGCCGGCTCATGGCGACAATCCTCCATCGGCCGACGTTTGCCTTTTACTCTCTTGTTTGCGATGTGCCAGTTCTTCTGCAAAAAGGAGGCCCAGTCGTTCCAAACCCGCCGGCGAATCGCGCGGCTGTCGCATGTCCTCAAACGATTCGGCGCTCCATGGCATTTTCGCGGCAATATCTATGCATCGGACATCGAGCGACGCGGCGGTCTGTCGGATACAGTCGTTGAGCCGGCCAACCACCTCGGCGAGAAATCCGGCCGGCGGGCCGCAGACCGTCGTGCTGAGAACCGGCTCAACGCCGTGCGCCCGCGCCACAAAGACAAAGCTGCGCAGGTTGCGTGCGAAAACCCGCATACGTTCGGGTTTGAAGTAAGCCTGCTTTTGTTCGTCGCTTACTGCCATGCAGCCGGCATCGGTCAACAGGAGCTGCGACAACTCCATCGCCGGGCCCATTCCCCACGGATTGGCTGCCGTGTCAAATCGTCGAAGGCCAAGCGAAAGCAGAAAACTGCGTTCCCACCAGCGGGGCTTGGGGTCCCAAAACACGCGGCGTGCGTGCGTGTAGTCGGGAGCAAAATCCTTGAAGCAGGCCATAAAGACAGCGTCGTTGAATCCATGATGAAAAACTGCCGCATCTAGATTGTAATCCAGCAGCCACGTCTCGAAGTGAATGAGCGATTCCAAACTCGTATAGCCCGGCACACCGGCATTGATGACTTCGATGCCGGCCGATTGGGACGATGCAGCGTGGTTGCGCGCGCGCAGCGCCTGCTCCATGCGCGCCGGCCATGTGTGGCTGTCGGTTGTCGCCGAATCGCCAAAGGTAACCTCATCGCCCAGACAGGCAATGCGGAAAACGCCGGAGGGCTTGGCCGGTGAGATTTCCGGACCGCGAAATCCTTGCGTGTTGATCGAGAACCGTCCGTCGCCGCTGCGGGCCCCGGGAACCAGCATGTAGGCACGATAGGGATGTTGCCGAAAGTGGCGGAGGAATTCATTGGGATGGCGCGGCTGGAATGCTGTATAGAAGATAAACGCGGCCAGTTCGACTGCCAGACAGGTGCCAAGCCCTACAGCGGCAATCCGCCACTGTCGGCGGCGCGGTCGTCTGCCGGACCGTTCATGCATGAAACTTACCCTGCCTGCTTGCCTGCTCGCAACGTTCCCGTGCGGGAGTTACTTGCTCTTGCCGCGCTTTTCAATTGCAAAGTGAGCGAAAGTGA
This sequence comes from Candidatus Sumerlaeia bacterium, assembly GCA_026415575.1. Classification (GTDB taxonomy): domain Bacteria; phylum Sumerlaeota; class Sumerlaeia; order JADFCW01; family JADFCW01; genus JADFCW01. Next base: position 55,274 of record JAOAGV010000004.1, read on the forward strand.
TTGGGGTGCGGTTTGTCCAGAAAGGGTTTCGCGCAAAGACCCAGAATTAGCATGCGTTTCGTTGATTTCAGTTTTCCATAAGATATCGAACTCTTTATTCGCAACCGCGAGACGCGCCGGAAGAGTCGAAAACACCTTTCCTTTGTTCCGTTGGTGTTTTTGTGTTAAGCTTTGTTTGAAGGCTATCGCCGGGAAAAAATGCCCTCACACTCCACTTGCCATGCGAAGATCGGAACGATATTATTAAATTCTGCAAAGGGGAGGGCAACGCCGATATGAATTGCATCGGGAGCGACCGATGAACCGCAGCTTCCTTCCCGTGATCGCGGCCGGACTCATTTGCGGCTGGGCAACTGTGGTCATGGCCGCTGCGCCCTCCATTACCGGCCTGTCCACACACTCGGCAGCGCCGGGCGAATCTGTCACCATTTATGGGAGCAATTTTGGCCACACGGGCGGATATGTCGTTCTGTCGGGCCTGCGGGTGACGGCTACGGCGTGGTCGGCCACGCAGATCACCTTTGTCGTCCCGACGGATGGCTGCTCTGGACGGCTGGCTGTCCGCCAGTCGGGTGGAGCGATTTCCAATAGTGTTTGGTTTGTTGTCAAACGCACGCTGCCGGCCGGACAAATCGAACCGGCCAATTTGCGCCTTGCCGACACGGGACTTCCTGGTGCGGCCTTTTTGATCGAGACCGATGGTGCCTACTTTTACGGCATCTCCGGATTCGAGACACTGAGCACGTTTCGGATTCGCGCCAGCGGTCGGCCCGAATTGCGCAGCCGAATGTATCTGCCGCAGCGCGTCGGCGATTTGCGCCTCAATAACGGCTATCTTTTCTGTTCCGGTGACCATGGGCTGTCGGTTTTCCGATGCAGCGATTTGCAGACGCGGGCCGCTGATCCGGTTGCCGCCGTGTACGTCGGACCCTGCATGGCGTTGGACGTGCGCGACAAAACCGGCTCGCCGTTCACCGGCACGCTTGTGGCCCTGTGCGAATATTTGCCGCGGGCGGGAACAAATCTGCTGTGCGTGGATTTTTATCGCTTCTCGAACGGCGAACTCATCCGTCTGGGCACCTACTCGCGCCCGGGGGTTGCCGACGAGCGACAGCAGGCGATTGCCATTGATCCGCTAAACCCCAAAGTCTATGTATCCGGCGCCAAAAGCCTGCTGGGCAGCGACAAATACATCTTGGAACTCGATGTAACTGATCCGAGTTCGCCCACACTTCATTTCCGGCAGGAAACCGGCAGTGTTTTGGCGTGCGACATGGATGCGCGCGGAACCCGCCTATGGGCGGGACTTTCCTTGACCGGCACAGCGCTGTTTCGGGCTTACGAACTCAAGCCCAACCCCGAACACCTCACGACCGGCCCGACCGTAGTGGGCTCTCTCCAACTGGGCCGCGTCACGCGCATTCGCATTGTGGACGATAACGTAACGGTGGGCGGCGCATGGTGGGGAGCGCGGCCGGATGTGTTCGTATTGGAAACCTTCGGCTATGGAACTGCGCCTGCGGCCTCGGCCAACTCCCTCGACTGGGCCTTCGACGTTACCGGCTTTGCCGAGGGAACGGCGCGCGGAAAAATTCTGGTGGCCGACGAATGGGGCGGCTTCATTACCTACAACTATCAGCGGCCGTCGGGTTATACCCTCACCCATGCAACCGACTATCAATGGGCAATGGCGGCGGCCATGACGGAGGGCATTTATCTCACCGCCGACCGCCTGTATGTGGCGGGCCGCGGGGCGGGCGTCTGGAGCGCCGACCGCTTTAACCTCGCCAACGATGCCCAGTGGCGCTTTGTCCCATGGCAGTGGGGACAAGCCACGCCGCAGCCACATCCGATCAGCGCACTACGGACGCGGCGCGACCCGGTGCGCGGCACTTTGATTGCCGCCCTCGGTCACAACAAGGCCATGGCGTGGGGCGAGAAAATCTACGGCCTGCTCTATCAGGAAACGGACACCAGTATCGTTCTGCTCGCCTTCTCGGAAGAGATTGACCCACCCGGCGCCGGCAGCGAAGGCGTCAGCGTGCTATGGCCGGAACCCGACCTTGTCTATATGATCACAGGCACGGACGGATTTCGCGCCTTTGTCGTGAATCCCGATGCACCGAGCATCCGTCTGCACAAGGATTGCCTGACGCAAGGGTTTGCTGCGAACATTTTCAGCGCCTCGAACATCGCGATCTGCATGGGCGGTTGTACGGTGGGCGGTCAATACAAGATCCTCATCGGCAGCCAGCCGGCCTTGCTGGTCAGTTCGCCTACGCTCCACGTTTTCAATGCGACGTATCCGCAAGGGATTCCCAACCGCGCCAATCCCGACCGTCCGATTGTTATCACGCGCGAGAGCGCATTGGCATGCACCGACTTCAATGCCATTTCGCATCTGGATGTGCGTCCGTCGGGACTGGTGGCGGCGGCCACACAACAGGGAGTGATTCTCTTCCATATCTCCTGGATTCCCGCCCTCAATGCGCTGACCAATACTCAGGCGTGGAACAAAATTCTCATTCCCACAGGTGATTACCAGCCATGGTGGCACAGTTCCTATGCAAACTCGTTTCACGATGTGGCCTTCGGCGACGACCGCACGCTTTACGTGGTGAAAACACCCGAAGGTGTCTGGCAGTTGGCTGTCACACTGGATTGGGGGAATTACACTCATACGTGCAAGGCCGCGGGCTACTATCCCGGCTTTGTAGGCGGCATTAACAATACCCCGATGACGCAGGGTTGGGGCAATCCCGACATCGTTACGCTCCACCATCCCTACGGCCTTGCTGCCGACGGCGACGGCACGGTCTATGTGACCGGCTGGAGCGGCAAGGTGCAGCGTCTCGTTCCGCCCCAGACCGCAGCGCGGGAGTCGTGGGCGGTTTATTATTGACAGGATGTCTGTGTCCCCCCGATAGGCCTCCCGTTTGGGTGAGGAAAACGCTGCCTGCATTTTCCTGACTTCGAGGAAAGCGCGGACGGCCGGCCGTTGGACGCGAAACACTTCGACCTTATCACGGGTCCCGCAGGAGGACACACCCCATGAAATCCCCGACCGTCCGTTTGGCATCTATTATTGGGATTTTCGCTTTGAGCGCAGCTGCCTTTTCCGGACCGGCTCAATTCATCGCGCCGGCCGGCCCTATTGCGCAATTCGGGCTTTGGGAGGCCGAGGTGCGCGTGACGGCACCCGTTGCAAAAAACCCTTTCACCGACGCCCGCCTAACCGGCGAATTTCGCAGCGGAAAAGAAACGATCGGCGCCGAGGGCTTTTGCGATTCTCAGGACGGCAGCCTGTTCCTCATTCGATTCTCGCCCGAGCGGCCGAACACCGACTATGACTATCGCCTGAGGTTTTTTGACGGTGCGGCTACAAGCACACACACCGGACGGTTTCGCTGTATTGCGGGAAACGAGTTCCGTCCTGTCATCCCTGATCCCAAATATCCAAAGCACTGGGTTCATGCGCAGAGCGACCGGCATTTTTATCACCTCGGCCTGACCGCCTATCACCTGCTCGATCCTTCGCGCAACGACGCCGAGGTGCTCGAAACCATTGAATATGCCACGCGTAATGGATTCAACAAAATCCGTTTCCTTCTGGCCGGCTATGCTCGCGATATGCCGCAGCGCCGCCGGCCCGACGACCCGGAATTCGGCGTCGAAAAATCAAAGTCGAAGTATGAGCGCAACTATGGCGCGCCCGACGGCACGGTCAATCCGCTCCCCGTTTGGGTGGGCGAGCCGCATCGCTACGACTTCGCGCGCTTCAACATCGCCCACTGGCAAAAGGCCGAGCGAGCGATTCGCGCCATGCGCGACCGCGGCATCGTCGCCACGGTGATCTTCACGATCGAAAAGCAGAATCTTCCCAAGGAATACGGCGTGCTGACCGAGGCCGAGTTCCGTTTCTACCGCTATGGCGTTGCGCGTCTGGCCGCCTTCAGCAACGTATGGTGGGACCTCGGCAACGAGCACAACGAGTATCGCAACGCGAATTGGGCGCCCGTCATGGGCCAGTTCGTCCGCTCCTGCGATCCCTACGACCGCCCGCTCTCGGCCCACGGCTACGCCGACTGGCTCTATCCCAACGCACCCTGGGCGGGCTTTATCATCACACAGCAATATGGCACACCGGTCGAGGTCAACGCTTGGGCGTTGAAATACTATGCGGAAGCCAAACCCTATGTGAACGAAGAATACGGCTACGAGGGCACGAACAACGCCCCGCGCCACGGCATGAATGCCGACTGGGTGAGGCGCTGCCACTGGGCGATTGCCATGGCCGGCGGCTACGGGACGTATGGCGACCAGGTCGAGACCGCTTCGTTCTATACGGGCCGGCCGGGCAAGGGCCGCGCGCCACAGCAACTACAAGCGTTGCGCCGGTTTTTCGAGGCGCTGCCTTGGTGGGAAATGGAGCCGCACAACGACTGGGTCAGCACAGGAACGCTGTGCTATGCCCGTGCCGGCGGTCCCTATGTAGTCTATTGTCCCGACGGCGTCAAGGTCGCGCTCAAAATGAAAGACCCCGCAACCGTTCGCGCGCGATGGTTCAACCCCCGCAGCGGAGAATGGGCGGGCGGCGCTTTTCCGGTGAATCTTAACGGCACGCAAACACTGAATTGCCCCAATTCCGGCGACTGGGTGTTGTTGCTGGCAAAGGACAAAATCCAGTAAAGGACCAACGCGCCGGCACAGGAGAACATCCCCGCGATCGAAAGCAAGGTCTTTGCTTTGGACTGCGCACGGCCGGATGCCTTTGGTGCGGTTCATCTCTCCAGAGGGACGGCATGGAATTTCCCCCCGGCTCGCGCCCTTGGGTATGAAAAGAAGGCCCGCTGGATTACACTGGATTTGGGATTCTGTTCGCGCTGGCACGTCAGAGAGATTCGATGCCGCCTACGTCCAAGGCCTGCGTAGGCGAGGGTGGTGCTTTTCCCCTACGTATCCACACGTGGGCTATTCCATGCCGCCTTTCCGAATATTGCCTGCTGCCAAATGTGTAGTCATGCTCGGGGGGAGCGGATTTGTCTTGCCATAGTCGGTGGGGTTGGGCCAGTAGTGTGATGGTGTGAGGGAAACGAAAACCAAACTTTGGAGGACCGAAATGAAATCCGTTCAGAACATGACTCGACGAAACTTTGTCAAGTCGGCAGCCCTTGCTGGGGCGGTGACCGGTTGGACTGCCCGCTCTTGGTCGCAGGTCATGGGCTCCAACAGCGACATTTTCATCGCAGTGGTTGGCTTTGGCGGCCGCGGCAAAGACCACATCGGCAGTTTCAGCCAGATGAAGGGCGTGCGCTTGGCGGCTCTGTGCGACGCCGACAATGACATCCTGCAAGGCCAACTCAAACGGCACGAGGGCGTGCAGGGCTATCAGGATATCCGCAAGCTGCTCGAAAACAAAGACATTGACGCGATCTCGATTGCCACGCCCAACCACTGGCATGCGCTCGGCGCCATTTGGGCCATTCAGGCCGGCAAGGATGTCTATGTCGAAAAACCGGTCTCGCACAACGTCAGCGAGGGCCGGCGCATTGTCGAGTTTGCCCGCAAGTATAACAAGATTGTCCAGACCGGTACGCAAAGTCGCTCTTCGATCACCGGCATCAAACAGGCGGTCGAGTGGGTCAAGGCCGGCAATCTCGGCAAGATCAAAATCTCGCGCGGCTTGTGCTACAAGCGGCGCGATTCGATCGGCAAGGTGGACGGCCCCCAGCCCATTCCCCCCGGCGTGGACTATGACCTGTGGTGCGGCCCTGCGCTCAAACTCCCCTTGATGCGCAAACGCCTCCATTATGATTGGCACTGGGTCTGGAACACGGGCAACGGCGACTTGGGCAATCAGGGCATCCATGAGATGGACGTGGCCCGCTGGTTCCTCGGCGTCAACGAGCTGTCGTCGGCCGTTCTCAGCGTTGGCGGACGCGTCGGCTATGTGGACGACGGCGAAACGCCCAACACGATGATCATTTACCATGAGTTTGCCGGCGCGCCTCTTCTTTTTGAAGTACGCGGGCTGCCCTCGAAAAAAGGCGCCAACAACATGGACCAGTACAAGGGCGCCAGCATCGGCATTGTCATCGAGTGCGAAGGCGGCCACGTGACCATTCCGAGCTACACCGCCGCCGCCGCCTACGACAAAAACGGCAAGAAGATTCAGGAATGGAAAGGCGCGGAGGACCACTACGCCAACTTCATCAAGGCCTGCCGCAGCCGCAAGATCGAGGACCTCAACGCCGACATCCTCGAAGGCCACCTGTCGAGCGCGCTCTGCCACACGGGCAACGTCTCCTATCTGCTCGGCAAGAAAGCCACCAAAGAGGAAATTCTCGCCGCCATCAAGAGCACGCCGGGCATGGAGGACATGTTTGGCCGCATGCTCGAACACCTCAAACTCAACGAGGTAGACATTGCCAAGGAGCAATTGACTCTCGGCATGCCGCTGAAGATGGACCCGAAGACCGAGCGGTTTATCGGCAACGACAAGGCCAACGAGCTTCTGACGCGGCCGTATCGGCCGGGGTTTGTGGTGCCCGACAAAGCGTGATTGGGGAGCAGCGAAGAGAGGGCGCGGCGCATTTTCCCGCGCCCTCTTTTTCCGTCTTTGTGTCTGAGGTGCAACGATGAACAGAAGCCAAGCCTTGAACAAAGTCTGTCTCTGCGGACTCATTCCGGTTTTCTTTGCGGCTGCCGCGTTTGCCGCCGAACCACCCGCTCAACCCGGCGGCTGGGAAAACCTGCTCGAAGGCAACTGGCTTGACGCTTGGGTGGATGAAAGCGGCAAGCCGATCAAGAGCGGCTGGACGGTCGAGGACGGCGTATTGCACCGTAGCGGGAAGGCCGGCAGCCTTGTGACGAAAAAGGACTACGGCGATTTTGAGTTGGAGTTTGAATGGAAGGTCGCCAAAGGCTCCAACAGCGGTGTTAAGTATCGGCTTCACCGGGTTGCTGCAAACCGCCTGATCGGGCCGGAATATCAAATTCTCGACGACGCAGGGCATCGCGACGGCAAGAATGCCAAGACCTCGGCTGCCGCGATATATCAGATCAAGGAACCTGATTCGAAGAAGGAACTGAAACCCGTCGGAGAATGGAATCAGGCGAAGATTGTGGCGCGCGGCACGAAAATCGAGCACTGGCTGAACGGCAAAAAGGTGCTCGAAGTTGACACCGCCGGCGAAGACTGGCCCGCGCGGCTGGCCGCCAGCAAGTTCAAGCGCTACGACGGTTTTGCGGATTGGTTTGCGCGCCAACCCGGCCCGGTCATGTTTCAGGCGCACACGGGAGAGGTCTTTTATCGCAACATCCGGATTCGGGAATTGAAGAACGGCGGCTGAAAATCCGAAGAATAACCACAGGGAATAGAAGAACACGGGAAAACCCCCGCCGTCAGTTGGACTTTCCCATGTTCTCTATTCCCCGTGGTTTGCTTTTTGGCTACTTCTTTTCTTGTTTTTCTTGCTTGGCTTTGGCAGCCCCGCCGGCCAGACCCGTCGAAACGATCTTGACGAAGCCTTCGGGCGCCAGCGGCTGGGTGAGTCTCTTTTTCGCCTCGGCGGCCTCAAAGGCATGAGAGGCGGCCAGTTTCTCTGCTAACGCCAAGGCCGCTTTTTTGGCTTGTTCTTTTTCTGCAGCCTCGCCCTTCTGCATGACGGCCAAAGCGGTCAGCCCTTTCATCGCGGCCACGCGCACCTGCACGTCGGAGTCTTCGGCAACTTTGGCAATGGCAGAAGCGGCCTTTGGGATATGACGTTTTCCAGCAGCCTCGACCGCCGCCGCGCGGATTTTTGGATTCTTGTCTGCTACTCCGCTCAGAATGGCCGCATTCACCTTGCCGCCCGCGTCGGGCATTCCGATCAGGCTGGCCAGTGCCACACGCGCGACCGCCGGTTCGGAATCCGCGGCAGCGGCAAACAAAGCCGGCGCGGCCGATTCATCGCCGATCTGTCCCAACACTTCGACGGCCGCGGCGCGCACTTTGGCCTCGCTGCTTTTTGCGGCTTCGAGCGCTGCGGGCAAGGCCGCGCGGTCATGCCGGTCGCCAAGCGCCTTCAGTAATAGCACCTGCTTCGGCGGCGGCAGTTTGGCCACCTCGGCGGCCAGCGCTTTGGTCATTTCCGCACCGGGCAGTTCACGCACGGCGCGGAGCGCCACGTCGCACATTTCCCAATCCTCGCCCTTGATCTGCTCAATAAGCAGCGCCGCACCCTCGCTCTTGCGCGCCATGATCGCGCCGCGCATGGCGGCCAGCATCACGGGTTTGGCGGGCTTGGCCGCACGCACGGCGTCGAACAACTTTACGGCCTCGGCGTTCCGGCCCGCCGCAAGCATTCCCTCGGCAATTCGGGTCAGCGCATCGCCGGCCTCGGCTTGAACGGCGGCAGGTCCGCTTCCCATCGCTTTTGTCAATGCGGCGACGGCTTCCGGCCCACCAATTCTGCCCAGCGCGGCAGTCGCCGCCAGAGCAACCTCCATGTCGGAGTCGCTGATGCATTTGGCCAGTCCGGCGACCGCTTCTCGATCGCCTCGGGCGCCGATGGAGTTGATTACGGCAATCCGGTTGCGGCCTTTCACTGTGTTTAAGGCCGCACGCAAGGCTTTATCCACCGATGGATCGGGGATTTTCTCCAGCGCCCATCGGGCCACGTCGCACAAATGCTCATCGTCCAAAAGGGCCGCCAGCGCGGGCACCGACGCTCGGGTGCCGATGATGCCCAGCCGCCGGCAGGCGACGTCTTTGTCAAACTCCGGCGTTCCGGCTGCTTGCAGCAGGCCGATCAATCGGCGTTCTTCTTGCTCTTTGGTTTCACCGGGAATCGGGCCCGGAGTGGGTTGGGCAGCAGGCGCCGGCGCCTTGGCTTTTCGCTCTTTCTTTTTCGTTTCTTTGGTTGCTTCCATTGTCAGAGTCCCCTTTCGAGCATCTCTTACGCGATCCAAGACGGAAAGAATGTGGAATCAGCCCCTCAATTCAAAATCCAAAACCCCGACACCTACAACCGCCACGGTGCGCGCATCGGGCGCGACCGCAGCCGGTTGGCCTCGTCGTCACCGGGGAATTCCTCTTTGACCGGATCCCACTTTACGTTCCGTTTGAGTTCCATGGCGATATTGGCAACATGAGCAATGGAGGTCGAGCGATGAGCGACCTCGGCATGGGCGACCGCAAGCCGGCGCGACTTGACGCAATCTACGAAGTCGCGCCAGTGGTCGAATACCCGACCGGTTCGTGCCTGATATTCGGCGATGATCTTCTCGCGCTCGCCGGCCAGCGATTTCGGCTCGAACGCCGTGTCATAGTGGTCCGAGCAGGCGGCCCAGCCTTCAGTGCCCTCGACTTTGATGCCGCACGTTCCGCCCGGAGGGAACGCCGGATCGCTGCCCTTGAAGATTAGTTTCACGCCGTCGGCATACGTGCAAACGAACCCCTCGCCGGTGTCGTTGTGGGGATACTCATACTCAATGGGGGCGGAGTTTTCGCTGTCATGGGCCCACTGCGCCATGTCGAACGTGTGGCTGCCCCACTCGGGAATTCCGCCGCCGTGCATGTCGCTGTGCCAGTGCCACTGGATGAAGCGTTTGTTATAGGGACGCCACGGCGTGGGGCCGAGGAACAGGTCCCAGTCGAGCACCTCGCGGGGCGGTTCCGGTTCGGGCGGAAACCACTGGTGTGTGGCCGGACGTGCCATGATGTGGACGATGATGGTTTTGATCTGCCCCAACATGCCGCGCCGCGCCATCTCCATAAGAAACACAAACGGCTCTTCGCTGCGGCGCTGCGTGCCCGCCTGATAAACGCGATTGTAGCGGCGCGCCGTGTCGGCCATAAAGCGGCCTTGAGCAATGGACATCGAGCAGGGCTTTTCGCAATAGACATCCTTGCCGGCCTTCATGGCCCAGCTGGCCGCCAGAGCGTGCCAACGGTCACCGGTGGCGATCAGGACGGCGTCAATGTCTTCACGGGCGAGCATTTCGCGGAAGTCTATGTAGGGCTTGGTGCTGTTGAAGCCATACTCGTCGTCAATGATCTTTTTGACGCGCTCGCGGTTTTCCTGCCGCACGTCGGCGAGGGCGACAAACTGCACGTCGCCGAACGACATCAGGCGTTTGAGATCGAACGTGCCGCGGCCGCCGATGCCCAAAGCGCCCATGACCACACGCTCGCTGGGTGCTGCGCGGCCTTCGCGGCCCAAAGCGGTGGCGGGAATGATGGTCGGCGCCGCCACCAACGCCGCGGCGCTTTTCAGGAACGCGCGCCGGCTGAACCGGATTTCTTTCCTACCCATGGTGTGCCTCCTGTTCGTAATGGAATCGAAGAGTCCGTTGGATTCTTACTCTGTCAGTCTGGGAATTCCGTTCGCCGGATTTTGGATGGAGAGTCGGCCGGCATGGCCTACTTTCCATTTTTCCCCATGGGAAAAGTCCAACTACCGTTGGCTGGTCTGTTGTTGCTCGTATTGCTGCGCGGATTCCAATTCCCAGAACAAGAAGGAGTGTGCCCGCATGGGAAAGTCAAACAGAAAAAGCCCTGCGGCAGGCCAAGGGGTGCAGGTTTGTTTTCGGACGGATGGAGGGCCTTATTTAAGCGTGGACGCCAGAAGGGAGAAGCCTTCGCGGAACAGCTCGGTCAGTTCGTAGAACGAACGCACGCCGAGCAGGCGTCGAACGATGTAGGAAGGTCGGAGATGGAAGCGGCGAATGGCACGGTTGCGCAAACGCCACAGCCTTTCGCGCGGCAGGCCGGGCAGGTCATAGACGGGCATCGCTCGCGAGTTGTCGAGGACTGTGGTGTCCTCGGCGATCAGACCGGCACGAAGCGCCTCGTCGCGAAATGCCGTGCCCATGCGCGGCATGGCGACATTGAACGAGGCGAACTCGGTGTCGAGCTCGATCGCATAGCGGATGGTACGCTCGATCTTCTCCTCGGTGTCGCCCGGAAGTCCCAGCATGTAGTGGGCGAGAACAGCGATGCCGGTTTGTTTGCACAGCGCGACGGCCTCGCGCACTTTTTGCGTGCTCAACCCCTTGCTGTAGCGGTTGAGCAGTTCATCATCGGCGGTTTCGACGCCGAGTTGAATGGCATGGCAGCCGGCGCGTTTCATGCGTTGCAGCAGGGGGAGGGTCAGCACGTTGGCGCGCGACAGACATACCCATGAGAAGTCGAGCCGCTCGGCAATCAGGCGGTCGAGCAACTGCATGTAGTGCTCGCGCGGCGCGCCGAAGACGAGGTCCTTGAACCACAGTTCCCGGATGCCCAGCCCCTTCAGATAGCGCAGTTCCTCAAACAAGTTGTCGAGGTCGCGCAATTTGAAGCCCAGTTCCCCGCCGATGCAGTAGTCACAATGATAGGGGCACCCGTAGCCGGCCAGAACGCCCGCATAGGGCATATGCCGGCCGTGCGGAATTCGGTATTTGCGAAATGGGAACAGGTCGTAGCGCGGCAGTGGGAGCGCAAAAGGCTCGCGGGAGAACTTGCGCGTGGCGGGAACAATGGTGCCCTCGGGCGATTTGTAGCTGACCGAGCAGAAGGGCGCCGCCGGCTCTGCCGGTTCACGGGCAAGCCACCGGGTAATTTCGTCGGAAGTAAAATCGAGGATACAAGCCTTGAGAAAGTCGAAGCGTTCGAGGAACTTGCAGTCTTCGGCAAACAAAATGTCGCCGCACCCGATACAGTCATACGCACGGCCGGTTTCGCGGATGAGGGTTTTTAGGAAGGCAAAGTCCTGGTCCCACGAGACGGCGCCGGTCAAAAACACAATCGTGTCAGCGTCCGTCGCGGCGATTCGCCGGAGTGCCTGCTCGGGCGAGAGATGCTCGATCATGGCGTCGAGGGCGGCCAGACGATGGTCGAGGGCAAGGCGACCGCTGAGGGCAATCAAATCAAAAGGCCCCCAGTTGTAGGTGGCCTTCGAGGCATGGCTGCAATAGTAGTCGCGGATGTAGGTCTCGCGACCCGGGGGATTGAGCAGGAGGATGTTTCGGGATTTACCCATCCGCGCAGGCGAGGCCGGCCGGCCTTTGGATTGCGTGCTATGCAGTTCGGCCTTGCCGGCGCTTACCACAGTATGTCCACGTTGAATTGGACATCGTAGTTGTCCGACTCATCGTCTTCCGAGATGTTGTCGGGCCGGTCCACAATGCAAATCACGTCAAACCGGCCGGCCGGAATATCGCGATAGAGCCGGCGCTGATACGGCTGGAGGAAGACCTGCTGGCCCGGCCGCAGCGTTTCGATGTAAATTGAGTCGCAGATCTGGAAATCCAGCTGCGGGAAGGTGCTGCGCGACGCCCAAAATTCAATCCAGAACGGTCCGCTGTATTCGCCGCTGTCGTTGACCACTGTGCCGTTGAACTTGATCCAGTCGCCGCGGCGGACGGGATCGGGTGCAAACCGGAAGTTGTAAAGCGCCAGATTCATGTTGCGGATCGGGCGCAGTTCGAGCAGCCGTTTGCCGGCCACTGCAATCCGGTTGTTGTTCTCGAACACTTCACCGACCGCATTGGGCCGGTCGGCGACGGCCATGACGGTGTAGCGGCCGTCGGGCACGCTCCAGATTTTCTTGGTATCCATGTAGTCGAATATCGCCAGCGGGCCCATCGGGGGCATAATGCGCGAGTCGCTGAGGAACTCGTCGAGCGAAAATCCCCCATTGCGCGAGCCCCAGAACTCCAGCCAGTAGTAGTTGGTCACCGGCCACAACCCGCGATTGAAGACACGCACGGCGACCGTCATGCTGGTTCCCGGCTCGGAAAATCGCACGTTGAAATTCGACACCTGCGCGTCGTGCAGTTCGGTATAGGTAAAGAAATCAAAGGCGAGGTCCACGCCGACAATGGCAGGGCCGGCATAGAAGACGTTGTTGGTTTCGGACACCTCAGCCACTTGATTGTTCACATCGCACTGCGAGAGAACACGATAAAGGCCTTGGGGGACATTGGGCGCTGTAACGGGGATTTGCGTGGAGAATTCTTCGAGCGGCGGCAAAAGCGGGACGGCAATGTCGCTGACCCAGAAGAAGTCGTCGGGCGAAATGGTCATGTCGTTCGAGACCGCCACGCGCGCCACCGACTGCGTGGCCGTTGTCATCGTCCAGTTCTTCACCGTCAAGTGAATCATCAAATCGTTGGGCGCGGGCTGACCTGTGGCTGTGACGGTTGTAACGCGGATGGCCAGCTCCGGCAGCTCGCTCTGGGCGGGAATGACGGGGACAGGTGCACGGGGGGCCGGTTCGGGTTCGGGAGCCGGTGCGGCGGCGAGTGTTTGTGCCGAGGCAAGCCGGGCACCGGTCGTGGTGGAGAAATACAGCGGCCCGACGGTTTGATAGTTGTTGGTCTCGATCTGCTCATTGACCTGGTCGTTGCGGTCGGCAAAGCAGACCACCGTGAATTTCTGCAACATGTCGTGGGTCGGAATCCGATAGCGCGTCCGCGCGTAGCCGGCCAAAGACACGCTCTGGCCCGGCGCCAGATTCGGCACGGGGATGGAATCGCACAGGAAGAAATCCAGCGTGGGATAGGGCTTGTCGGGCCGATCAAACGAGCCCCAGAACTCAATCCAGAACGGCCCGGTGGCCGCCGTGCCCTGATTAATCACCTGGCCGCCGAGTTGGAGCGCGTCGCCGCGGGCAGCCCAGTTGGGGCCGAAGGAAAAGTTCTGAACGATGATGTCGGCATCCGTGTTGGGCCGGATAAGGAGGATTTTCTGGCGTCCGCTGGGCCAGAGATTATCGCGTTCGGCGGACTCGCGGACTTCGTTGAGGCGGTCGAGCGTCACCGTCAAGGAATAGACACCATCGGGTGCGCTGGTCAGGCTCGCTACTCCCGAATAGGCCGTCTGGTTATTGGCTGGCGCCGATGTGGCCCGAACGGTCGTGGCGATCATATGGTCGAGCGTCAGGCCGCCGGTGCGGCTGGCCCAGAACTCCATGTTGAACGCGCCGGCGTTTTCGCAATGGCGCGTGCGCGGGAAATTATCGTCGCGGTTCAAGATGTGGAGATAATAGTTGAGCGAATCGCCCGGTCGAAAGAGCGTACGCTGGCTGCCGTTGCGGAAGGTGACGGGCGGGCGGGTCGGATCTGCCAAGGTCAGGTTGATGTTCGACGTGGAAAGGAACGACAGGTTGGGGAAGAAGCGGATGTCCAACGTCATGGGATCGAGCGGATCGCTGATGTTTTCGATCCAGATATTCATGTCGCCTTGATAGTAGCTGTTGGTGTCAGGAAGCGAGAATGAGCCGTCGTAGTCAGATGTCGGGCCGAGTTGCCGGACAGGAACCCAGCCGGGGAATGGGTCGGTCAGATCGCCCGTATTGAGGCCCCTTTCCAGATCCCATTGGCCGTCCGCCTGAAGCAAGGTCACGCCGTAATGCGACGGGTCGGCATTGACGATATTTTGGTCAATTGTCATGCTGATATACGTGCCGTCAATGCGCCAGACCAGCATGCCGAAGTTGGGCAGCGCGCGGTCAAAGCCGAACAGCTGGCGGTTTTCCAGCAAGAGACGCTCTTCGGAACGCGTGGGGTCGGGTCCCTGATTGATGCGGAGAATCACCGGGTTGTGTTCCACGTTGGCAAGCGATTTTCCAATGGCTCGGGCGGTAATCACTTCCGACCGCACCCAACCCAAATACTCCTTGCACCATGCGGAAGGATGGGCGGGCGAATCGCCGTCGCGGTCTACACCGAGCCATGCGCCGAAGCCCATCAGGCACCAATCGCCGACACCGGAAGAGCTATAGGTCACATCGTACAGGTCGGGCAGACCAAAGGCATGCCCCATTTCATGCACGCACACTCCGAGTGTGATAATCTCCAATTGGGGCGGGAAAAAGGTGTCGTTTTCCTGCAATTCGGGGATGCAAATGAACTCCAGCACACTCAGACCGGCCGCCCCCGGTGTCGAGGAACTGGTATCCACATCGTACGGCTGGGGGTTGAAACGGGTCCCGAGACGAAATGATCCCGACCAAAGGTCGTTGGCGTCGCCGGTTTCCTCTTCGCCCTGCCCTTGGTGGATGAGAATTACGGATTCCAAGATGCCGTCGCCGTCCAGATCAAATTGCTGGAAGAAGGTTTGATCGTAGCCCAGAAGCCAGAGCTGATCAATGGCGCGGCGCAGAAGCGTCTGTGTGCCTGTGGTGTTATACGGCCCCAGAGCGTTGCGCGTAGACCCCACTGTCACCCACTGCGTGACGGTGGCAACCACGTTGACCTGGTTGTAAGAGACCTCGCGGAAGTAGGCGGAAACCGAGTTGGTCGGGGCATTGAAGAAATCTTCAAATTCCGCCGTGGTTACCTGCGTCGTGGTGTTGCTGAAATTCGCCGGAATCACCAACACCGGCAGGGTGCCGCCGGGCGGGAGCGGCGGATAGGCGGAGGGCCGAACCTGCCCCGCAACGCGGTCGCGAAGCGGGACCATTTCGAGAGCGCGTTTGGCTTGGATGACGCGTCGGTCTTCGCGCAGCTTGGGTGTCAGTCCGGCCCGTGCCGGGTCGTCGCGGCCGACAATCAGACCCGTCATCTGAAACCCACCTGTGCCGTCCAGCTTCAGATACTCCCAGAAACCGGTTTTCTCGTTCAGTTGGACGGAATAGCCGTCCGCGGTTTCAAACCAATGGTAGCGTTCATCGCCGCGCAGGTGAACCTGAATGGGCGTCCCGTCGGGCTGCACTTTGTGCAGCAAGGTCGGCTTGGCGGGCATAAACTGGGGCGGCTGCACGGGGGTATCCTCTGCGGCGGCTCGCGCCAGCATCCCTCCCGCCAGAACGATGAGCAACGACACATATGCAAGATGCTTCATCGGCTTTTCTCCTCCTGCGCGATGCTGTGAAGATCGCCGGCCGTTGTCTGCCAGACAAAGAAGTTGCACGTTGGCCTTTTCCTCCGGCCAACCCGCTTTTTGTCTGTGGCGATCTGCCTGTTGCGTATTCTGCGGCAAATCCTTCACATTCACAGGTTGAGACTCTAGCGTCTCTGCACGGAAAGTGTCAATAGATAGTTTTTCCAAAAAGGACGGAATGGACAGGGTGGAAAGCGCGGACAAACTGGACGGCGCCGGCAGGGAGAGAAAAAATCCACCGGGCAAACGGAAGTTTAACCTGCAGATTGAAAACTAAAGTTTGAACTTCGCGGGACAATTTGTTCTGCTCCAGTCGCGCGGGTCACACAGCACCGGCGCGCGATCCATTTCCGGCGGATTGTTCATGGCGAAAGTTTCGATCATCATCCCGATTTACAACGAGGTTGTGCTGCTGCCGACCGTGCTCGAACACGTCCGCGCCCTGCCGCTCGACAAGGAACTGGTTCTCGTGGACGATTGTTCGACCGACGGCACGCGCGACATTCTCCGCACAGAGGCCGAACGGCCCGACACCCGCGTCCTTTATCACGACCGCAATCAGGGCAAGGGCGCGGCCATTCGCACCGGTCTCGCTCACGCCACCGGCGACATTGTCATCATTCAGGATGCCGACATGGAATATACGCCGGCGGATATTCTGTCGGTCGTGCAGCCGATCCTCGAAGGACGGACGCGCGTGTGCTACGGCTCGCGCTTTCGCGGCACCATTGTCGGCATGCGGCTGCCCAACCGCGTGGCCAATCATCTTCTCGCCTGGCTGGTGACGATTCTGTATGGCCAGCGGATCACCGACGAGGCGACGGCCTATAAGGCGTTCCGGCGCGAAGTCATTCAAAAGATTCCGCTGACGTGCAAGCGATTTGAGTTCTGCCCCGAAGTCACGGCCAAGGTGTTGCGCATGGGCGAAACAATCCTCGAAGTGCCGGTGCGATATGTGGCGCGCGACTTCGAAGCGGGCAAGAAGATCGGGTGGAAGGATTTTTTTGTGGCTGTGTGGACCCTGCTGAAAAACCGGTTCTAACCATGACCCGCCGCGTTCTCATTCTTGGTGCCGGAGTCACCGGCCTCGCCGCCGCCGACCGCCTTCTGGAGTTGGGCGGCTGCGACGTGACGGTTGTCGAAGCCGAACCGACGGTCGGCGGCCTTGCGGCCACGGTCGTGCGCGACGGCATTGCGACCGATCTCGGCCCCCACCGCCTGCACAGCGAGATTGCCGAAGTGCAGACCCTGCTGCCGCAACTGTTGGGCGACCGCCTGCTGCGTGTGCGCCGTTCAAGCCGGATTTATCTGGACGGCAAATGGCTGACCTATCCGCTTCGGGCGGGCGAAGTCCTGCGCGTCTTGGGGGTGGGAACTGTAGCGCGATTGGCAGCAGCGATGGTTGGGGCAAAGGCGGGGAGAGCTTTGGGAAAAATGGGCGTTCAACCCGCTTCCTTCGCCGATGCCATGCGCGCAGCATTCGGCGGGGCCGCCTATCGCAAAGTCATCGAACCGTATGCGCGCAAAGTGTGGCGAGCCGAGCCTGCAAGTCTCTCGGCGGAAATCGCGCGCGTGCGCCTGCCGGACCAAAGTCTCGGCGCCGCGTTTGGTCGCGCGCTGCGATTGGGCCGCCGCCGTACCGCCGGCCCCGTGCGCGAGTTCGGTTACGTGCGCGGCGGCATCGGGCAGTTGGGCGAAATACTGGCCGACCGCATTCGATCTCGCGGCGGAAAGATTCTGCTTAACAGTCGCGCGACGGCCCTGCGCGCCGCCAATGCTCAACCCGCCGCAACCCATCCGCCGCCGCTGCAAGTAGTCGTTCAACAGGGCACGGGCCAAACCGTCCTCGACGCCGACACGGTCATTTCGACCATTCCCTTGCCGCAACTGGGCGCGATGCTGCCCGGCGGCGATGAACACGTGCGGTCCGCGTTCGCCAAACTCGAATATCTCTCCATCATTCTGGTCGTGTTGGTCGCGGCCAAGGAGCGTCTCGGCCCCGACCACTGGCTCTACTTTCCTCAAACGCCGCCGCTGGCCACGCGCGCCTGCGAGCCGAAGAATTTCGACGCCTCGCTTGCCCCCGCGGGCCGCACCGCCCTTTGCTGCGAGATTACCGCGCGGTGCGACGAGCCGCTCTGGGCAATGGACGACGGGCAGATCGCCGCGCAAATCGAACGCGAGTTGGCCGCCACGGGTCTTTTCGAGCCGCGGGACATTGTCTCGCGGTTTGTCCTGCGCCGCAATTGGGCCTATCCGATCTACACCCTCGGATATGAAAAATCGCTGGCGGCCGTCTGGCCTTTCCTTTCGACCTTCCCCAACCTTGTTACGACAGGCCGTCAAGGCCTGTTCAATCACAACAACATAGACCACGCGCTTGTGATGGGCCGCTGCGCCGCCGAAGCCGTGGCTGCCTCGACCGCCCCCGCCCGCCAGTGGTATGCCTCACTCGACCGTTTCTCAACCTTCCGGATTTGGGATTGACGTCTTGACTCACTTCAACGACCGAAAACAAGCCCGCCCGAGCGGGGTACATCTCCCGAAATCGCAAATAAAGTTCGCGCGAGCGCAAGTCAGACCGCCGCGTGATGCGGGAAAATTTTCCCCAATCGCTTTGGAGTGCGGCAGCAGGGCTGCCGCACTCCAAAGCGGACGCTGATTGGTGTATAATAACAAGGGTGCTGCCTAAGACCTTTTCCTTTTCGCGCTTCCAGCCCCAATAAGGCCACTGTATGATCGAAAGACCCTCTCCCGATTTCGGGAGAAGTCCCCACCACCCACACAAACTCCGTTTTCTGGCATAAATTTTTGGGCATAAAAATAGAGGTTGACGCCGCATGACCGTCGCATATATACCTACTGTTCGGTAGATACGAAACGGAAACAACATGGGATCAAAAAATGAGTGAACAAGTAACAAATAATCAATCATCTATACATAAATCCATACATACGGTGTGTGCCAATAAGATGGCCAACGGGGAGTCCGAATCACCCGCGCCGGCACCTGTTGTCCGTCAGCGCATCGTGCAGGAGGCCACTCGCCTTTTTGCCCTCAAGGGCTACAACGGTGTCTCGGTTCGCGAGATTGTCGAAGCGGCCGGCATCACGCGCCCCACTCTCTATTATTATTTCGCCAGCAAGGAGCAACTTTTCGAGCACATTATCACCGACACGCTGGCGGAGTTTCGGCGCCAGCTCGAGCAGGCCGTCCGCCGGCAGGCTCCGATGCGCGACCGGTTGATTCAAATCTGCCGTGTGCATCTGGATTTTGCGCGCTGCAACACCGACCACTGCCATTTGGTCCATAGGGTGCTGTTCGCCAACGAAAGCACGCTGGTGAATTTCGACTTGAATGAGTATTTCCACCATAACATGCGCATGATCGCCGACGTGCTGGCCGAGGGGATAACTTCGGGCGATATTCGCGCCGGCGACCCGTGGCTGATGGCAATGATGTTCGGCGGGGTCATCCACATGTTCATCATGGCGATGGTGCGCAACCCGTCGGTGGTTCCGCAGGAAGGTTTGGCCGAGATGGTGGTGGACAACTTGCTGCACGGGTTTGGCGGTTAGCGCCTCCGCGAAAAACTCCCTTAATGGGTTCAAATAACGAGGATATTTTAGCATGAAAAAAGCCATTAACACCTTCATCATTCTGTGCGGCGTGGCCTTGGTGGGCTACGTCATCGTTCTGGCCTCGGCCAAGAACAGTAGCAACAGCACGGCGCCGCGACCGACGCCCGCCGTCGCCAACAACGACACCGCCGGACAGGTTGTGCGGGTCAAAGTCGCCGTGATGAAAGCCGCACCCATGAACGAATACTTGCTGCTTCCCGGAACGGTCGAGGCATGGGAGGACGTGGACCTGAGCGCAAAGGTCGGCGGCAATGTCGAGTGGGTCGGGCCAAAGGAAGGCGACCGTATCACGTCGGGCGAGGTAATCCTGCGGCTGGACACGGCCCAGCGTCAGGCGCTCCTGAAGCAGGCCGAAGCTACTCTGGCGCAGGCTGAAAAGCAATACGAACGAATCAGCAAACTGGTTGGCGAAGGGGTCGGGACGCGGGCGGAGTTGGATAATGTGGTGGCCGCGCGCGATGTGGCCCGCGCCAACGTCGAGGTGGCCCGCGTGGCTCTCAACGATGCCGTTATTCGCTCGCCCTTGGACGGCGTGATTGACCGCATCTATGTGGACCGCGGCGAACATCTCGATCCGGGCCGGCCGGTGGCCAAAATTGTGCAGACCGATCGCGTCAAGGTCGTGGTGAACGTGCCCGAAAAGGATGTCTGCTTCTGTCAGGAAGGGCAGATGGCAGGGGTCTTCCTTGGCGAACTGCGCCAAGACTTGATGATCCCGGGAAAAATCTTCTATGTGGCCTTGACGGGCGATCCAATCAACCGGACGTATCCGATGCGGATCGAAATCCCGAACAAGGACCGAAAGTTACGGCCGGGCATGATCGTGCGGGTAGGCCTGATCCGGCGCCGTGTTGAGAACGCGCTGGCCGTTCCTCTGTATGCGGTCGTGGACCGCGGCGACCGCAAGGTGGTGTTCATCGAGAAGGACGGCCGCGCCGTCCAACGCGAGGTCTCGCTCGGCATTCTCGAAGGCGATCGCATTCAAGTGACGCAAGGGCTGCAGGAGGGTGATCGCCTGATCGTGGTCGGGCAGCGGGACTTGGTGGACGGAGCGGCAGTCGAGGTTGAGGAAGTCATCGAGAGATAGCCATAGACAGGAGCAAAATATGCACCGCGCGAAAAAGCGGAAGACAGGTGATGAATCTATTTCCGCCCGACATGTGCGGTTTGAGGTTTTTCTTCGAGTTTCTTTTGTAAATCATTTTAATTTGGTGGCTAAATAGGACAATCCAAGAACGGTTGGCAAGGTCCCGACAGGACGCCGGCAAGAAGTCGGGGTTCTGCCAACGTGGGAGAGCGGTCGAGGCGTTTTCTGCATGAAACTGATCACTCTGGCAATCCGGCAAGGCACAACGGTTCTTGTCTTTATGACCCTGATGGCATTGGTTGGGATCAATGCCTATCGAACGATGCCGCGCGAGGCGGCCCCCGACATCACCATTCCTTACATCACCGTCACCACCCGCTATGAAGGCGTCTCGCCCAGCGACATCGAGTCGCTGGTCACCCGCCCCATCGAGCGCAAGCTGAAAGGCCTGAGCAAGGTCAAAGAAATGCGCTCAATGTCGGCCGAGGGCATTTCGACCATCATGGTCGAGTTCGACATCAGCGAGAACCTCGACACCGCTCTGCAGCGGGTCAAGGACAAGGTGGACATGGCCAAGGCCGACCTTCCGGCCGATGCCGACGATCCCGTGGTCGCGGAGATTAACATCTCGGAACTTCCCATTATGTTTGTCTCAATCTCCGGAGACGTGGGTTTGGTCAAATTGAAACAAATCGCCGATGACCTCGAGGATAAGATAGACCCGCTGCCGGGCGTATTGGATGCCTCGGTGGTCGGCGGTCTCGAACGCGAAATCCACGTCGAATTCGACCCCGACCGTCTGGCTGCCTACCAACTGAGCGCAACGGAACTGATTCAGTCGGTGCGGGCCAGCAACCTGAACATGCCGGGCGGCAGTCTGAAAATCGGCGAGGCCAAATACACCCTCAAAGTGCCGGCGGAGTTTGCCAATCCGGCGGAAATCAACAACATCGTCCTCGCCGTCCGAAATGGCAAGCCGATCTATCTGACCGATATTTGCACCATCGAGGATGGCTACAAGGACCGCGAGTCCTATGCGCGCATAGACGGCAAGGAGTGCGTGACGCTGGTAGTGGTGAAACGGTCGGGCGAAAACTTGCTGCGTTTGGCCGACATGGTGAAAGACGTGCTGCGCACGCATGTCTTTCCGCCGGGCGTCAAGGTCGCCATCACGGCCGATGCGTCGAAGATGGTGCGCAACATGGTGGCCGACCTCGAAAACAACATGCTGTCGGCGCTGGTGCTGGTGGTCGGCGTCATTGTGGTGGCGCTGAATTTCCGCAGCGCGTTGTTCGTGGCCACGGCCATTCCGTTCTCGATTTTCATTGCGCTCGCCATCCTCAATCTGTTCGGCGTCACGCTGAATATGATCGTGTTGTTCAGTCTGGTGCTGGTGCTGGGCATGCTGGTGGACTGCGCGATTGTTGTGGTGGAGAACGTATATCGGCACTACTCGATGGGGAAGACGCGAATACAGGCGGCGCACGACGGCGCGAGCGAAATGGCCGGACCGGTCATCGGTTCGACGCTGACGACGGTCGGCGCGTTCACGCCGTTGCTGTTCTGGCCGGATGTCATCGGCAAATTTATGAGTTATCTTCCGATGACCGTGATTATCGCGCTGATGGCCTCGATGTTCATCGCGTTGGTCTTCAACCCGGTGCTGTGCGGACGGTGGATGGGCCAGCCCGGTCCGGGCGAGGAGTCGCTGGAAAGCCGGCTGCGGCGGAGCCGGGTTCTGCGCGCCTACCGCGTGGTTCTTTCGTGGTCTTTGCGCCATCGTTTTGTCGTGATATCTTGCTCCTTTCTGACCTTGTTTTTGACAATTTTTGCCTACGGCAAATGGGGCACGGGCGTGATCTTTTTCCCGGAGACCGATCCCAACCGCGCGTACATTGACCTTAAAGCTCCCGAGGGCACCCGGCTGGAGGTTACCGACCGCCTCGTGCGTCCCATCGAGAAAATGCTTACGGAGTATCGCGACATCGAGCATTTCACGACCAACGTCGGGCCGCACGGCACCGGAAGCAATCCCTTTGAAGGCGGCGGCGGAAGCGAACCGAACCAGGCGCGAATCGTCATAGATTTTGTGGACGCCGAGTATCGGACATCGTCTTCGGCGCACATCGTGACGGAAATCCGCGAGCGTCTGAGAAATTTCGTCGGCGCCGAAATCAAGGTCGAAAAAGAACAACACGGCCCGCCCACCGGCGCGCCGGTGAACATCGAAATCTCCGGCGACGACTACGATGTTCTGGCCGGGCTGGCCGCCCAGATTCAGGAAAAAATCCGCAACGTGGATGCCCTCGTGGACCTGCGCGACGACTATGTGGTCGGCCGGCCCGAAATCAAGGTGCTCATTGATCGCGAGCGCGCCGCCCTGTTCAATCTCACCGCCGCCGAAATCGCCTACATGGTGCGCACGGCCATGAGCGGCAGCAAGGTCGGCGTCTATCGCGAGGGCGAAGACGAATACGACATCATTGTCCGCCTGCCCGAACGGTTGCGCCGGCTCGATCCGGAGACCTCGCCTACGGCCGCCATGGCCAATCCGATTGCCATGCTCGAACGGCTGCGCATTTCCGACCGCATGGGCAATCAAATCCCGCTGACGTCCGTCGCCGACATTCGCACCACGAGCGGCCTCAGCACCATCCGGCGCATAGACCAAAAACGCACGGTTACCGTAACGGCCAACGTCGTGCAGCGGCGCGGCCGCACCAACGAGCATGTGCGGCAGGATGTCAGCCGGATTCTGTCCACACTCCAACTGCCTGCCGGCTACTCGGTGACGCTGACCGGCGAGCAAAAGGAGCAGCAAAAGGCCAGCCAGTTTCTCTCCAAGGCCTTCATCGTCGCCCTGTTCCTGATTGCCATGGTCATAGTGGCCGAGTTCAACTCGCTGATGCAGACCCTGATTATTATGACCTCGGTTATTCTGTCGCTCATCGGCGTGTTGTGGGGATTGATCATAACGCAGCATCCCTTCTCGGTTATCATGACAGGACTGGGGGTGATCAGTCTGGCCGGCGTGGTGGTCAACAACGCGATTGTGATGCTGGACTACACGCAGTTGCTGCGTTCATGGGGGCGGAGCAAAAACGAGGCGCTGGTGGAAGCAGGGCTGACGCGCTTCCGGCCCGTGATGCTGACGGCAGTGACCGCCTCGCTCGGACTGTTTCCGACGGCCGTGGGTGTCGCCTATGATTTCCTGAACCTGCGTTGGTCGGTCGGTACGGAAAGCAGCCAATGGTGGGCGCCGATGGCCACGGCGGTCGTGTTCGGCCTTCTGGTGGCAACGGTCCTGACACTGGTGGTGGTGCCGACGACCTACTCGGTTGTCGAGAGCGCGCTCGAAAGATTAAAGCGCCTGTTTCGCCGCGCAACGTAAACAGAACGCAACAATTCTTGCCACACCGGCAACCGTACGATCCGCCCAACCGTTGCAATTTCCTCTGAAGCTTGACCTGCAAACAACAAACTGAAGCTTGAACTTCGAGCCGCTTGAACCATATCCCTTGTGCAGCGGCGCGAACTCTTGCGAACCGACGGGGGTTTGATTTGTCACCCATAATCGCCCCGCATGCCATCCTGTGAAAGGGTGAAAAACCATGAAACCGCGAAAGTGGCTTTTATTCGCAGCGTGTTGGGTGTGTGCTCCAACCGAAGTATTTACTGCGCAAGTCTGCAATGTGACAGTCGTCTCCGACAGCCGCCCCGATTTTTCCGACCTGCCCAGCTTTATCCGCAGCGTGACGGCGCCTTACAGTTCGACCGACGAACAATGCAAGGCCATCTGGCGCTGGCTGACCCGCTGCCGCCGCCAGACACCCCACTCCCTTGTGCACGGCGTCCCCGTTCACGACCCCATCATGTTCTTCAACGATTTTGGCTACGGATTCTGCAGCGACTACGCCGGAATCAACTGCGGCATCTGGCACTCGATGGGGCTGCCGGTGCGGTTCTGGGACATCACGCTCCACACGGTCAGCGAGTGTTTCTATGACGGCCGCTGGCACATGTTCGACAACTCGATGAGCGCCTATTACACGCTGTGCGACGGCATTACGGTGGCCGGCGTTGAGGATATCGGCGCACCGGGCGCATGCGAGGCTTCGCACGGCCGCACCGAAAACGGCCATATCGGCTTGGTACACGCGGTCGGTGCGACCAGTCCCTACGGCTTTCTGACCGGCGCGGACACCCAGCGCTCGCTTCGCGACGAAGCTCTTAAGTGTTTCAATCCGAAAGGCCTCAAATATCGCAACTACTACAATGGATTCGAGCTCGGCCACCGGTATGTGTTGTGCCTGCGCGAAGGGGAAACCTACACCCGATACGCATCGCCGCTTGGCCAGTCGGAGGACTACTATATTCCGTTGCAGAACGGAAAGAGTCCGCAAAATCTGGGAACGTTCGGCAACGGGCTTTGGGTCTACCGACCCGATCTGGGGCGCCGGGAAACGACCGACGATTTTTTTGCGGCGAAAAATATTGCTCTTGCCAACGGCACTTTGCGCGCAGACAAAGCTGGAGCGCCCGCCGAAGCGGTTCTTCTGATCAACGGGGCCAACATGATCACCAGTTCAACGGTGCGCATGGACGTTGCGCTGCCTGCCGGCGCGGACTCCTGCGCCATAGCCGTTTCCACCAATCTTGGCACCTCGTGGTCGGAGGTGTGGAAATCCACAGGACCGATGCGCGCGGCGGTGGTAGTCCCGCTTCGCGGCGTCAAAACCTTACATCAATTCCTTGTCAAGATCTCTCTTGCCGGTGCGGCAGAAATCCGAAATCTCGAAACGCGGACTGTCACGCAGATCAACAAACTGACGCTGCCAATCCTGACCTTGGGCGCCAATACCATTGACGTCCTTTCAGCGGCAACCACCCAGACCCTCCTGCTGTGGCCGGAAATCCAGAACAACAAATTCAAGGAAAGTTGCTGCACGAGCGAAAACGTGGCCAGCGGGCCCGCCTCCGACTGGCATGGCTGCCTTTGGCTCGAAACACCGGGCACCGGTCACCTGACCTATGCCATCGAGGCTCCGGGCGACCTGACGGAGGTGACCTACGGCGGGCGCTTCTACAACCGTGCCCCGAAGTCTTCGATCGCCCTTGAACACTCAACCAACAATGGCAAAACGTGGGTCAGGACATGGGAACTGACCGAGACAAAAGCGCCGTGGGACGACATTCATTTCGAGACGGTGCGGCTTGGCAGCGGCGTCCGCCGCGTTCTTGTTCGCTACACGCTTGCTTCGCCGTCGGCCGGACGCTATGACGGCTGCTCGATTTATTCCATTCGCATGATCGCCGGCTATCGTCCGCGCTCCGCGCAATTCAAGCCGATCGAAGTCACTTACTGCTGGAGCGAGTGGCAAGGGGGACAATGGGTCGCGCGGTCGCACACGCAGCAGATTCGCCAGCCGGCCGAACGCTATCGCCTCTACGTCGGCGGCGAGGATTTGCCCCGAACCGACTCGATCTGCGTGGCGCTTGCCGGCACAACACCGAATGTGAGGTATGGCTATTCTGACGGCGCGGCCGGGCAGTTGCCGCCCCTTGCTCGCAAGCGCTACCGCTGGGGCCGGAACCTCGCCCTCGGCTGCAAATACTCGTTCAGCAAGCCATCGGACAACAACTGGGGCGGCGGTGATCCTGACATGACCAAACTGACCGACGAATCGGTCGCCTCGACTTATGGCATGGGCACCACGTATCGCGAGGGACCGATCTGGGGACAGGACAAAAACCCGGTGATTACGCTCGACCTGGCAACGGCGCAGACCGTCGCCGCCGTGCGAATCCACGCGACGGGCTATCCGTGCGATTTCTACAACGGCCCGTTCTGCACCATTGAAGTTTTGACATCGGCGGACGGAAACGAGTGGACCTCGCAAGGAAAACTGGAAACCCGGATGCGCTACAAAGACGTGGACGGCGATTTCATTATGCCCGAAAACGGCAAATTCCAGTCTTGGGTGTTTCCGCTGATTTTCCCGCATCCGGTCGCCGCCCGTTACATCCAATACAAGATCGCCAATCCCAAAATGGTGTTCAATTGCAGCGAGATTATGGCCTACGACTCGGTGAAAGTGGAAGAATGGAATGAGCCGCTGGCCATGCCGCTCGATGACAAACTAAAGTGAGGAGATGGCCGTGAACAAAACCTGCAAGCACTCCAAAATGCTTCAAAGAGCGCAGAAAAGCGGCGCGCGAGGCATGGCCGCTTTTGTGCTGGCCGCAGGATTTCTGGCTTTTGCACAAATCGCCGCGGCATCGGCGCCGGCGCAGGCGATCTCTTGGCAGCCCTTCGAGATCAGCCTGACCGCACGCGGTGACTGTGCGTGGTGGGAGTTCCCTGTGCGCGCCACATTTCAGCGCCAAGGCAGCAAGGACTCGCTCACGGTCGAAGGCTTCTGGGACGGCGAGCGCCGCTGGGTTGTCCGCGCGGCCCTGCCCCAGCCGGGCCTCTGGATATGGCGCACAGAATCGGCCGACGGCGGTCTGGCCGGCCAGACGGGGCAGATCGAAATCGCGCCGCCGTCTCCCGAACAAATCCGGGCCAACTCCAATTTTCGCGGTCAAATCCGAATCGCTCCCGGTGGGCGCTATTTTGAATATGCCGACGGCACGCCGTTTTTCCTCCTGGCCGATACGCTCTGGGCGGGAAACACCGCACGCTGCGGTCTGGCGCCCGACGGCACCGGACCTTTCGCCGACTATTTGGCCGACCGCAAATCCAAGAACTTCACTGCCGTTCTCATGCAGTTGATCCACGGCTATGGCGACTATCCCGACGGACAGGCGCACCGCAACGAGGGCGGGTATGCCTTTTTCGACCGCGACCCCGCACGCCTCAACCCCCAGTATTTCCAAATGCTCGACCGGCGCATGCGCTACTTGTGGGAGCAAGGATTTGTCGCCGCCACGCCGACAATGTGGTGGGGCAAGACCCAAAAGCCGCTCTTTACGCCCGACGACGCCCGTCGCCTCAGCGCCTATTGCGCCGTCCGCTATGGGGCATTCAACACGCTGTGGTGTCTGTCCGGCGAGTATCAATACAACTTCCGCGACAACGGCTGGAAGCCCGCCGACATCACCGCAATCGGCATCGAGATGCAACGGCACAATCCCTTCCGGCGCCCGCTTTCGATCCATCCCAGCGGCCAGATCAACATGACGCCGCCGCACAACGTCCAGTCGTCGCGCCCCTTTCACGGCGGGCCGTGGATTGACCACCACTGGCTGCAGACCGGCCAGAGCCTCAACCGCATGTTCAACATCGTGGGGCGCCTTGCGGAAAATCGTGCGCTCGAACCACCCATGCCCGTGTTTTGCTCGGAAGCCTGGTATGAAATCGTGGGTCAGAACGAATCGGCTTATTATTCGCGCTGGCAGGCGTGGACGGCATTTCTCAATGGCGCGGCCGGCTACGGCTACGGCGCGCAGGGACTGTGGCAATTCTACGATCCGAACGATCCGAAGGGCGAGTCGGGAAAAACCACCGATTTCGGGCGCTTCGCGCGCGTAACATGGCAGGAGGCGCTTCGGCTGCCCGGCTCAGCCTGCGTCGGCCACACGCGAACGCTTCTGACCTCGCTCGAGTGGCACCGCCTTGAGCCGCGGCGCGACGCCCTCGAAGTGGACGGCAAGCCGAATCCGCTGCCGACCGCGACCGACCTTACCCCGCCGCACGCCGCCGTCATTGCAGGCAGGACATGGGTGATTTACCTGCCGCGCGGAAATGCCAACCGCTCGATTGCACTGCGCGAAGGGCCGGCGGGGCCGATGACCGCCCGATGGTTTGATCCGCGCAGCGGCCAGTACGCCGGCGAGGCCATTGGGGTCGCGGCCAACGCCGGGGCCCAGCCGGCGCGCCCCGATCCCGCCGGCGAGGACTGGGTGCTGGTCTTGACGCCCGAATCCAAAAAGATGCGCAAGGCAGACGGAATTCGGCGTGGCCAACCATAGCCCCAAAACGATTTCTTCGGGCAACGCAGATTCGAGGTGAAGCCATGGCAGACTACATGCAAGTGACCACTACAACCGAAACCCGCGAGCAGGCCGGACAAATCGCGCGCGGCGTTGTCGAACGCCGTCTGGCCGCGTGCGCCCAGATTATCGGCCCCATCACGAGCACCTACTGGTGGAAAGGCCGCGTTGAAACGTCGGACGAGTGGATGGTGGTGATGAAAACCCGCGCCGCTCTCCTGCCGCAACTGCAGGAGGCCATCCGCAGCCTGCACACCTACGAGGTGCCCGAAATTGTCGCTGTTCCCATCGCCGCCGGCAACCCCGCCTACCTGCAATGGCTGACGGAGGAAACCTCCGCTGGGCTAAGTTAAGAATCCGCCTGCCTCGAAAAAGCCAAAAGTGTGCGAGGATAGAACGATGAAAATTCGCCAGCTACGTATTCACAATTACCGCTCAATTGCTGACCAAACAATCAACTTCGGTGATTACTCGCTACTGATTGGGCCGAACAATTCCGGCAAGAGCAACGTGCTAGATAGCCTTCGGACACTCTACCAGAAAGACCTGAAATTCGATTCCCAAAAAGACTTTCCAAAGTTCACGAGAGATGATCAGGAATCTTGGATTGAAATCCTCTACGAATTATCAAACGAGGAAGCTCCAACGCTTCCTGAGAAGTATTTGCTGAAACCGAACCTCTTGCGAATCCGCGGTTGGTTTTGTCCTGCCGACAAGGCCAAGCAGGGCGTTTTTGCTTATGAGGGCAACTCGCTTTCTCAAACGCCGTTTCATGGCGCAAAAAACGTGGGCGAGGGCAAGCTTGGCAACGTGATCTACATTCCCGCAATCAGCCGGTTGGAAGAGCACACCAAACTGACCGGGCCGAGCGCGTTGCGTGACCTGATCAACGACATCCTGAAACCAATCGTCAAGTCGAGCAGTGCGTTCAACAACCTGACAAATGCCTTCGCGAAGTTCAGCCAAACGATCAAAGCCGAAGCCACGTCCGACAATCGTTCACTTTCCGATTTAGAGGCGCGCATCAATAACGAACTCAAAGATTGGGAGGTCTCCTTTAATTTGGGGATCAACCCGCCACAGGTTGAGGACATCATCAAGAACCTGATTCGGCACACTCTCACGGACAGCGCCTTGAACGCCGAGATGAACCCGGAAGCTTTTGGACACGGGTTGCAGCGGCATCTTATTTTCACGCTGATCCGAATTCCCGCGGGCTATGCCGCCCCGAAGCCGGAGCCGAAGAAAAAGGAATTCTCGCCGGAGATGGAGTTGTTGCTATTCGAAGAGCCGGAAGCTTTCCTGCACCCGCCGCAACAAGACGTCCTCGACACCAGTTTGCGCCAACTCGCAGGCCAACCGAGTCGCCAAGTCATCGCGGCGTCGCACTCACCGCAGTTTGTCAGCTACAACACAGATGATCTTGCCGATTTAGTTCGTGTCCGCCGTGTTGACGGCAAGACCGAAATCGCCCAAATCGGCAGAGAGCGGCTGAAGGAAATCTTCGAAGATAACCAGCAACTCGCACAGATTCTGGGCCAAGACGCTTCCCAGCCGGAACTTGAAGCAGTGCGGCACTTCCTGTGGCTGAATCCGGAACGAAGCAGCCTGTTTTTCGCAAATGCGGTCTTGATCGTCGAGGGGATTTCGGAGCAAGTGTTGATCAATTACCTGCTGAAGACAGGCCAGCTTGTTGCCAATAGCAAAGGCGTTTTCGTCCTCGAAACACTCGGCAAATACAATATTCACCGGTTCATGAACCTGTTGGGCGAGTTGAGAATTGATCATGCTGTGCTTTATGACATGGATGCAAACAAGACCGGCAACGAAAAGACCAAGCAAGAAAGCATCAACAAGCTAATTGAAGATTCCAAGAATGGTTTCACGAAAGCTGTTAGGTACGCTGCGCAGCAGCTTGGAGGACTTCCTTGGAATTCAAACTGCCACTGACCGCTGGAAGAAGGCGGCCCAAGTTTTGTTGGCCGTTCACCAAGGCAAGGTTGACGTTGGCAAACTCAACGACTTCAAGCACAAGGTATCAGAACTTTTGAAATCCTTGGCTGGTTAACTCACCCTTACATGTTCTATCATATCCCTTGGTATCCATACCCAGCGTCACTTATTGGGCTCGCTGGTGTTTGGCCTGTTGGGGTTAACACAGGGCGAGCCGGCATAAGCGCTAAGATAAGTGCTTGACAAGTCATCGGTTCTTCGTGATACGCTCGTGCGGGAAGGTTGTCGAAAAACGCGCA
>JAOAGV010000050.1 GCA_026415575.1 Candidatus Sumerlaeia bacterium
ACACTCATGAACCGCCCTCTTGATTGTCGGGATCTTGCGACATGCTGTCCGGCGGCGGAACATCCTTCAGCGGCGCCTTGAGCACCGTACTGTCGGCCTTGGCCGCTTCCAACACATCGTTGTACGTGCAAATCCGGTCACGGCCCGAACGTTTGGCCAGATAGAGGGCGCGGTCGGCGCATTCGATCAAGTCATCGGCCAGCCGGGCGTGCATTGGGAAACACGCCACGCCCAAGCTGACGGTCAGGCGGCCTTCCGGCTGCTGTTCGCCATGCGGAAAGGGGGTTTGTGCAATGGCGGTCCGGATGCGATTGGCGATCACCAATGCCCGTTCAAGGTTGGCGTTGGGCAAGGCAATGAAAAACTCCTCGCCGCCATACCGGCAGCAAATGTCTTGGTCGCGGACGCTGCGGCGGAGAATGTCGGCCACTTGGGTCAGAACGCGATCGCCTTGGGGATGGCCGTGCGTATCGTTATAATGCTTAAAATGGTCCACGTCCACCATGATGGCCGAGAGTTGGTCTTTGATGTTGATCATGTGGGCGATTTGAAGCGGAAGGATGGTTTTCAGATAATACCGGTTGTACAGGCCGGTCAGGGAATCATATTCCGCCAGTTGAGCAATCCGTTTGCGAAAGGCGTGATGAATGGCGGCCGAAAGGTTTTGTTGGTTTTCGGCCCATTCGAGAATGTCCGCGGCGGCTTCGAGCAAAGGGGCCAGTTCGGCAAAATCGCTGGAGTCCACCGTGCGCATCTCTTTGGCAGACCGCAATTGCCGCAAGCGGCGGTTCAATCGGGAGATTGGCTGGATGATAATGGAAACTTGGGCCAGCAGGAGAAGAAGCGTGAACAGCAGGGTCATAAAAAACAGCAGCCCCAAACGCGCGTCTTCGCTGAGGGATATGGAACTGGCGCGGGTAAGAATCGCGACGGAAAGCCAGCTGATCGCGCTGCCGGCAACGACGGAAATCAGCGTGCAAAACAAAACACGAAACCGGACGGAATTGCGCACGTAGTTCCAGAAGCGTTTGCGGATTTGCATGCATCAAGGTCCTATGGGTGACTCTCTGGGGCGGCGGTTATCCCCCCGGGCCGAGAAGCCGAAGTTGGCGGATGCGTTCGAGCTGATACGCGCCGAGGCGGCGTCGCTTTTCGCTGAATGCAAAGATGCGGTCGCCGACAATCTTTTTGGGGACAACCTTTTCGATCAACGGCTCGCGATCCGGTCGCTCGTAGGTGATTTCGACCGCAAGATTCTGCCGGACGGCAAACTCTGCCATTTCGAGCATATCATCGCGCTCGGTGGCCGGATTGGGCCCTTGGAAAAACCCGCGCGCAGTCTCGCTGGGCCGGGTGGAAACCAGTCGCGAGACCTGCTTCTTATACTTGGACTGAATGTCCTCGATCTTCTTTCGCAAGGCCGCCTGAAACTTCTTGGTAAATTCCTTGCCGATGGATTCGGCAAATTGGGTGACATTGAACGCACCCGGACCTTCGGGTCGCAGCCGCTCCATCAGCGCCGGAATTTTGTCGCCGGTGACCGTCACGCCGACCTCTTCCTCGACGGCCGCACAGTGGTTCAGAAGAGCCAGAAGCGTGTACAACTCATCCTGCGACAGCGTGAACTGATAGCTGGTTTCCTTGTCGGCAATGCGGCTCTTGGCAGCTTCGAGGCGCGGCATAAAACCGAGACGCTGGAGTTCCCGTGCCATTTTTCGAATGTCCACATTCTCGCGCAGGAGAATCATGTGGTCGCCCACCACTTCCTTGATCGCCGGCTGTATGCGCCGGTTGGATTTCAGCTCTTCGAGCAGAATTCGGTCGGCCACGCGGATATAGCCGCTCACCGGAGCCATGTCCAGCTCGCCGTGCTTGTCGCTGCATTCCTGAATGAGATGGCGGACGGTCTCGGGCACCGCCTGAAGGGAGTGCTCGCTGATGAACTGGAGGATGTCTTCGCCGCGCACGCCTTTGTCCATGCCCTCGCGCAGCGAATCCCGCGCGATGGTCAACGTGGACATGACATCCACGGCCTTGATGTCGCAAAACTCGTTGAGCCGGTAGAACGTGTGCAGGTCCAAGTCCGGCGGCGTGATGATTTCGAGGTTGGGCTGCACGATGAAATGCTTCGCCTCGCATTGCAGGGGAAGCATGGTGTCGTCGCGCCCCTGAAACAGCTTGGCCGGCTCGGTATAGGGGCCATCGAGAACAAACCGGCCGAGGGGAGTCAATTGAAAGAGAAACGGTTTGTAGGGACGCGGCGGACGCGGGCCGCGCCGCCAACGGCCTTCGCCAAGAATTGGGGGCTGGTGGCCGATCTCATTGATGTCGCGCAGGTCATAAACCCCCAGCGAAACAATCCCCATCCAGTACAAAGTTTCGCCGACCACCGACTCCAGAATGGCGCGGTTGGTCCGATTGAAACGGTCGTAGCCGCCCGTGCCCTCGCGCCGCGGAATGAACATTTCCACCTGCGGGCTGATGTTTTCCGCGAACGCCTCGAATTGAATCCAGCCGGAAATGGGGATGCTGGCCATATTGTCGAGAACCAGTTTGCGCAGTTCGGGGGCATTGACCAAGCCTGTGGGCGGCGAGTCGGTGTGCTTCGTGTCGCCTTCCAGATACTCCTCGTTCCACAGGTTGGTCTCCAGCCAAAATTGCAGAATGTCCTGATAACACTGGCGGGAGTCTTCCAGCCAGCGCAGGAAGGTCTGGTTGACCCGCCAGACATTGCCAACAGGCACGAGGAACTTGCGGGTAATGAGGAACAAAGCCAGAAAGGCGGCATACTTCGGGGTCTTGTGTGCACTGAGAATGAGCAGGATTTTTTTTAGGTCATTCTTGCCAATGCCGCCGGTGCTGAGTTTGCGAACGGTGTTGCGGTTGATATAGGAGGCAAAGATGACAATATCGCGCAGCAGATTATTGCTGTTGTCAAAAATGTAGGTGGGCTGCTGGGCCCGGCCGATGTAGCTAATCGTATCCAGTTCGCGCAGCGACCGCCGGTCGGGCGTATAGTTGTGCTCCATGATGTGATAAATGTCGCGGGGCACCATCAGGAGGTTGTTGTATTTGTTGTCACCGATGGCCGCCGTGAACAGCAGCCCGCTTCGGGACAGGAGGGCGTTGACGTGCTCGGCCTTGCTGTGGTCATACCGCTTTTGGAATCCGGTGTCGAGCAAATCCCGATAGACGCACACGCCTTTGCGCTCGAGCACATTGCGCAGCATTTCGCGCTCGGCCGGCGCCAGACGGGCGACATGTTGGCGCAAACGGTTCGGCTCCAGCAACTCGCTCCGAATGCGGTAGATCAGGTAGTCCTTTCGCGTGGAATCCACCGTAAGGCGAAGACCTTCCGTGGCGATTTGCTTGAGATGCGCCGCGGGCAATCCTTCGAGAAAGTAGCCCAGATAGCCCTGCCAATGAGCCGGCAGGGGGATGATACGCATAAACGATTCCGGCAGGCCGATCAGCACCGTTTCGCCGCGCTCGTCGGGAAGAACATCCTGGGCCACGAACGCGAGGCTCGACAGGCGTTTGACCGCGGCCTCCATGCGGGCCCGGTCGCCGTTGAAAACGCGTTCCAGCACCTCGTCGGCCGGCAAATCGCCGCCATGAATGACCAGAAAATAAATGAGGTCCTTCTCGTCATCGGCCAGCTTCTCAAAAGCCGGCAACACATGTTGCGCCATCTGCAGCCGCGGATACAGATGCTCGATGAGTCGCTCGCGGCGTTCGCTGTCAGGCTGGTCGGCATCCAAGTCGGGCCGGCTGATGTTCCAGAAGTCCACGATCGTTTGCAGATGTTCCAGCGGCAGCGATCGCAGCATGGTCTTGAGTTTCATGACGATCGCACCCCCTGTTCGTCTCGCACATCAATGACATAGCGATAGCCCTGCTCGGTCAGGAACAACTGGCGGTTGGCCGCGAACTCCTGATCCTTGGTATCCTTGGAGACCAGCGAGTAGAAATGGGCCATCTTGCCCTCCGCTTTCGGGCGGAGAATGCGGCCCAGCCGCTGGGCTTCTTCCTGACGCGAGCCAAATGTGCCCGACACTTGAATCGCCACATTGGCGTCGGGCAGGTCAATGGCAAAATTGGCGACCTTCGAGACTATCAGGCATTTCAGCCGCCCCTCCTTGAAGTCGCCGTAGATTCGCTCGCGCTCCCGCGTCGGCGTTTTCCCCGTAATAATCGGGACGTGGCCGTGTTCCTTCTGCAAAATGTTGGCAATCACATGCAACTGCTCCAGATACTGGCCGATGATCAGAATATTGTCTGCACTGTGCCGCTGGATCAGTTCCTTGATGACCTCGATTTTGAGAGGGTTCTCGGAGGCGATCCGGAATTTGGACTTGGTGTCGGCCACAGCATATTCCATGCGCTTGGCCTCGGGCAGCGGAATGCGAATCTCGACACACTCGGCCGTGGCAATCCAGCCCTGCTTTTCGAGCACCTTCCAAGGCACATCGAACTTCTTGGGGCCGATCAGACTGAACACGTCGTCTTCCTTGCCGTCCTCGCGTACAAGCGTCGCAGTCAGACCTAACCGGCGCTTGCCTTGAATTTCCGCCACAGCCCGAAAGACGGGCGCCGGCAGCAGGTGCACCTCGTCATAGATGATCAGCCCCCACCGCCCGTGATTGAACAAATCGAGATG
This sequence comes from Candidatus Sumerlaeia bacterium, assembly GCA_026415575.1. GTDB lineage: Bacteria > Sumerlaeota > Sumerlaeia > JADFCW01 > JADFCW01 > JADFCW01. The sequence continues at coordinate 4,661 of JAOAGV010000050.1, forward strand.
CTCGAAATTGTCCTCGCGGCTCTTGCGATAGGTCAAAATCTGATACGTGGTCAGCACGATGGGCCGCTCGCGCTCCTTGACCTCGCCGCTGTATTCGCCGATGTCCTCCGGCCGCAGCGTGGTCTTGTCGAGCAACTCATCGCGCCACTGCCGCAACGCCGTGATGTTGGTGGTCAGGATCAGCGTATGCTGACCAATGCGCGACATCACGCCGATGCCGATAATCGTCTTGCCCGCCCCGCAGGGCAGCACTAGAACACCCGAGCCGCCGCGAGTGCTCCCGCCGGCCCAGAACACATCGGCTGCGTCCCGCTGGTATTGACGCAACTGAAACGGCTTGCCCGACAGCGTCCGGTCGCGCAACCGGATTTCGATCGGCTCGCCCTCGACGTAGCCGGCAAGGTCCTCGACCGGCCAGCCGATCTTGATCAAGGCCTGCTTGACGCGGCCCCGCATGCCGCGTTTGACCTCGATCCTCTCCTTGTCTATGACGCGCTCGAAAAACCGTTCGAGCGCCCGGTTGGCGGCCAGTTCCTTGGCCAAGGCCGGGTCTTTGGCCACCAGAATCAGGGCATCGTTCTCGACGATCAGTTTGAGCTGGCCGTAGCGGGCGACATACTCGCGAACATCCTGAATGATGTTCTGCGGAATGTCATACTTGGTATAGGTTTCCAGCGATTGGATAATCTCATCGGCGGTCAAACCGGCCGAAGCGGCGTTCCACAACGACAAGGGTGTAATGCGATACGTGTGGATGTGCTCGGGACTTTTGATCAATTCGGCAAACTGCGCCAGAGCGTCCCGCGCCGCCTCATAATTTGGCCGGTTGGTTTCAAGAAACACACTACGGTCCGACTGAACGACCATAGGGTTTTCGGGATTGAACGGCATTCCAAAACCAACTCCTGCACGCCGTTAAAGGGTGCTATCTTAGTTCAATTTTATCAGCGATCTATGACTGCATCAAAGAAATAGGTTTCCATCGTATTCCGCAGTCCATCCACGCTAATTCACCACATTCTCCGGCGGTTTGGGTCAGGCTGTCAATACAAAAAATGCACGCCCATTCGCACATTTTTTCGCAGCCTTTTCCGCGCAGAAGGAAAGCGACCTTCGATACGGTCGGCGTGGAACCCGACCCTCCACGGTGTCCGAATCGAAATTGTGGACGGAAGCATGGAAGGTGGCGCCAAAGCGATAGGGAGGACTGGGGCCAGCCAAACACAAGGCCAACCTGCCGAATCACGCCCTACACGTTGAGCCAGTCCAAGCCGGCCTTTCTCACGGCATAGCCCATTTCGCGCAGATAGGTGCCATAGCAGAGCATGTGGTGAAAGCCCCGCGTTTCGTCGCGCAGCTTTTCCCAGTCGCCCCGGATTTCGAGGTCAATTTGCGTGCGGCAAATCGGGTAGAACGGCGACTCCACAATCTTTCCCTCGAAGCCCAGCCAGCGCTTTTGGCCAAAGTCGGGGTTCACAACCGTAACGGTCTGACCCTTACGCATTTCTACTTTGGGCGCGGCGCCATAGTCCGACTCGTAATGTGTGAGAATCCTTACGCGCTCGTCGTTCCGTCCGTCCATGCGGCACGGCGCCGTGCAATGCGACAGCGTCATCAGGCCGTTGTGCGGAAACGACGGATTGCAAAAGAACACCGGCCGGCCGCTGATGTGGTGGAGCAGTATCCCCGACGGAATCACCACAAAGTCCGATTCGCAAAAAGCCATGTAGCCTTCGTCGTTGAGCAGCATCAAGGGCAGGCAGGCCGTTGTTTCGGACATCGGCATGATGGTGCTCATGCAACTGCCGACGGTAAGGGCGTCGGCGCCGGCACCGTCGAGAACATCGCGGAACACATCGGTAAGCAAAAAGGCTTTCCAGACAAAGTCCTTTGGGGTTTCTATCGTAATGCCTCTGCGGCGCATAAACGCATCGGCCTCGTTCTGGCATTTCTTGACACGCGCGCTGTCCTGTCGTGCCTGCGCGATCATCTTGCCCAGTTCGGGGTAGGGGAGCGTCTGAATGTCGAGTTTGAACGTGGCGGCGGCCCGTTCGGGCGCTCCTTTGCCCGCTTCGCCCCAGCCGCTTGGAGCACCAATGGCGATAATGCGGCGGCCGAGGGTGTTTTTCAGACCGTAGAAAGTGCGCAGCCGCCACAACAGCTCGGCGTGCTCGTCTACAACGATGTCAAGCGTGGTCATATTGGGCTGCCCGAACTCGTCGCGGGTCTTGCGTAAAAAGTGGGTGTGCCCGCCGATATACATATAATAGAGTGGGCCGGAGCGGTGGCGCACAAACATTAGGTTCCACTTATCGTTGTCTGCCAGAGCTTCGAGCACAGGGCGGTTGCGCCGCGCCGCATAGAGAATCTGCACGTCGAAATTTGCACCGGCCACAGCGGCCTTGGCCTGCTCGACCGTCTGGACGGTGACCAGCGGCTTGATCTCGAGAGGAAAGTCGGCCTGTTTGCGCATGGCCTCGAGGTCGCGCCGGATTCGGGCTTCTTCCTCGCGCATTTCACGCTCGTCTTGGATGGCGCCGGTAACGCGCCAGCTGACGGCCTCCTTGCGCGGGTAAATTTCGCAGTTGAAGACGGGCTGGACGCGAAGCGGTAGCCGAATCGGCCTCTGGCGGTTTTCGCCGCCGCCTGAGCGCAAAAGATCGCCCGAAAGAACAGCACCGCCGGCCGTTGCACCGGTTGCGGCGAGAAACTGCCGCCGGCTCATTGCCGCGCCAAGAAGTAAATCGCCATAGTGGCCGCAGCAGCCGGACAGTGCACTCATGTTCATCTTTCCGTTGCCCCATTGCGTCATAACACGCCTCCGGTATAAGGTAATACAAACTGTCAGTGGATAGGGTTAGGCGATTCGGGGGCAGGCGTCAAGATTTGCCTTTTGCGCCATGCCATTGGAGGGACAGCCTTGGATGGACGTCTTCCACGGCGTCCAGAGCAAAATTCGCCGTCCGAATCGAAATTGTGGAGGGATGCCTTCCACGGCATCCAGATAAGGTCGGGGGGAACCCGACCCTCCAAGCAAAGTGGGAACTACATATAACCTCGGACTGGCTCCCACTGAAAATCAAAGCAGGGGGCGCGGGCGTCGCCCCCTGCCTCTTTCCCTTGTCAGCCAGTATCGGCCGCAGCCCTTATTTTTCCTTTTTCCACTTGATCGTGCAGCCCACCTGCTTGGTGGTTGCCGGCGAAGCGGGCTTTCCGGCCAGCACCGCATCCAGAGCGTCGCGGAGATAGGTGTTCTTAACTTTCTTCGGGTCTTGGTTGTCGTCCACTGCACCGCGATAGGCGAGGTTGCCTTTTGCATCTATGACAAATACATGCGGGGTGCAGGTGGCGCGGAAATTGCGGGCCACCTCCTGCGATTCGTCATAAAGAAAGGGAAAGTTGTATTTCTTCTCTTCCGCCCGTTTTTTCATGTTCTCGAAACTGTCGGCGGGATAGGCCTCTGCGTCATTGGAACTAATGGCCACGACCGCCACACCCCGTTCTTTGTAATCCTTCTGAATCTCAATTAACCGGTCTTGATACGCAACCGCAACAGGACAATGGTTGGCCATAAACACCACGACCAGCGCCTTGTTGGTCTTGAGCAGTTCGGCCGAGTCCACCGTCTTGCCGTCCACATTGGGTAGTTTGAAACTCGGCGCCGGCTTGCCGATTTCCAGTTGTTCCGGCGGGGCGCCTGCGCAGGCTCCGACCACCAGAGCCATGGCAAAAAACCCGACTGCGATGGATTGGAATGTACGTTTCATAACTAACAACCTCCTGACAAAAAGGATGGGAGTTTCCCCTCCCCCCTACCATGTTATGAACTCTGGATCAACGGGCCTTTTGGGGTCAACTCAAAACGGCGCTTTCCGTGCGCCTTTTTTCGCCGCAGCGCGCCGTCCCAAAGGCGGTTCATTTCTTCTCCGTCCTGCGAATCTGTTCGATCATTTGGTCAATAAACTTCTTCTGGTTTTCATCCTCGACCAGTTCGCGCTCAGCCTCGAAGTGCTCGATGGCTTTGTCGGGCTGCTTGAGCGTCAGATAGGTCTGGCCAAGCAGTTCGTGGACCTTCACCTTGTCGGAACTTTCGGTCTCCAACAATTCGAGCAAGAGGCGCAAGGACTTTTCAGGTGTCTTTTTGTAGTCATACAGCTGGCACAGCGCATAGACTACTTCGTGAGTCTCTTTGGCTTCCATACCGGGCCCGGCAGCCAATGCCCGCTCGTAGGCCCGAATGGCCTCGTCCCATTTTTCATGTTTGACGTGGCCGATGCCCAGCAAGACAAGCGACCGAAAGTCGGTCGGATTGGAGCGCGCAAGGTCCTCGTATTCCTTCTCGAGGTTGCGCCCTTGAGCCACCGGCCGCATCTCCAATTCGAACGGGCGCGCAGGGATAAAACCTTTGACCTGATGAACCTTTTCGCCCGCCGAGTTTAGGAAAATCACCGTCGGATAGCCCCGCACGCCGTATTTTTTGGCTGTTTCCTCGAACTGTTTGCCATCCACACGCACGCAGACAAAGCGGCGCGACAGGGCAACCACTGCAGAGTCGCCCAGCGTCTTTTCCTCGAACGTCTTGCACCACGGCTGCCACGTCACAAAGAAATAGGCCATCACCGGCTTGTTGTCTCTCTTGGCCTGCTTCAAGGCCTCGCTCAAAGAAGCCGCCCATTCGATTTGGCCGCCGGCGCGAGGGGCGGGCTCTTGTTCAGGCTCAGGCGCTTCCACTGTGACTTCAGGAGAACCGGCAGGCCGTTTGCTCGGTTTTGGCGGGTCGGGAGTGAACTCAACAGCCGAAGCCAGCGTCGAAAAAAACAAGGCAAAAGCAATCGTTGCGGTTCGTCTTGTTTCCCTCATGTGCGTCTCTCCTTTTTCAGCCCTCGATTTGGATTTTTTGCGCTGTGTACCATCGGGTCAACAACAAAGCCTGTCGGCACGGTTGCCGCCTTCTGTTGTCGCCTTCCATGACAGCGGCAACAAACAGACTCGGCTTTTTGAACCAATGTGCGATAATAGAGCCTCATCCGCATTGCAGGATCGAATACGTTTCTCTTTCTCTGATATTTCATGGCTTATATCGCCTTCTTGAATCCTTTTTGTTCAACTTTTCAGCCTTGTTTCACTCCTGCCGACCGGCTCGCCCGGCATACTGCAGGCTATTTAGCAAGAGACGTGCGAGGGCATTTGAATTCAGATCCCTTGGGGGGTCGGGTTCCACCCCGACCGTTTTTTTTTGATTTATTCGGTGGAGGGTCGGGTTCCACCCCGACCGCATTTCGTTTTATCGCGATCCCTGACCGAATTCCTGTTCCCCAACCCAATTGTGACTTTGATGCCCTAGAGGGACGGGTTCCACCCCGACCGCATCTGAACGCCATGGATAGCGTCATTCCAAGGCACCCCTATTTTGATTATGGAAAGAAACCTGCACTTTTGTTTTTGCAAGCGTCCTACGACAAACCATCATCCTTTTAAGGCGACGCCTGCGGCGGCATGGCAGACTCTGACCTCTTTTCACACCAGCAGATGACGCCCGCCCCCTCGGAAACGGGGGCGGTCAGGCCGCGCTGAATCACTTCGGGAAGCCGCCGGGGCCGCGCCCTTCCCGTTTTCTTTCCGGCCGCACGGCGCCACAGCCAAACCGGCATTCCCCACCACAGGTTGCGCTCCCACATTTCAAAAACAGCCTGCGGCATGAAATACTCATGCCGAACCAGTCGCAGGCCCACCGATTCCAAACGCGACGCCCATTGGTCCAACGGGAGAATATGCCGGTGGTTGAACAGGCGATGGATCAGGCGGACATAGCTGTTGCCGACCCGCCCCAATCCAATCCGATGGAGCAGCCGCGGCATGCGCAACATGGAATGAAAACGTGCAGACGGGACGGAAAAAATCAGCGCCCCGCCCGGCTTTAGCACGCGTGCAATCTCGCGTAACGCTCCTTCGAGATCGCCCACGTGCTCCAACACGCAGTTGGCCAGAACGCAGTCGAATACCGCGCCCGAAAAAGGCAGCCTCCCGGCCTCGGCGCAAACGGACCGTGTCGGCAGGAGCGGGTTGCGCGACCGCCGAAGTGTTCGGCTATCATGGTCGGCGCCGAACCACTGAACCCACCCGTCGTCGGCCGCCATTTGGCGGGCGAAAAAACCGTCGCCGCATCCCAGATCGAGAACGCGACCGGTCCAGTCTGCGGGGCTCAGGCGCAGACACTCGGCCGTTCTCCACAGGGCGGTCGGCGGCCAGTAATGAGTGCGGAACTGGCCATAGGTTTCGCCGGCTGCCGCCGGTTTCGCAGGCCGCGATGCCTTGCGGCAAAAGGCCAACATTTCACCCGTCCACGAATCGTAGAACAGGCGGTCGCACAATCGCAGCCGTCCCGCCGTCCCCAGCAGCAGTTTTCCCAGAAAGGGCCAGTAGCACTTGAGGCGGGCAAACAAGTAGTTGGCGGACACCATCTTGCCGTTTCGAGTCAGTCGAAAGCACCGGAGTCCGACGCGTTCGATTGCCCGATGCAGCGTGGCCGGCGAAAACAGCACCACATGGTCGCGCTTGAAATGGAACCACCGACGCCCCATCCACCGGGCCGACAGGCTGTGCACATTCGGTGCACTGATCACCAGCACACCTCCCGGCTTCAGCACCCGCGCCGCCTCGCGCAGCAGACCCACCGGATCGCCGACGTGTTCGAGGATGTCGGACATGACCACGCAATCGAACACAGCGTCGGGAAGCCGCGCCTCGTGCAATGTGCCGTGGAAGACGGCCGGACCGCACTTTCGGCGCGCAAATTCGACAGCGTGCGATGAAACTTCAACACCGGCGGCGGCCCAACCGCGTTCCCGCGCTGCCTCCAGCAAAAATCCGGCCGCGCAGCCCACATCCAGCAATCGCAATCCCTTCCCGTCGGCTGCGCCCAGAGCCGTTTCGCACTGGCGTACCCGCCGTGCAAACAAAGCCGTGTAAAACTGCTTTTCTGCAAAATAGTCATTGTAGCCGTATTCCCACTCGTTGCGGTTGGCAAAATACTGCGGGTTCTCGTAAATCGCCGATAGTTCCGCCGGTGTCGGCATGGGATTGACAAACACAAGCCGGCAGATGCGGCATCGAACATGACGATACGTGTTCTTGATAAACAGAAACTCCGCATTGTCCGCTCCGCACAAGGGACACGGCCCCCACAGCCGCGAGGCATCGGCCGGCGGCCCCGCTTTTTCCCCTGCCCCGCCTGAAGCGGACCTTCGCCGTTGCCGCGCCTCGGGATGATTGAACAGGTAAATTGCGTGCGAAACCAGCGACTGGATGTAGTTCAAATACTCGGCCCAGCCCAGTTTGCTCCGGCCCACCTCGCGGTTGCGGAACGTGTAGGCCGCCTCGCGGACGGTTTGATATCGGCCTTTGATCAAGATTTCCAAACCAATCTTATAGCCGCTGACCGTCAGCGGCACGCCCTCGACCACCGCTCGGTCGAAAAAAAGAAAACCGCTCAGCGGATCGCGCACCGACACAAACAGTCGGGCAAGGGCCGTAGCCAGCTGCGAGAGCATCCAGCGATGAGCAGGCCAGTATTCCACCGCCCCGCCCGGTGCATAGCGGCTGCCGACCACAATCTGCGCCTCGCCGCGAAGGATCGGCTCGACCAGTTCGGGGAGCGCATCGGCCGGATGGCTGCCGTCACCGTCCATCAAGCCCCACACACGCCCGCGAGCATGCGCCAGTCCTTCGATGACCGCCGAGCCGAGACCGCGTTTGGCCTCGCGATGGACGACGGTCACAGGAAACTGTCGGGCAAGGCGGTCGGCCTCGCGCCCCGTGCCGTCAGGGCTGTTATCGTCCACAATGATGATTTCCAGAGCCCAGCCGCGCTGCACCGCGATTCCAAAGACGTCGCGGACAACGGCCGCAATGTTCTCGCGTTCGTTATAGGTGGGAATAACAATTGAAATTTCGGGTGTGCGGTCTGTCATGCTTGCGGCAAAGCTCATTTTTCCGAATGTGCATGCGGGCGATTTTGAATTTGGATTGCCAAACCAATGCCGCAACATCCTTTTCCTGCGGCGGCCGGAGCCGTTTCGCCCGGTTCGCTTTATCTACCCGCCGCCGGTCGGGCCGCAAGCTCAAAGGCGGGGCCGCCACGACATAGCCTTTCCGCCGTGAAAGACCGCATATTGGAGGGTTGGGTTGCACCCCAACCGTATTTTTGATCCCGACGCCTTCTTGGAGGGTTGGGTTCCACCCCAACCGTATTTTAATTCGGACGCGGTGGAAGGCGTCCCTCCATTGCACGCGCAACAATCCGCGTTACAACCCACCGAACCTGCAGGCCGACGGCGCGCAAATTTTCCTTTCGCAAAAAGGCTTGACAGCCGTCGCCGTTCACGGAAATCCTTTTTTCAGTTGTTATGTGACCGCAGCGGGGTCGTAGTTCAGCTGGTTTAGAACGCCGGCCTGTCACGCCGGAGGTCGCGGGTTCAAATCCCGTCGGCCCCGCCAATGCAAGATACGCACGGCGCCTCCCAACAGGAGGCGCTTTCTTTTTCGTCTTAAGTCGGCCGTGTCTGCTCTCCATCTCTATGGAATCCTTTCTTTTCCGGCATCAGGTGGAAAAAGAGAATTGACTTTCAAGTGGAATAACAGACAGGATGAGGCCGGTGGCTGAGCCACCTATATTCTTGAGGGAGTTATTCCATGAGACGACGCGACTTTTTCAAGGCAGCCGCAGCGGCGGCGGCTTTCCCGCACCTCGTGCCGGCATCCGAAACCGCGCCGGCAATCAAGGCCGCCAGTTCATCCAATGCCGCGCAGCTGCAGAAAAGGCCCTACGGCAAAACCGGCCTCGAACTTTCGATCATCGGCTTCTCGGGCCTCATGCTCAACCGCATGGAACAGGCCGACTGCAATCGCATTGTGGCCGAGGCGTTCGAGCGCGGCGTCAATTACTACGACGTGGCGCCGGCCTACGGCAGCGCGGAGGTCAAACTCGGTCCCGCGCTCGAACCTTACCGCAAGAAGATCATCCTCGGCTGCAAGACCAAGGCCCGAACCAGAGAAGAGGCGGAAGCGGAGTTCAAACGCTCGCTCGAACGTCTGAAAACCGACTACTTTGACATCTATCAGTTCCATCATTTGGTCAGCATCGAGCGCGACGTGGACCGGATTTTCGGCGCCGGCGGGGCAATGGAGTTTTTCCAGACCATGAAAAAGGAAGGCCGTATCCGGTTTATCGGCTTTTCGGCCCATACGGTTGAGTCGGCCATGGCGGCATTGGATCGCTACCAATTCGACCACGTGATGTTCCCGTTTAACTTTGCGAGCATGCTGAAAGCCGGCTTTGGAACGCAGGTCATGGAGAAAGCCCTGAAAAAAGGCGTTTGCTGTCTTGCGATCAAGCCGGGCGTGCGCGGCAAGTGGCCGTCGGAAGAAGTGAGAAAGGCCTCGCCCAACAGCCGCAACTGGTATCAGCCGCTCGAAACACGCGAGGAGGCCGAATGGGGCTATCGCTTTACGTTGAGCCGGCCGGTTACGGTGGCCATGCCGCCGGCCGATGCTACGCTGTTCCGCATGGCGCTGGACATCGGCAACGGCTTCCGGCCGTTGGTCGGCGACGAAGAAGCCAAGGTCAAGGAAATGGCGATGGCGGTCGAAGACCCGCTCTTCCCGCGGGATGAAAAGTAAAAAAGTTCACCACAAAGGCACTAACATGATCTTTGGCCAAAACCAAAGAGGTCGGAGGGAAGAGGTTGGAAGTTAGAAAGGATCTTCGCAACTTGGATAGACCGTTAGATAAAAGAATCTAACATGGTCTTTGGCCAAAACCAACGAGGTCAGAGGGAAGAGGTTGGAAGTTAGAAAGGGTTTTCGCAACTTGGCTGGACCGTTAGATGAAAGAATCTAACATGGTCTTTGACCACAACCAAAGCAATTGGCACAGAGGCATGTCAACAATACGTGCAGGGGCATATGGACAAAGGAATTGGGACTTCAATCTGTGGGCCCTTTTTTCCTGCCCTGAAAGGGTCACTGAAGTTTTGCTATCCCGTGGCAAGATAACCGCTGACTTAAAGTGTGTTTTGCATTTTACGGACTTCGGCCCTGAAAGGGCCATCTAATTTAGCCCAGGGCAACGCCCTGGGAAAAATCGCCATCAAAATGGGCAAGCCCTGAAAGGGCGCTCTATCGTTGGCTGCCGGCGTCGTTAGCGCCCCCTCTAAAAGGCAAAAAAACTCACCATCGAGAACCGAACGATGCGGCCCCGCGTGCACCGGGGCTAGAGCATCTGTGGCCATGATCTACACAAAGAGGCTATATTTCTCGACGAAAGAATCTAAAACCCGCGTTCTTCCAGTTCCTCGTCGTCGAGGCCGAAATGATGGCCGATTTCGTGGATAAGGGTCTGGCGCAGCTCGCGGCGCATGTCTTCGCGGCTGTGCGAGATTTTGGCGATATTCCGCCGGAAGAGAATGATCCGGTCGGTTTCCGGCGACGGCGTCATGGATGATTTCTCGTCCAGAGGCGTGCCCTCGTAGAGACCGAGAATGAGGGGATGGAGCCGGCCGCCTGCCGATTCGAGCAACTCGTCGCTGGGCAAATCTTCGACCAGAACCGGCACCTCTTGGGCGACGCTGCGCATTTCGGGCGGGAATTCCTCCAGCACGGCATCATAGACATCGCGCACTTCGTTTTCATCCATCCGGACGGGGGCGACAAAGCGCTTGCTGTCGAGTCGGGCCGCGCGCTTGAACAGGCTGTCCGCGCGCTCATAATCGCCGCGACGCTCGGCCAGCAAGCCCCGATACCAGTAAATCTCGCCCTCGATTTCCGGATACATCGGCAGCGTCTCCAGAATCATCTCCGCCTCGTCGAACTGGCAAAGGTAAAACATCGAGATGGCCAGATCGAGGCGGTCGAGGTCGGCGGCGATTCGGGCCGCCGTATCGAAGGCTTGGCGCGCGCGCTCGTAGTCGCCGATTTCCAGCGAACACCGCCCGACCAAACGAAGCAGGCTCAGGCGGTTCTCGTGGCTGAGTGAGCCTTGGCGCGACAAGAGAGGCCGCACCAGCTCGAGCGCTTCCTCAACATGTGCCGCATCGTATAGTTCATAGGCTTCGTCCAGAATATCTTTGGGTTCGCCCACCGTTACCGCCTCCCAATAAAACTACACCCAAAAACTCAGAAAATCCGACTTACCTCTTGCCGACATCGTGATGAACAAGCAAGCATAAGAGACCCTGTTCTGGCAACAGGTTTTCGCAGGAGACCCACCCTCACCTTTATAGAGTCTCACGCAAAGACGCCAAGCTGAAGAGCCAAAACAGGCAAATTCATTCAGCCCATCATTTGCCAGTGCAGGGATCCATGCTGCCCCGTCGCCGGGATCATAAAGGTTTTTGCGTCTTTGCGGGAGATTTCGCCCGAAGAATCAGGCCGCGTTGACTTTTTCCCTTTACCCAACGGGCGACTCGGACTAACCATCTTCATCGTGTTATGACGCATTTTGACGAAGAGGATTTTCCGTGAATAAGAACTTGGGATTTTGCAACCTGTGCGGCAAACTCGTTCCGGTCAACCCCGTGGACCGCGACAACAAGGTTTTTCTGGTCAAGGAATGTCCCGACTGCGGCACCCACGAATCGCTCATTTCGTCGAATGCCCGCCGCTATCGTGCCAAAGCCGTGCTCGACATCGTGCCGAACTACATCGGCTGCCGCATGGACTGCACCCATTGCCCCATTCCCAAAACACCCAACGTGGTTTTCGTGGACCTGACCAACCGATGCAATCTCAACTGTCCCTGCTGCATCAACAACACGCCGAGCATGGGATTTCTGTTCGAGCCCCCGATTGAATACTTTGACAAAATCTTCCGCCACATTTCCCAATACAATCCCCGGCCCCATCTGCAGCTGTTCGGCGGCGAGCCGACCGTCCGCAAGGACTTGCTCGAGATTGTCCGTCTCGCAAAGTCGTACGGCCTTGCCCCGCGGATTGTGACCAACGGCCTGGCGCTGGCCGATGAGGAATACTGCCGGAAGGTTCTGGAAACCCGCGCAACTATTTGCTTTGCCTACGACAACGACAACCCCGAAGTGTATCGCGCATTTCGCGGCACCGACAAGGTGCTGGCGACCAAAATCAAAGCGCTCGACAACATCGGCAAGTTCCCCGGCGGGGCCAAAGTGGTACTGATGTCGCTGATTGCTGTCGGGTACAATGAAAAGGACGTGGCCCGGCTTCTGGAATTCGCCCACAAGCGCATCAAATACGTCCGCGCCATCTACTTCATGCCGCTGGCGCACAACTGGCGAACCGACGAGTTCAACATCCAGGTCGAGCGCATCAACACCGAGATGGTCGAAGATTTGGTCGAGCAGCAGTTTCCCGGCCAGACCATCGAGTTTCTGCCCGCCGGGCTGTTTGGACAATTGCGGACCATGCTGAAATACCTCGGCGTCAAACCGCTGCCGTTTTTCGGCGCCCACCCCAACTGCGAGAGCATGTATATGCTCTTTTCCGACGGCGAGCGCCTTCTGCCTTTCAACTATTTTGTGCGCGGCTCGCTCTATGCCTTCGCGCAGGACATGGTGGACGCCGAGAAACGCCTCGCCGCCGCCGAAGCCAATATGGACAAAACGTTCTGGGGACGCCTGTGGAAGCGGCTGCGGTTGAGAAACGACGTGATGCGCCTGCGCGCCGTCGTCTCGCTCTTCCGAATCCTCAACCGCCATCTCTACAAAAGCCGGATCATCAAGGGCAAGGGTCTGGGCAAGTGGAAAAACGGACTGATGGCGGCGGTGGATCTTTTGCTGGGCCGTCCGAAAGTGTTCGCCCGTCGCAGCGCCATTCAGGCGGAAATGCAGATCGTGATCCTTCCCTTCGAGGACAGCTACAATCTCGAAACGCACCGCCTCGAACGGTGCCCCGCCGCCTTTGCCTATGTGGACCCCGACGACGGCGAGGTAAAGCACGTCTCTGTCTGCGCATGGGGTGTCCACAAAACGCCCATCATGCGGGAGATTGCCGAATACTACAGCCGCCAAACGGCGCCCGAAGCAACGACCGCCGCCACATAGACAACAGGTTCGCCGGCGACCGCATTTTTTTGCGGGGCGATAAGAATTCTTCGAGGGTCACGTTCCATCCCGCCCCCCTCCCGTTTCGCAATGATTTCGCCATCAATGCGGTCAGTGTAAAAAAGACTTGCATTATGCGGGTGGGGATTCTATCAAAGTTTTTTACCAGAACACGGAACCACGGAGGCCGCATCATGATCAAAGCCCATATCGTTCGCCGGATTGCCAAAGAAATGAATTGGAAGGACAAGGACGCGCTGCGCATCGTGGATCAGATTATCGAAGCGCTCAAGGAAGTGATTGTCCGCGACCGGCGGTTGGAGATTCGTGATTTCGGCGTGTTCCAGATCAAAACCCGCAAACCCCGCGTCGGACGCAATCCAAAAAACAAAAAAGAATACCCCATCCCCCCGCGGTCGGTGATTACCTTCAAGCCGGGCCGCATCATCAAAGCGCATTCCGTCGGCTCTGCTGCCGCCCCGCATTCCAAGGAATAGGTCCGATACCATCCGACAAGAACGGCCTGCCGGCGCATTGAGTTCTTCCCTGCTTGCGCGGGAAAGAATCATCCCCAATTCAAGGCAGGCTTTGTCACCTTACAGTTTCAGTGTTTCGCGGGCGTAGGCGAGACTTCGCCGCACGTTTTCCTCTTCGAGTGCCAGTTGTTTTTCCAACGGCAGGCGGCTGACCGGAGGGTCGGGCATCTTGGTTGCCTTTGCGCGCACCATCCGGAGCGTCCGTGCCAGTTCATATCCGGAAACATCCGCCATCGCCGCCCAGTATTTCTCCGTCAAACAGGGCACCTTGAGCGGGTCGCGCGTGGCTCCCTCCAGACAGAATTGAATTTCCGGACGGGCGCGGCGCAAGACCTCGATCATTCCCGCCAAATCCAGAAAGCCCTCGCCCAACGGAACGTCGTCCAGAAGGAATCCATCTTCATACTCGCAGACGGCAGCATCTTTCAGATGCACAGAATAGGCCAGCGGCGCATACGCACGCACGACCGCCATCGGGTCTTCGAGCAAGGCAATGCTGTTGCCCACGTCCACGCACACGCCCACCCACTCGCTGCCGACTCGGTTAAGCACCGCCAGCATTTCCGGGACGCGAAAATCCTTGTGATTCTCGATAGCCAGCCGCAGGCGGTGCCGCTCGGCAACCGGCGCCGACCGCTTGAGCGCGGATTCCGCCTGCCCGGCAAATGCGCGAAAGCCCTCGGCGCTGTCAAATTGCTCATAGCGCCGGCCGCCGACGGGAATGCGCATCACCGTTGCGCCGGCGGATTTGGCTGCACGAACCGACGCCTCGAACCGCGCCGTGTCGGCGTCGCTTCGGGGCAAACTCCCCGACGCCTCAATGAACATGCCGCCGGCTTCGGCTTGGCGGCGCAGTTTTGCAAGATAGGCCTCATCGCCCGAAGGGAGGGAAACTTGAATGCCGCCTGCGCCCAGCTGCCGGCAGTGTTCAAGAAACCTTGCCGGATTGGACAGCCGCTCGGCGGCCGGCAGGGTGCGTTCGGCGGCATGGCGCAGCTGAAAGGAAAAATCTGCAATGCCTATGGAGGGTCGGGTTCCACCCCGTCCGGATTGTAAATTAGAATCAGACGCCGACGAAGGCGTCCCTCCCTTGGACGCGACCAATCCTGACCATCCGCTCGCTGCGACTGCGCCCAGTCCGCCGCCGAGTGTGCAAAGAATTCTCCGGCGATTCATTGCCGTCCTCTTTTCGTTTTTAAAATGGCCAAAGCCCTCGTTAGACTGTGGAGGGTTGGGTTCCAACCCGACCGTATTTTCGATTTAGACCGTGGAGGGTCGGGTTCCACCCCGACCGCCTTCAGATGCCGTGGAAGGCATCCCTCCACCTTTTAATCCGGACGCGGTGGAACGCGTCTCTCCACTAGGGGAAACTACCATGAACCGACGTTTCAACTCCATGCTCTTTGATCTTCTTTTCCATACAATCTCGACTTCGAATCTTCGGTCCAAACATCCAGCCAATTGGGGACGATCTTTTCTAACTTCTACCCTCTTGCCTCTGACCTCTTTGGTTGTGGCATACGGCCACGTTAACGATGAACAAGCCGTCGGTTTGCCCGATCACCCAACGCCAATGCCGGAAGCACCAGACGCGGTCAAAACAACTTCGGCAAAACTTTGGCATTGTCCGAGCGAAATCAATACTAATGCAACGGCCGGTGCGGGGAGCGGCATAATGGCTGTCAGGCGGACGGCGAGTCGGTCGCCGACCTTGTTTTTCTCCCTATTTGCAGGAGCACGAGATAGACCGTCGGTGTGGCCACCAACGACAGAAGCACCGAGATGCAGAGCGCCCCGATAACGGCAATGGCCAGAGGCCGCAGCATATCGGCACCCGACCCGATTCCGTAGGCCAGTGGCAACATGCCCAACGCGGCCGCCATCGAGGTCATGAGAACCGGCCGGAGCCGCCGCCGACCGGAGCGCACCAAGGCCTCGCGGATGTCCATGCCTTCGGCGCAAAGATGCTCCACATAATCGAGCATGAGAATACCGTTTTTGGCCACAATGCCGACACCGATGATGGCTCCAAGGAAGGACACCACGTTCAGGGAGGTGTCGGTAATATACAGGGCCAGAATGGTTCCGAACATGGCGAGAACCGCTCCGAATACAATGGCGATGGGTTGATAAAACGAGCGAAACTCAACCAGCAGGACCGTAAACACCAACACAATCGCCATAATGAGCACCACCAGCAAATTGCGAAAGGATTCTTGTTGCTGCTGGTAGAGGCCGCCAAACTCCACCGTTCCCGGCGGCAGCGATTTATCCTTTGCCAGAAGCGCCTTGATCTCCGCCATGGCGCTGCCGAGATCGCGTCCTTCGAGGCGGGCCGTCACTGCAACGTCTTGGCGCAAGTCTTCGCGGCGCAACTCCAGCTGGCCGGGTTCTTCAACAAAATCCACGACTTGTCCCAGCTTGATAAGGCCGCCGCCGGGAGTTCGCAGAGGCAGGTCACGAAGCGTGGCCACTTCGTTGGTGTAAGCCGGATCGGCCAGCACGCGAATGCTGACCACACGATCGCCTTCGAGCACCGTCGAGGCCGTCTGGCCCAACATGGCGGTGTTGACGGCGGCGGCGATATCGTCGGCCGTAAGACCGAAGCGCTGCGCATCGAGCATGCGCACCCGCAGGCTGATCGAGGGGCCGGCATAGACCAAGCCATCGAAGGTATCCACAACGCCGGGCACTTTTTTGATGGCCGCTTCGATTTCGGGGGCCTTGCGTTTGAGAAACTCTATATCGGTGGAAAAGATCTTTACCTCGATCGGTTTGGGCGCCCACATCAGGTCGCCGATGAGGTCGCCGAGAATTCCCGGAAACTCCCACGAAGCGCCGGGAACCGTCGCATTGAATCGGGCGCGGAGTTCCGAGATGACATCCTGGGTTTTTCGTTTGCGATCGGGCCGGAGCTTCACCAGAAAATCGCCGGTATGCGGTTCGGCGATGGCGAGGGCCAGTCGGGCGCCGGTTCGGCGCGAGTAGCTTTCCACTTCGGGGACCGAGCAAAGGATTTCCTCTGCGTGAAGCAGCTGCCGGTGGGTTTCGGCAAGGCTGGTTCCGGGCGGGGTCTTGTAGTCAATCACAAATCCGCCCTCGTCCATGGGGGGAAGGAACTCGCTTTCCAGACGGCCGTAGAGCTGGTAGCCCGCCCACAACACGCCAAGGCATGCCAAAAGGGTCAGCCAGCGCAGACGCAACGCGACCCGAACCGCAATCTCATAGAGCCGGATCACCACGCGCAGGATGAAACCGCCCTCTTCGGCATGGGCGCGGGAACGCTCTGTCGGGCGCGCACGAACCAGCCAGGCGGCCAGCGAAGGCGTAAGCGTCACCGCCAGCACCAACGAGGTCAACAACGAGACCACCATGGTCAGCGCCAGTGCGCGAAAGAACACCCCCGTGATGCCTTCGAGAAATGCCAGAGGGACAAAGACCACGACCGGCGTTAAGGTCGAGCCGACCAGCGGGCGGAAAATCTCGCCGATCGCTTCCTGCACGGCCTGAAGCCGGTTTTCACCTTGCATCAACTTTGTGTGGATTGCCTCGACCACAACGATGGCATCGTCAATGATCAGGCCGATCGCGGCGGCGATTCCGCCGAGCGTCATCAAGTTGAAACTCAACCCCATCAACTTCATCGCCACCAACGTAACCAGAACAGTGACGGGAATGACCGTGATCGCCACCAAAGTGGTCCCGATGCGCTTCAGGAAAAACAGCAGGATGAACACCGACAGAAGCAGGCCGAACAGAATCGCTTCCCAGACGCTTTTGACGGATTCGCGGACGATCACCGACTGGTCATAGAAAAACGCCAGCTTCATGTCGGGCGGGAGCTCGTGTTTCAGCGCCGCCAGCTCCGCGCGCAAGTGTTTGGCAATCTCCAGCGTGCTGCCGTCGGGCTGACTGCGGATGTTGAGCAGCACGGCATCCTCGCCGTCGGCGGTGACCACGTTGAAGACCGGTTCGGGGCCGCGCTGGACGCGCGCAAAATCACGCAAGCGAACCGGATGGCCGTTCACAACCGAAACGGTCATATTCTCGATATCTTCTATCGTGTGCACCCGGCCATCCACGACCGTCAGATACAGGGTGTGGTTTTCCTCGTTCATTCCCGTCGGCGCAATCAAGTTGTTCTTGAGCAGTGCATTATTGACATCCTGCAACGTTAGATTCGCTGCGGCCAACCGGAGCGGGTCCACGATGATGTGATATTCAGGGGTGCGCCCGCCCACAAGGTCCACGCGGGCGACGCCGGGAATCCGGAGAAAGCGCAACTTGAGATTGTAGCGGGCCACCTCCCACAGGTGTGTGATGTCGCGGGATTTACTGGTCAGACTCACACCGATAATCGGAAAGGCGGAGAAGGTCAGACGAAAGACGCGCGTGGAAGCCGTCGCCGGCAGGGTGCTGCGAATCTGCGCAAGGCGGCTCAGCACATACAACTCGGACTGGATCATGTCCACCTTCCAGGTGAAAAAGACATTCACCTCGGCCGAGCCCCGCCCGGTGGCCGTGCGGATGGTCGTAACGCCGGGAATGTCTTTCATCGCCTCTTCGATGGGCCGCGTGATTGTGGCCATCATTTCGTCGGCCGGCATAACGCCGTTATCCACCAGAATGACCACGCGCGGAAAGTCGGTCTGGGGAAAGACCGACGACGGGATGTGGAAAACCGAATAGAGTCCGCCCAAACACAAAGCAAAACTGATGAAGGTTATAGCAATTGCATGGCGTGTGGCAAACCGCCCCAAACGGGATTGTGTCATCATGGTCTTTATTGGCCAATCACACGAATTTTGGTTTCAGTGGGAAGACCATAGGCGCCTTCCGTCACTATCGTCATTCCGTCCGTCAGTCCTTCGCCTTCGATTTCCACCAGATTGTCCTCGCGCAAGCCCACCTTGACAGGCTTTTTCACCGCTTTGTCGTTCTCAACCACGGCAATCAAGGTGCTGCTGCTGGCGTCGGTCACAATGCTGTCCTTTGGAACGGCAAGGCGGTCTTTCCGCTCTTCGTGGCAGATGCGGATCCTCACAAATTGACCCAGTCGCAATCCGGAACCGGCGGGCACCGATGCGCGCACTTGGACTGTGTCGGTTTGCGGGTCTATTTGGGGACGGATAAAAATCAAAGTGCCCGTGCGTGCGGAAAGAGCGGCGGTTGATGGTGCGGCCTCAGCGCGAGCCAAAGGACTCGTGCTGGCAGCGGGATCGGCAGGAAGCGCCGTGGCTGCGCGTTGTATCGAAGTTGTACCGGTGGAGAACTCCACCTGCTGGCCGGTTTTCAGCAGCGGTATCTCGCGGCTTGGAACATCCGCGGTAACCACCAAGCGGTCCAAATCGGTCAGCTCGGCCAGAACCGACGTCAGGTCCACGGCCTCGCCCGGATTGACGTTGACTCGCATGACGGTTCCGGCCAGCGGGGCGCGGATGGTCAACAATTCGCGCTGCGTTTTGGCTGCTGCCAAATCTGCCCGGGCCGCATGGAGTTGCTGCTCGGCTTCCTCGTAAAGTTTTTTCGATGTGCCTTCAACTTGCTGAAGTTTTTTCTGCCGCGCCAGATTCTGTTCGGCAAACTCCACCGCTTTTTGCGCCTTCTCGACGGCGACGTCCGCCACCCGGCTGTCCAGCTGAAACAAAATGTCGCCCTTGGCCACCCGTTGCCCTTCCGCGCATTTTACCTCGGCGATAATGCCCGGCACGGGCGTTGCGATTCGGGCGGTGGCCGGCGGCCGGCCGGGGCTCGGTGGCTCCAGTTCCACCTTCCCATACGCCACGACGTAGCCACGCAGCGTGGCGCGGACGATCTTGCCGACCCGCACGGGAACTTCGGTAACAACTTCCTCTTCTTCCGCTTCCTGCGCCGCTATGTTGCCCGACCATGCAAGAGCCGCAAGCACCGCCAGCGGAACAAACCACATACCATAAACCGGACTTCTTTTCATGGTTGTAAACTCCATTTTATCAGCCGTTTTCTCCACAGCACAACCGCCGTCGGCGGTCACGGATTGTTCGGCCTCTCCTCGTTCACCTCTGGTATCTTTCCGTTATACGGAACCCTCGACCGCCAGTCAAAACCATCGGTCGGGCGCTGCATGGCGTCTTCCAGAGCGCCCAAGGCCAGCTGAACCTCGATCCGGGCACTGAGAAGCGCCAGTTCGTTGGTCTTGCGTTCAATTTGGATGGTGGCCAGTTCCAGTTTGGAGATCTCGCCGGCTTTAAACATGGCAAGGGCCGCCTGCTCGCGTGTTGTCGAATTGCTGACCAACTCCTTTGCCGTTTGCACTTTCTGCAACGCGCGCTCGTAGCCGGCGGCAGCCAATTCGATCTCGCCAAGCACACGGGCTTGCAGGGCGTTGAACTTGGCCGCCGCTTCCGCGCGCTTGGCCTCCGCCTCCGCAATCGGACCTTTGTTTTGGTTCAACACCGGCAATTCCAACGACAGCGCGATGCCCCACTTGTGCTCGCTTTGATCATACTCGTAGCCCGGGCCGAGATGAATGTCGGGATACTGTTTGGCAATCTCAATTTGCAGCGCAGCCTGCGCTGCTTCGTATTCGGCCAGCGCGCTCAAAAGGTCGGCCCGATTGAGCAGCGCTTCGCGGCGAACAGCAAGCGGGGGAATTTCCGCGGGCTCTTTCTGCAACTCCTCGAAAGACAGATTGACCCCGTCGAGCGCCTTGACAGGCAGGCCCAGCGAGCTGGCAAGCGCTGCGCGCGCCTCGGCGCGCTTTCGCACGGCATCGTCCACAGCCAGCCGTGTTGCGGCCAATGCGATGTTGGCCTGGCTGACCTCGAACGGCGAGACAGCGCCCGCTTCGAGCTGGAGTTTCATCAGGCGCGCATTGTCTTCGAGAATGGCCAGCTGCGACCGCAGTAGGGACTCGGTTTCGCCGGCCGCATACAAATCAAGCAAACTGCGCCGCACGCGGCTTCGCACCTGCCAGGCAACTGCGCCGATTTTGAGACGGGCGGCCTCGCTGAGGTGCTGCGACTCGCGGATGCGGTAGCCGCGCTTGCCCGCCGTTTCGATGGGAATGTCAAAATCAAAGGCCAATACCCATGGCGAAACCCCCGCTGATTCCGGTGTGGTGCTGTTGAATTGCGGGCTGACGGAGACCGTGGGATTCGGCCGCTGGCGGGCGGTCAGCAGACCGGCTTTCGCAACGGCATGGCTCGCACGGGCTTCGTCGAGATCGGGATGGAAATAAAAGGCGGCCACGGTCAGCAAGGAAAGATTCCATGCCTTCGGCGGCCACTCCTCGACATCCTTGTTGGATATCAAAAACGACTTCAGTTCGGGATCGTTCAGTGTTCGCTTCTCAAATTCCTCCAGATTTCGGTCCGGCAAAAGCGGCTTGTTTTGAAATTTAGCGCAACCGGTTACGGCAATAATCGCCAAGCACATGACTATCAGGCTCTTTTGCATTCTTATCCAACCTTTCCAAAAACAAATCGCTGCCGCACGCAGTAGAATGCTATCGTTTTATAACCTTGAGGAATTACGCCTGACAAGGACGAGGAGAAACCGCTTTGCTGCATGGAGAACACAACGACCCCTACCGCATGAACTCTATTACAGTAGGAGTTATCAACACTGAGGATTTCTCAGGTGGTTTACCCTGAAAAAAGGGACGGCAAACTCCATTGCCAAGATAAAAAATGGAGCAGGCCAAATCCGGAAGTCAAAAGGAATTTGCACAGTTGGCGGGGAAAGTACGCATCTCTCGAAATTGGAAAAAGGTCATTCGATCATGCCGTAGCTTTTTGGCGCTGAAAAAAGGTAAAAAAGAAATGGTCAGAGTCAGCACCCTTGTTATTATGCACAAAGCGGCGTACACTTTGGACTGCGGCAGCCACGCTGCCGCTTTCTCTTTTCCCTTTTGCCAAATCCAACTCCGACAAGCGTGGGTTCCTTCCGAAGCGCCGACGCTTTGTCTAACGGCGCACGATTTTATCAAAGCGGCAGCATGGCTGCCGCAGTCCAAAGCCCTTGGGGGGATTTTTCCCGCATCAGGCGACGGTCTTGCTTTCTCTAGCGGGAACCTTCTCCCGATTGTGGTATCGAAAAGGTCACGTCGTGGTATCTTTTATGAGGCAGTTATCATCTCCATCGGCTGACCCTTCGCCTAACAGATGTGAAAAAATTGTGACGCTTTATGGAAGGTGTCCTAAACTACATAAAAGCCGGTAGTATATGCTTGACAGGCCGCGCGAGGTTACACACATGCTCTACCGACGAGCGAACCTCAAGAAAGGGAGGGAAGCGGTTGTGGGGGAGGCGCGACGGCGGGTTTCCTTTGTGAAGCCCAAAGCGGGCTTGGCGGTTCTTTTTGTCCTTTGTACTGTGCCGGCATGGGCAAAGCCAGCTTACTCTGTTCACGCCGGTAATGAGTCGGATTTGTTGTTTCGCGGCGCGACAGCGACACCGAGGACGGGGCTGAGCATTGCACGGTTGGGCGATGTCAACAATGACGGGTATGCGGATTTTGCGATTGGTTCGCCGCGGGCCAATCAGGCATTCATTGTTCTGGGGCGCTCTTTTGTCCGGGGGATTGTGGACCTGTTCACGACGTCAACCCTGAGCGGCGTGATCATTGTCAAGTGCAATACGGCGCTGGGCGAACGGTTTGGCTGGTCGGTTTCGAGCGCGGGCGATTTCAACGGCGACGGTGTCAAAGACATCGTTATCGGGTGGCCCGGCTGCGGCGTGCGAGGGGCTCTGGCCGGTGCTGCTGCAGTTGTATTTGGCAAAACGGCGTGGTCGAAAAGCGCGCCGCCGATTGTCCTGAATGTCAGCGTCGCTTCGGCGCAAGAGGCCGTGCTCTTTTATGGCACGCAGGCCGATGACGAGGCGGGCGCGTGTGTGGCCGGTGGCGGCGATCTGAAAAACGACGGATTTGATGACATCGTGATTGCGTCGCCCGCCGCGGTCGGGGGGGCAAATGTCGGCGGAAAGTTCTATGTGGTTTTCGGCGGCCCCACACCGGCCTCGCGGGACCTCGAACCGGTCGGTTCTTGGGGATGTAAAATCACCTCCAACGTGGGGGCGGCGCTGGCGCGCGGGACATCGAGCACTGTCTGTGCGTGGCCGGGCGACGTCAACCGCGACGGGTTTGGCGATCTCATCCTCGGCACGCCGCTGCATGTCCGCGGCACGACCGAAACCGGTGCCGTGTGGATTCTCTTCGGCCATGCCGGCTCGACCACGCCCTCGATGCTGCTGACCGACATTGGCCTCAAAATTCCCGGAGCGCGTTTCCTTCCCGACCCGGCGAGATCGCACAACGCTCTGGTGGGTTTCGCCGTGGCCGGTGTCGGCGATGTCAACCGCGACACCGTTCCTGATTTTGCCATTGGCGCACCCGGAGCTCTTTGGGCGGGCAAAGGCGGTGTGGTGGCCGTTTTATATGGCAGCACCGCCTTGCGTGGCACAATCGAAATGACCTCGCCCACTGGTCGCGGCTTCTGGGTTGTCAACTGCGAGGGCGGCCGCCGCGATTGGTTTGGGGCATCGGTGGCGGCAGGGGGCGATCCCAACAACGACCGCATTCCCGATCTACTGATTGGCGCACCGGGGGGACTGGATCCTGTCACCCGGCGTGCGCGCGCCGGCCATGCCTACGTGGTGTATTGCGGCATACCAACAACGGGCGGGGCGATTGTGCTGACAGATCCGAAAGCGACCGAGACGCCCGGTTCGGGGTCTCATATCGAGCAAAGCACTCCGGAAGCAGGCGATCCAATCGTGGACATCGTCGGCGTGTTTGGCTCGCCGTCGCCCGGCGTGTTTGGCGATCTGTTTGGTTGGTCGCTGTGCAGTCCGGGCGACCTTAACGCAGACGGTGTGGACGACATTCTCGTCGGCAGTCCGGAGTCGCGGCCCGTTTCCGGTCAACCCACTTCGCGCGGCGATGTGTTCGGCTTCTTTTTCGAGCCGCCGCGCATTAACGGCGTCTATCTCGACGACACCAATGGGAACCGGTTGGCCGATGCGGGCGAATCTCTGAACATCGTTCTGAATCAGCGCGTACTTGCATTGCCGGGTCCCGAATCCGAGGTGTTCTTCTTGACCGGCATTGCCCAAATGGGCTCGGCGTCCACCCTCGCACAGGGCCGTCCCGGATCCAACCGGGTTCGCGTCCGACTGGGCAGCCCGTTGGGCATTCTTGTGCCCGGCCCCGCAACGGCCCTGGACATCAGCGCCGCAGGGCCGCGCAACCGAATCGTCAGCAGGCGCCTCGGCGTCAACCCCATGGATAGCGGCGCCCCATGGGTCAACGACACGGGCATTGACATCCGCTTTTCGATGGTTGGCGCCGGACGCGCTCTCTCCCCGCTCGGCGGAGTGGTGACCGTTCCGCCTGACCCGGACAGCCGCTATGCGGGCCACCAGATCGAGCTTCAGGCCGGCGCTTTGCCCACCACGGCAATGGTCGAGTTGCGCCAGCCGCCTGATCCGCCCGGCAGTTTGGGTTTGGGCTCTGCCGTGTGGGCCTCGATTACGAGTTCATTCACGCAGGCGCGCCTGACGCTGACGTATCAGGAGAGCGACGTGCCGCCGGGTTTTGATGAGCGGCAGTTGCGCATCGTTGCATGGGTGGAAATCGCGCCGGGAGTTTCGCAGTGGCGTGTAGTCGGCGGCCAGCAGACCGTGGACCCGTTGAACAACACCATCACGGCTTTTCTAGATTCGTTCCCGCCGACCGTGTCGGGTTCGTCACAGCCACAGGGCTCGGGGGGAAGCGGTCTTTTTGCCGGCTTGCCGATCGAGACGGTGGACGAGCGCAGCCAGGGCATGCTGCCGTCGGCGGGTGTTCCCGTCCAGACGGTGCAAGTCGGTCTTGTGGAAAGTCCCGGCGTTCAGGCCACCGTCAACCTGACGCCCGGACCGCTGAGTCTTTATACAAAACATAAATTGGTTTTTCATAATTATGCCACATCTACGCCGGGCAGCGTCATCGTTACAATCCGCTCGGCCGTTTCCTCGGAGCGCACATTTACCAATCCGGTGGTCGGCAGCCAATACTTCCCCGATGCCAGCGAGGCCTTGTTCACAGTCGAAACCACGAATGCCTCGCTTGCGCCAACCTCACTAACCTCGCCCGTGGACCTGCAAATTGAGTATCAAACAGTCAATCCCCACAGCGTCAGCGACGTGATGGACTTCAATGGCAATCCGGCTTCATGGGAGCGGCTGCGAATAGTCCGCTCGGTGCAGAACCCGGAAAACAACATCCCAAATTTCACCTTCGTCAGCGGGGTCCAGCAGGTGGACAACGGCAACAAGGTCGTAACGCTCTCCGGATTTACCAACCTGACCGACAGCCAGGGAAAGGCCACCTATGGCGTAATTGGGAATACGTCGTCCGCCCGCGCGAGGCGATGGGTGTCCTACCGTTGACAGCCCCGCATTAGTTGTTCCGAACCAAGCCGAGTCTGAATTTAAACGCCATGGAGGGTCGGGTTCCACCCCGACCGCACCCCAAGGCCATATTTGCCCGACGGGATTTCCTTTCGGCCCAGCTCGTTTAAACGGCGACGCCGCGGAAGGTGTCTCTCCATAGAATGGCAAAACCGCTTGTTGCCCTTCGCGCGCCAACTCGCGACCATCTTTTGGCTTGCCGAAACTCGAGGCAAGGGTTGAGATGTTGTGCAGGTCGCTCAACGAAGGGAGAAGTAAGAATATGGTTATTGGAAAGGGCAGTGAAAAGGTATATTTGAGTGAAAACGAAGTGCGCGAGATTGTGCGCGAGGCGGCCTCGGCAGCGGCGGCACATTGTGGCGGTCGGCGAATCCTCGCCATTGTTCCCGACCATACGCGCACGGCCCCAATTGCGATGATGTTCCGGCTGTTTCACGAGGCTGTGGCACCCGTGGCCAGACAAATTGATGTGCTGATCGCTTTGGGCACGCATCCGGCCGAGGAGGACGAGAAAATTGAAAAAATCCTCGGCTTCAGTCCGTCGAAGCGTCCGCCGCAGTTTCAACATGTGCAGGTCTTCAATCACGAATGGAACAATCCCGACGCTTTGTGCGATGTTGGCGTTATTTCCGCCGACGAGATTCATCGTCTGTCCCATGGCATGCTCCGCGAGCCGCTTCCGGTTCGGCTCAACCGCCGGATTCTGGACTACGACCGGATCGTGATCATCGGGCCGACGTTCCCCCACGAGGTGGTCGGTTTTTCCGGCGGCAACAAGTATCTGTTTCCCGGCATCAGCGGGCCCGATGTCATCAACCTCACGCACTGGATCGGCGCACTTAACACCAACGTAGTCATCAATGGAACCAAGCAAACACCCGTGCGCGACATCATCAATCGCGCCGCATCGCTGATTTCCGTGCCGCGACTGTGCTTCAGTCTCGTGTGCACACACGAAGGCTTGCATGGTGTGTATTTTGGCGCGCCCGAAGAAGCCTACGACGCGGCGGCTGATTTGTCGGCCAAGGTGCACATCGTCTGGAAGGACCGGCCCTTTCACAGCGTTCTTTCGATGGCCCCTCCGATGTATGACGACCTGTGGGTCGGGGGCAAGTGCATGTATAAGCTGGAGCCGGTGATTGCCGACGGCGGCGAACTGATCATCTACGCGCCGCACATCGCCGAGGTCTCGTTCATGCACGGTGAATACCTTGACCGCGTGGGCTATCACTGCCGCGACTATTTTCTCAAACAGATGGACAAGTTCCGGGACGTGCCGCTGGCTATTCTGGCCCACTCGACGCATGTCAAAGGGGCGGGAACGTTCGAGGATGGTGTCGAGCGGCCGAGGGTCCATGTTACGCTGGCCACGGGTATTTCCGAGGAGCGCTGCCGGCGTATAAACCTCGGCTGGCGCGACTGGCGAACGATTGACCCCAAGCAATGGGAAGGGCGCGAGGATGAGGGCCTGCTGCTGGTGCCGAACGCAGGGGAGATGTTGTTTCGACTGAGAAAATGATTGATCCATACCGGCAGGTGCGCAGACTTACTCCGGGGAAATGAGAATCGGCAACGGCTGGCATGGGGCAGGGGAATACGCCAGTTTTTCAACAACGTGTTTCCGGCGAACAGTTTGGACTTTTGAAGTTTTTCAACCGGTTTGGGGGAAGCTGTGACGCGAAAATATATTCCACTTCTTCTCATGTATGCGGTCCAGCCACAGGCCGGTCTGCCGTGGTGGACTGAAGGGCATGCGATTGCCGTTCAGGCCGCGGCTCAAGCGCTCCCCACCGACGTGCCCGCCTTTTTCCGCCAGTCGCCCGACGCCCTTGCATGGTATGCCGCCGAGCCGGATCTTTGGAAGAATCCCGGCACGCCTGTCTTGCGCGACCGCGAATGGCCCGAACACTTCATTGATTGGGAACTGCTCGAAGGCCGCCCGCTGCCCCCGCTGCCGTGGGAGTTTGTCGCCCTATGCAATCGCATTCGCCGCCCGCCGCGCGATGTCGGCCGGTTTCTCGCCCGGCTCACTGGGAAACCACTCGGCACCTGCCTGCGCGGTCACCGTGCGCAACTGGTCGATTGCCGCGGGCCGGTACACGTCACAGGAGACAGTCAGCACCTTCTTGCC
>JAOAGV010000051.1:0-10498 GCA_026415575.1 Candidatus Sumerlaeia bacterium
GACATATTTGCCGCAATTCCGCGCCGCTCCTGCCAGGCGCGATAGTTGAACACGTCGGGATTGCGCAAGTCGGGCGGCCGGCGCAAGATGCCCGTTGCACGCACGGTGTCGCCGGGTAGCGGCGGTCGGGCGCTTAGGGAGGTGAATGCATCGCCCGAGCAGGACAGATGCACGAAAGCCGGCAAGGCAACTGCGTCGCCGCCGGGCGGCGACAGGAGGCAGTCGCCGATTCGGAACACGAAGCGGCGGCCGTCGGTGCGGTCGGTGGAAACGAGGCGGCCGTCGAGCCGGACGGTCGGGTGCTGTTCCAGTGCGGCAACAATTCCGCGGGCCTCGCGCATGGGCGCATCCAGCCGGTGGGCCTGAATTGTGCCGATCAGGAAAATCGCGCCAAACAGAAGCCCATCAAAAACGGGTCGGTTCCGAAGCAAAGCCACAAGTTGGCTGGCCGCGATCAGGGCAATCAGCGACAGAGCAGCAAGCGGGGGAATGCGCAGGAGGGGGCCGGCGGCCAGACCGGCTGCATAGCAAAGGGCTACAGCGACAATCGGGCGTTTCATGCGCAAGCGCTTTGGGAAACGGCGTTACCAATCGGCATGCTCCACGCCGTCCCAGCAATAAGTGCACAGCCGGTCTTTGGGAAGACCGATGGCGCTGACAAGGTCTTCGAGCCGCTGGTATTTGAGAGAGGTCAACCCCATGCGTTGGCG
This sequence comes from Candidatus Sumerlaeia bacterium, assembly GCA_026415575.1. Classification (GTDB taxonomy): domain Bacteria; phylum Sumerlaeota; class Sumerlaeia; order JADFCW01; family JADFCW01; genus JADFCW01. The sequence goes on from JAOAGV010000051.1 coordinate 711, forward strand.
GATACGCTCGACCATCGCCGCATACTTGTCCGAATCGGGGTGGATGTAGTCCGTGCAATCTACGTCCTTCCTGCCCTCGATCTCGAAGATGGCCTTGCGTCCGGCGAGGTCGAGTTCGGACTTGGAGCGGGAGAAGTTGAGGAACTTGCATCCGAACACCAGCGGGGGACAGGCCGGGCGCATGTGCACCTCGGCTGCGCCGTAGTCATAAATGACGCGGATGGCATCCTTGAGCTGGGTGCCGCGGACAATCGAATCCTCGCAGAAGAGAATCCGCTTGTTTTCGATCATGGCGCGGATGGGAATGAGTTTCATTCGTGCGACCAGATCGCGGATTGCCTGCTCTTGGGGCATGAAGCTGCGCGGCCAAGTGGGCGTATATTTTACATAGGGGCGGCGATAGGGGATGCCCGACTGGTTGGCATAGCCGATCGCGTGGCCGGTGCCGGAGTCCGGAATGCCGGCGACAAAATCCACTTGCGCGTTGTCGCGCCGGGCCAACGCCATACCGCAGCGGTATCGGACTTCCTCGACATTGATTCCCTCGTAGCAGGAGGCGGGAAATCCGAAATACACCCACAGGAACGCGCAAATCTGCATCCGGTTGCCCGGCGCCTTGACCTGCTCGATACCTTCGGGCGTCAGGCGGACAATCTCGCCCGGACCGAGATAGCGCTTCACTTCATAGCCCAAATTGGGAAATGAACAGGATTCCAGGGCGGCGGCATGAGCGCTTTCCTTCGCGCCGACAACCACCGGCGTTCGACCCAAGCGGTCGCGGGCGGCATAAAGGCCCTCGTCCGTGAGAAGGAGAATGCTGCACGAACCGCGAATGGTCTGCTGGGCAATCTGAATCCCCTCGGCGTATGAACTGCCCTGGTTGATCAAGGTGGCCACGACTTCGGTGGGGTTGATTCCGAGGTCGCTCATCTCGGAAAAATGCGTGGTGCGCTTGCCAAAGGCGCTGTGCGCCAGTTCGGCAAGATTGCCGACGGCGGCCACGGTTACGATGGCATAGACGCCAAGGTGCGAGCCGATAATCAGCGGCTGAGACTCATAGTCGCTGATTACCCCGATGCCGCTTCGGCCGTGCATTTGTTTGATGTCAAACTCGAACTTCGAGCGAAACTGCGTGGTGGTGATGTCGTGGATATGGCGCTGAATGCCGTCGCCGTTTTTGACGGCAAGCCCGCCGCGGCTGGTCCCCAAGTGCGAATGATAGTCCGTGCCGTAGAACAGATCAGTGACACAGTCGTGTTTCGATGTGACGCCAAAAAAGCCGCCCATGGCGCGTATTCCTCCGAAACTGCTTGCGTTGGGTCGTGAACCGTAAAATCCGGTGAAGCGGGGGATATATCCGTCGGTGCATCCGTTGTGGAAACCGGCGCGAGGTTCCAATGAGCCGGAAACACCGGCCCAAACCGTGCTCACATGGGTTGCAACGGTCAATGGGAACTTTTTGACGTATTGACATTCGATGCCGCCAGCAGGCTATCGTTTTGCCGTTTCGGGCAGCCGGACAAAGGAAACAGCGTAATGATGGAAAGCCAGACAGTGATTGCTTTGCGGGAGGCAATGAGCACGCGTTTTGGGGTTGCGCCGGCTGACGTGCGATTCGTTTTTTCGCCCTACCGAATCTGCCCGCTGGGCGCGCACATTGATCACCAGTTGGGGCCGGTCACGGCGCTGGCGCTCGACCGCGGTGTCCATTTGGCCTATGCGCCGGCGAAGGCGCGCGAGGTGCATCTGTACAGTCTGGATTTTCCGGGCGAAGTGCATTTCGCGCTGGACGCGATTCCCGACGCGACGCCGGGCGACTGGGGCAACTTTGCGCGCGGGGCGGCCCGCGCCCTTCAGCAAATCCATCGCCTCGAACGCGGCCTTGTTGGATTGACCGCCGGCAGCGTCAGCGAGGGAGGACTGTCGTCGTCGGCTGCCATTGGCGTGGCCTATTTGCTCGCGCTGGAGGATGTCAACGAACTAGCGGTCTCGGTGGAGGAGAACATCCTGCTGGATCAGGCCATCGAAAACGGCTATCTGGGCCTGCGCAACGGAATTCTGGACCAGTCGGCCATTTTGCTGTCGCGGCGCGATCATCTGACATGGGTGGACTGCGCGACCCTCCGGTATGAGCGGATTGCGCGCCCGCCGGCCATGCCCGATTTTGTCATCCTGATCGCGTTTTCGGGTTTGCAGAAAGCGCTCGTGGGGACCGACTACAACCGGCGCGTGGCCGAGTGCACCGAAGCCGCGGCGGCCCTGCTTGCGGCGGCCGGCAGGGCGACCCGTCCGGCGTCGGATTCGTCCGGTCCACCGCGTCCGCCGCTTTTGGGCGACATTGCCCCGGCCGACTATAGGGCCCACAAACATTTGCTCAGCGGGGCACCGGCGCGTCGCGCCGCCCATTTTTTTTCCGAGGTCGAACGCGTTGCCCAAGGCGTTGCGGCGTGGCGCAGCGGCGATTTGGAAACGTTTGGCCGTCTGATTACCCAATCGGGCGAAAGCTCAATCGTGAACTATGAGTGTGGTGCGCCGCCGCTGATTGACCTCTATCGAATCCTGATCGAAAATCCGGGGGTTTATGGCGCCCGCTTCAGCGGGGCGGGCTTTCGCGGCTGCTGTCTGGCGCTGGTCAAACCTGAACACGCAGAGGACGCCGCTGTGTCCGTCCGGCAGCGCTATCTGTCGAAGTATCCGGAATTCCGCAGCCGCGCCCAAGTCTTTCTCTGCCGACCGGATGACGGAGCACGAATCGTGCGACCGTAGCATCCACACGTATCGCAAAAGCACTCCGCGCGGGTATCCGATTTCGGTGTCATTGCAAGGCTCTGTTTTATGGGTTTCGCGATGACAGAAAAACTCCGACCTCCTCGACACGCACACACATCTCAAGCGACATCCCCAAAAACCTTCCCAGAGGCGCATAGACGCGCCCAACTCCATGCCGTCAGGCCGATTTGCCCGTTAGCAGCTCCTGCCTGCGCGCCGCCGAACGCGACTCGATCTCCGCATAGATGCTCCGGCCGTGGGTGTCCATCCCGACCGTCACGGGAAACTTCTCGACCTCGATCACCCACATGGCCTCCGGTTCGCCGAATTCTTCGAGCTTATATACGGCCACGACACGCTTGACACATTGCGCCAGCACGACAGCGAGGCCGCCGATGGCGTCGAAATACACGCACCCATATTCGCGGCAGGCGGCCAGAGTCTTGTCGCCCATGCCGCCTTTGCCGATAATGCCGCGCACGCCGTAGCGCGCAATGATCTCGGCTTCATAGACTTCCTCGCGCATGCTGGTGGTCGGGCCGGCGGCGATAAACCGCCAAACGCCGTTTTCCCGAGCCACGACCGGCCCGCAGTGATAAATCACCCCGCCGCGCAAGGAGCCGCTGACTTCCCGCCCGTCGCTGTGCGTCAGATAATGATGCGCGGCATCGCGGGCGGTGACGATCACACCGGAGATTGCCACCCGGTCGCCGACGTTCAGCCGCCGGACCGCTTTCTCGCTCGCAGGCAGTTGCAGGTCAATCATGATAGGCCACCTCCTCGCCGGGGCGCGCGACAAGCGTATGCCGCCGCAGCGCCCAACACATATAGGCAATCGAGACAAAGTAGCAGGCGGGCACCCGCGCCGCCACCCCCGCCTTCACGGCCAGAACCGTCGTGCGGCCGCCGCAGCCCATCGGCCCAATCTCGAGCGTGTTGAGCTCGTCGAACAGACGTGCTTCCAGCGCGGCCAATTGCGGGTCCGGCGAGCGGTCGTCGAGCCGGCGCAGCAGTTGATGTTTGGCCGTCAGATAGCCCGTGGCGCGGTCGCCCCCGATGCCAACGCCGATAATGCCCGGCGCGCAGCCCTTGCCCTGCGCCTTGTGGACGGCATCGAGTACGCACCGGCGGACGCCTTCGAGGTCGCGTGCGGCGCCCAGCGCAGCGTCGGGCAACGCATACTGGCCGCTGACGTTTTCGCATCCGCCGCCTTTTTGCAGCAGCGTAATTTCTAGCCCCGCCGACTCGGCTTCCTCCCATTCGATGTAGGGAACGCCCGGTCCGGTGTTGTCGCCTGAATTTTTTCCCGAAACCGGCTCAACGGCGTTGGGGCGCAAATACGAGCGCTGCGTGGCCGCGCGAACCGCCGCCACGATCGCCGCGTAGAGTGCACGCTGCGAATACTCGCGCCCGCAGCGCACGTAGAACAACAGCGCGCCGGTGTCCTGACAGACCGGCCGGGACAGCTGTTCGGCCAGCCGGATATTCTCCAGCAGCAGGCGCAACGTGGTCTGTGCACCGCTGTCGGGTGCCTCGCGTTCGGCCGCCCGCGCAATGGCTTCTTGAACATCGGCCGGGATCGAGCACGATGACCGCCGAATCATTTCGACAATCGCCTCGATGAGTGCATCGCCTTCCAGCATACGGTATCCCCTTTCCTCCGGTGCTGCTCTATCTACGCTTTGCCCTCCCGAACGCCCAACCCTCTGCCACAGGCAGAATACAAATGCCAGAAGAAACCGTGCCGGTTTAGTTGTCCGAACGGCGCTGTTTTCGATTCTGCTTTACTTTGCCATACACAGAGGGATAGCGAATCCTCGGAGCTGAATACGAAATGCTCTACGTGATCTCAAGCTTGGGGGATGAAGCCTATGTCCGCGAACAAGCTACAACGCCGCCAGTTTATGAAAGAAGCTGCCGCAGGCGTGCTTGCCGTTTCGGCCGCGCCGGGTGTGCTTCGCAGCGCCCGCGCCGCCGCGGCCGCGCGGCCCAACATTCTTTTTTGTATCGGCGACGACTGGGGATGGCCGGCCGCCGGCGCCTACGGCGACAAGGTGGTCAAGACGCCGGCCTTCGACCGTGTGGCGCGCGAGGGTGTTCTCTTCAACAACGCCCATTGCGCGTCGCCGTCGTGCACGCCCTCGCGCGGCTCGCTCCTGACCGGCCGGCCGGTTCATCAGCTCGAAGAAGGCGGCAATCTGTGGAGCACGCTGCCGAAAAAATTCGCCGTCTATCCCGACCTGCTTGAAGCCGCCGGCTACACCGTGGGCCTGCAGGGCAAAGGCTGGGGGCCGGGCAATTTTGCGATCAGTGGCTGGACGCGCAACCCGGCGGGTCCGAGTTTCCCTTCGTTTGCCGAGTTTTTCAAACAAGCGCCCAAGGACAAGCCGTTCTGTTTCTTTTGCGGCAGCACTGATCCCCACCGCCCGTATGAGAAGGGATCGGGTGTGGCTTCCGGCATGAAACTGGAAGACGTTGTCGTGCCCCCCTTCTGGCCCGATACGCCGGAGGTCCGAAGCGATATCTGTGACTATTATTTTGAGATTCAGCGCTTCGATGCCCAAATCGGCGAAATGATGCGACTGCTCGAAGAGGCCGGCCAGCTGGACAACACGCTGATTGTCATCACCGGCGACAACGGCATGCCGTTTCCGCGCTGCAAGGCCAATCTCTACGGCTGGGGCACGCGCCAGCCGTTCGCGGTGCGATGGCCCGCGCGTGTCAAGGGCGGCCGCGTGGTGGACGATTTTATTGTGCTGACAGATCTGGCACCAACATTCTTGGAAGCCGCAGGACTAAAGCCCCTGCCCGAAATGACCGGCCGAAGCATTCTGCCGATTTTGCTGGGCGAAAAACAGGAAGGGCGCGACCGTGTCTTCCTCGAACGCGAGCGCCACGCCAATGTCCGCGAGGGCAACAAAAGCTATCCCATGCGCGCAATCCGCACGAAAGACTTTCTCTATATTCGTAACCTGCAGCCGCAACTGTGGCCGGCGGGCGACCCGGTCATGTGGCAGGAAGTTGGCCCGTTCGGCGATTGCGACAGCGGTCCGACCAAGGACGTCATCCTTAACCGTCGCGATGAACCCGAAATGAAGAAGTTCTTTCAGTGGTGCTTCGACAAACGTCCGGCCGAGGAACTGTACGACCTCGCCAAAGACCCCTTCGAGTTGAACAATGTGGCTGAACGGCCGGAGTATGCCGAGGCCAAAAAGCGGCTCCGCGCGCAACTTGACCGCTGGATGGCCGAGACCGCAGACCCCCGTGCTGTCAATCCCGATGACGACCGTTGGGACCGGTATCCCTATCGTCCGGGCGGCGGTGAAAAAGCAGCCAAGCCTGCCGGCCAGTCGGCGGAGAAAAAGAAAGCGAAAAAGAAAGGCTGACGGGCTTTGGGCGTAAAAGAGTTGTAACCCGCAACGGCGGCACTTCACGTTTGGCCGACGGCCCTTCGCGACTCTGCATGCGCACAGCGGATCGGCTCGGGCACACGATAGCGTGTTGCGCAGCGCAGCACAATCTCGACGGCCGTATCGCGGCTGACGCGATGGCCCGGCGAGACAAACAGCGGTTTCACGCCATCGCGCGTGCAGACAGCATAGCCTACTTTTTCGCCGTCGAGCATCAGGGGCGAACGATTGCCGCGCCGCAGGGCGAAGGGCTTCCACTCGCCGCACAGCAGGCTCTTGGCGCAGCCGATGGTCGGAATATCGAGGGCTACGCCCGCATGGCACGCCAGACCGAAGCGCCGCGGATGGGCCAACCCTTGTCCGTCGAGAATGAGCAGGTCGGGGCGCTGGCGCAGCTGCGCGAACGCCTCGCTCAGAAGCGGCAGTTCGCGGAAGGACAGAAAGCCGGGAATGTAGGGGAACTCAACGCGCCCGCGCACAACGGCCATTTCAAGCCGCACAAGTTCAGGAAATGAAAACACGGCAATGCACGCGGCGCCATCGGCGGCCTTGCGCGACTTGCGAAGCGAGACATCGCAGCCGGCGATCCGGCGCAGCGTACCGAATTGGTCGCTGAGGATGACGCGGCGGGCCAGTTCCTGCTGTTGAGCGGCAAGAGAGGCGGTGTCCATCCTGCCCACCCTTCCTTACATCTTCACCCGATACACGTCCGCGCCTTTGGTCGTGTTCTCCATAATCTGCTTTCCGAGAAAATCCTCATTCACCGCCTGATTGCGGAAGTTCCATTCATTCAGCGACTGGCGCAGATCGGCGCGTTGCTGCAGCGGGCTTTGCGCGGGCGCGGTTGCCGCAGCGCCGGCCGGCGCCGGGCGCGGCTGCGGCACAGGCGGTGACCAGCCCTGAAGCGGCGTGGTACCGCGATAAAACACATACTCGTCGCCATGGCGCGCAATCACGGTGACCTTGCCGCGAACATTGTCGGCCACAAAAATACCGCGCAAATCCGTGTCGCCGGAAATGAACTCGCTGTTGCCTTCGCCGATGACCTTGACGTGCGCTTTGGGCAGATACTGTTTGGAGGCCTTTTTATACACGTTCGCGCGCACGCGCCCCGACGCCGGGTCTTCCTGCACGTCGAGCCCGAGGTCGCTCCGCAGCACCATCGTCGAGCGGTTGAGGTCGTCGCCCTTGGCCATGACGAGAAACGCGCCCTTGTCCTTGAGGTCGAGCGGCACCGAGGTCTTTTTATCCATATAGTCCACGCCCTCGCCGAGCGTCAGCGACTTGGTCGCGTAGGGTTCGATGCCCGCCAAATCCACGGTGGCGATGTTGTTGAGATTGCGCCGTGTGAGGTACAGTTTCATCAGGTCCACGCGAAATGCCCGCAGTTCCAGTTGCTTGATGTTGCGATAGGTAACGGCCACAGCGACCGGCTCGGCGGTCTTGAATTGCGCGACTTCGGGCAGCTCGAGCCGCTTCTCCTTGAAGTAGTCAATGGCCTCTTTGGCGTCGGCGAACTTGTCCTTGACGCGGTCATACTCGGCAATCGCCTCGACCGGCTTGGCTTGCGCGTGATAGATTTGGCCCATGATGTAGATGGCCAAATCGCGGTTGTCGCTGAAGTCGGTGCCGCCTTCGGGCGTCGGATACTTGTCCGACGAGACTTTCTTGCACAGCGCCAGCGCCTCGTCATAGCGGCTGTTGATGAAGTGGCCGTAGGCCTCGACGTATTGATAGCCGTCGAGGAAACTGCTTGCCGGATAGCGCTTCTGGAACCGCTGGCACAGCGCCACGACATCGTTGCTGGCATCGAGATCGAGATAGGCGTTGGCCATTGAGAACGCCGCCTCCTGCACAATTGGATTTTCCGGGTAGTTGGCGATGAATTCGTCGAGCAGGTAGATGGTGCGCCACAGCAGGTCTTCGCGCGTCACCTTCTTCCCCTTCAACTCCGCCACTTCGTTCATTTTGTTCGATGTGGCATAGACCAGTTGCGAAAGCGAGTAGAGCGACTGCTGGACCACCTCCAGATCGGGGTAGTTGTGGATGAGTTTGTGGAGGAACTCGACGGCGGCGAGGAACTCGCCCTGCTTCCGCAAATCGCCCGCCAGATTGGCCTCTTTGAGGAACGACGACTCGGCGATGCCGCGATAGACCTGATAGGCGCGCTCGAACTCGCGCAAGCGCTCGTAGGCCGCCGCCACGCGCAGAATCTGCTCGAACGCGAGCACCTTCTTGGGATATTTTTCGTAGATAATCTCGAAGTATTTGACGATGCGGGCCGGATCGTCGCGCCCGATATTGACAGCCAGAAGCGTCTCGACGGCTTTCTCGTAGGGCTCGGGCTGCAACTCCCACGAGGTTACCAGTTTTTCGAGCAGGTCGTTGGCGCGCTCAAAATCCTTCTTTTCGTAATGCCGCAACCCAAGATGATAATACTCGTCGGGGGTCAGTTCAATCTTGTCCGACGACTTCTCGTTGGCCGCCAGCACCTTTAGATTATAGCTCTGCGATAGAAACAGGTCGGCCGCATCGTAGGCATTGCGCAACTGCGACGGGAGAATCTGAAATGAACCGGGAACGTAGCCGTAGAGACTGTAGCTGATGTTGCCGTGCTGATCGTTCTCGCCGAAGTAGAAGGTGATCTCGCCATCGCCGATTTCGTAGTGCAAATAATTGCCGCCGATGCTGTTGGCCAGCACCGTGCAGCCTTCGGGAATCGGCTCGGTCAGCACGAAGTAGCGGCGCGCGGGGGGATAGCGGCGCGGATGAAATTGGATGCTGACCTGCGTGTATTGTCCGGCGGGCAGCTCGGTCACCCTGTTGCGGAAGAACTGGGCATTGCGTGTGACGCCGAAGCCGCGCGGAATCGTCTTGCCGTCGAAGATCAGCGGCGACGGCTCATAGTAGCGCTCGACCCAGTAGTCATCGCCGGCCTTGGGATCGCGCGGCGCGATCTTTTGAAAATCTTTGGTGAAGCCGCTCAGGATGCATGAATAGGCGAACTCGCCGCGGCCGTTGAAGCGCAGGTCCACACGGTTGGCGCCCTCGGCCACGAACGCCGGCGGTACTTCGATGGTCAATGTGCGCGTTGTGCCCTTGACGCTGATCTTGCGGACGTCTTTGCCGTTGACGGCGATTTCAAGCGTGTAGTCGTTGGCGGCCGGTTTGGCTTTGCCGTAATATTCGGCCAGCGCCTCGGTCATCGCCGCCACGCCCTTGGCCGAAACCGGCGGGATGTAACTCGACACGGTCAGCCGGTAGGGCGAGACGGGCGCCAGTTGCCCCGCTTTGTGCTGTAAGAGCCACGCCACGCCCTCTTCGACTTGCTGATCCAACCCGCCAACCTTTGCAAATGCCAGCACGGCCAGCGAAGCCACTTCAAGAGGGTCGCCCGCCCACGGAAAGTTAATGTCGCGCTCCAAAGGGAGCGCAGGCATCTTGCCTGTGAACAAGTTTTTTGTCGCCAGCACATCCGCCACTTCTTTCGCCATCGGCTGCCGCTCCAGCCGCATCAGTGTGAGCGCCACGAGCGCCAGCGACCGGCTGTCAAGGCTGTTGCGCAGGCGATAGAGGCGCTGTCTCTTATACACATCTGACGCTGCCGAC